>NZ_JBHZGM010000046.1:0-34698 GCF_043392685.1 Metapseudomonas phytobenefica | reverse complement strand
ATTGAACAACTCGCCCAGGTCGAGCAACTGCTGTTGAAAGGACATAAAAAATCCGATGCCAGAGGTCTGGCATCGGATTCTCGGGGAGCCACGGCAACAGCTCAAATGCTTATGTGAACAGCATTACCGGCCTGGTCGGGGCTTTTTTGTGGGTGCTCTGGCGCAAGTTCCAGCGGGGGCTCAACTGCCCTCGCCCTCGCCCCCGCCCCCCCTCCCAAGGGGAGAGGGTTGGGGTGAGGGCGGATTGGTATTGCGCGGACTTGAAGGCAGATTGAATTCGCCGCTCTACCGGCGGCCCCGCTAGAATCCGCCTCACTGATTTCTGGGGGACTGCAAATGCTCAACGGCCTGTGGCTGAGCTTCTTCCTGGTGGCGGCGGTGGCCGCCCTGGTGCGCTGGATCGGGGGTGACCCGGGGGTGTGGGCGGCGATGGTGGAAAGCCTGTTCGCCATGGCCAAGCTCTCGGTGGATGTGATGGTGCTGCTGTTCGGCACCCTGACCCTGTGGCTGGGCTTCCTGCGCATCGCCGAGAAGGCCGGCCTGGTGGACATTCTCGCGCGCCTGCTCGGCCCGCTGTTCGCCCGCCTGATGCCGGAGGTGCCGCGGGGCCACCACTCGCTCGGCCTGGTCACCCTGAGCTTCACCGCCAACGGCCTGGGCCTGGACAACGCCGCCACGCCCATCGGCCTGAAGGCGATGAAGGCGCTGCAGGAGCTGAACCCCAGCAGCACGTCGGCGAGTAACGCCCAGGTGCTGTTCATGGTGATGAACGCCTCTTCCTTCGTGCTGCTGCCGGTGACCATCTTCATGTATCGCGCCCAGGCCGGTGCCACGGACCCGGCCCTGGTGTTCCTGCCGATCCTCCTGGCCAACGCGATTTCCACCATGACCGCGCTGCTTTCGGTGGCTTTCATGCAGCGGATCAGGCTGACCGATCCGGTCCTGCTCGCCTGGTTCGGCGGCGCCGCGTTCCTGCTCGGCGGCTTCATGGCGGTGCTGGCCGGCCTTTCCGCGACCGCGCTGACGGCGCTGTCCTCGCTGCTCGGCAACCTGACCCTGTTTGCCCTGATCCTCTGCTTCCTGGTGATGGGGGCGCTGAAGAAGGTGCCGGTCTACGAAACCTTCGTGGAAGGCGCCAAGGAAGGCTTCGATGTGGCGAAGAACCTCCTGCCCTACCTGGTCGCCATGCTCTGCGCCGTGGGTGCCCTGCGCGCCTCGGGCGCCCTGGACCAGTTGCTCGACGTGATCCGCTGGGGGGTGGAAGGCCTGGGGCTGGATAGCCGTTTCGTCGAGGCGCTGCCCACCGGCCTGGTCAAACCCTTCTCCGGCAGCGCCGCGCGGGCGATGCTGATCGAGACGATCCAGAGCCAGGGCGTTGACAGCTTCCCGGCGCTGGTGGCCGCCACCATGCAGGGCAGCACCGAGACCACCTTCTACGTGCTGGCGGTGTATTTCGGCTCCGTGGGTATCCAGCGCGCGCGCCACGCCGTGGGCTGCGCCCTGCTGGCGGACCTGGCCGGCGTGCTCGCCTCCATCGGCGTCTGCTACTGGTTCTTCGGCTGAATCACTGCTTTGTGTAGGAGCGAGCTTGCTCGCGAAAGGTTGCACTGGGAGGTTCGCGAGCAAGCTCGCTCCTACAGCGCTCAATGCGGCTTGGGCGGCAGCTCGGACGGGGTGACCCTGAAGCGCAGGGTGCCGATCATCTGCCCTGCCTCGGTAAGGACCTGGACCTGCCAGCGCCCCACCGGATTGCTGGGGAAGTTCTGCTTGTGGGTCCAGGCCCGGTAGCCGGCTTCACGACCGCCTTGGATGCCCAGGGCGATGCGATCCACCTCGCGGCCATTGAAGCGCCACACGTGGTAGATGCGTTCGTTCAGCCCGCGCGGTGCATTGATCGCGGTGTAGGCATAGAGCCCCTTGCTGCGCAGTTCGGCGGCGCTGACTTCTTCCACGCCCTCGCCCGGCGTGCGCCGATGGTTGTCCAGGCTGGGCGTCACCGCCACTTCGGTCAGCCAGAGGGTCGCCGGCGGTACCCAGCCCCGCGCCACCCAGCCCAGCCCGCCCAGGGCCAGGGGCAGCAGCGCCAGACCCAGCACCCGCCACCAGCGCTGCCCGCGAAACACCCCGAGCAGACTGAGGAAGGACAACGTCACCGCGGCGCCCAGCGCCCAGCGGTAGCTCTGCGCGGTGGTCTGCTGGAGGATCAGCGGCAGCGCGGCCAGCAGTACGGCGAACAGCGTCAGCGTGTGATAGGCCAGGAACAGCCAGCGGCGTGGCGCCAGGTGGCGGTTGTAGATCGGGTCGGTGATCGAGCACAGCGCCGCCACGCCCAGCAGGCCGGTGAACAGGGCCTGGCCGCTGTTCCAGCTGGTGGTGATGGCGAAGAACGGCAGCACGAAGAACAGGCTTTCCTGATGGATCAGCTGGGTCAGGAAGCGCATCAGGGGGGGCGGCAGTTCGATGCCGAAGAGGCGCTCGACGCTGCGCCGGAACAGGTTCTCCAGCATCAGCCAGACCCAGCTCACCAGCAGCAGGATGGCGATCACCTTGGCCACCCGCGCGCCGCGCTCCACCAGGAAGAAGCTCGCCATGCCGGAGCAGAAGCCGTAGAGGGCGATCAGCCGTGGATGGCGTTGCAGCAGCTCGATGAGCTTGAGCACTTGCGGTTTGACGGTGGACAGCAACATCGGTGGCGACTGGGCTGTGGGCGGAGGCGCGCAGGATACTGCCCACCGGAAGCCCTGAGAAGGCGCGCGAGGGTCGGGCTGACGGCCTGCCGCTCAGTCCAGCAGCAGGCGCATTTTCTGTGGCTGGTCGGAGTGGCCATTGGGCAGGGTGACGGGTGGCAGGTCCTCCATCCAATGGAAGGCGAAACGCTGGTACAGACGGATCGCCGCTTCGTTGGACTTCAGCACGGCCAGCTCCACCCGGCGCATCTCCAGCCGCCGGCAATGCGACAGCGCTACTTCCATCAACTGCCCGCCCAGGCCACGGCCGCGATGAGCCTTGCGCACCTGCATGCCGAGCACGCCGAAGTCCTCCCCCGAGCCGTCGCCCATCCGGCACAGGCTGGCCGGGAAAATCTCGATGGAGCCCACCAGATCGCCTTCGGCATCGACGACGAACTGCGGCAGGTCCAGCGGCAGCGAGCGCAGCAGCAGGGCGCGCATCTTTTCGAGCGGGGGCGCCTCGGCCCGCAGCAGGTACTCGCCTTCGGCGCTGACCTCGGCGAACAGCCGGTGCAAGGCTTCTATATCGCTGATGCGCAGCTTCCTGATCGGCATGGGCGTCCTGCTCCGGGGTAGTTGCTGGCACTCTGGACCAGTGGGCGTGGACTGGCAACTGGCCGGCGACTGTCGCGAATGGCCACTCGCCTTGGCGATCTCGGTCACTGCCGCTCCCGCGGGGGGAGGGCTAAGCTGCTCCGGCCTTGCGCCCGCGAGCGGCGACAGAAGAACAACAAGAGAAACTATCGATGAACTACGACAGCAGTCAGCAACTGATACTCGGGCTGGTGCTCGCCGCGATGATGTTCGGCGTGGCGCTGGAGCTGCGCCTGGGCCATTTCCTCCTGGTCCTGAAACGGCCCCTGCCGGCGCTGGTGGGGCTGCTCTGCCAGTGCCTCCTGCTGCCCTGGCTGACCCTGGTTGCGACCCTCCTCCTCGACCTGCGCCCTGGCCTGGAACTGGGCATGCTGCTGGTGGCCGCCTGCCCCGGCGGCAATTTGTCCAATGTCATCACCCACCTGGTACGGGGCAATACCGCGCTGTCGGTGAGCGTCACCAGCCTGTCGAGCCTGTTGGCGATCCTCAGCCTGCCGCTGAACTTCGCCGCCACCGCCAGCCTCAACCCGGACACCGCCGCCTTCCTGCAGGGCCAGATGAGCAGCCTGGATGTGGATGCCGGCGGCATCATCGGCGGCCTGGTGCTGCTGCTGGTGCTGCCACTGTTGACCGGCATGGCGGCGGGCAACCTGGCACCGGCCTTCAGCGCCCGCGTGCTGCCCTGGTTCAAGCGCTTCTCGCTGCTCGCCTTCGGCGTCTTCCTGGTGGTGGCGGCGGCGGGCAACTGGCAACTGCTGCTGGCCAACGCCGGGCTGGTGCTGCTGGTGGTGGTCGGGCACAACGCCGGCGCCCTGCTGCTGGGCTGGGGCGCCTCGCGCCTGACCGGCCTTGCCGACGCGGACCGCCGCGCCCTGACCATCGAGGTCGGCATGCAGAACTCCGGGCTGGCCCTCGGGCTGATCCTCACCCAGTTCGGCGGCCAGGTGGACATGGCCCTGGTGGCCGGCTTCTGGGGGCTCTGGCACATCGTTTCCGGCCTGCTGCTGGTGGCCGTCTGGCGGCGCAACCCGCCCCGTGTCCAGGAGGAGCTCCCATGCGCGTCCTGATCACCGGCGCCGCCGGTTTCATCGGCCAGCAACTCTTGCGCGACCTGGCCACGCGCCACCCGGACTGGACTCTGGTGGCGGCGGATATCCGTCCGCTGGCGCGCCAGGGCCTTGCGGCCTGTATCGAGCCGGTGTCCCTGGACATCAGCCTGCCCCATGAGGTGGCGTCCTGCGTGCAACGCTGGAAGCCCGATGCCATCGTGCACCTGGCTTCGGTGGTGACTCCGCCGCGGGGCATGAGCGAGGAACGCCTGCATGCCATCGACGTCGGCGGCACCCGCGCCGTGCTGGATGCGGCCCTGGCCCAGGGCGTCGGACAGTTGATCGTCACCAGTTCGGGTGCTGCCTACGGCTATTACCCGGAGAACGCCGAATGGATCGATGAGCAGCATCCGCTGCGCGGTCATGACCGCTTCGCCTACGCCCGCCACAAGCGCGAGGTGGAGCTGCTGCTGGCCGACGCGCGCCAGCGTCATCCGCAACTGCGCCAGCTGGTGCTGCGCCCCGGCACCATCCTGGGCGAGCAGGTGAACAACCAGATCACCGAGCTGTTCCAGAAGCGCTCGGTGCTGGGCATCAGGGGGCATGACAGCCGCTTCGTGTTCATCTGGGACCAGGACGTGGTGGCGATCATCCGTGAAGGCCTGGAGCGCGGCGCCGAAGGCATCTACAACCTGGCCGGCGACGGCGCGCTGAGCATGGCCGAGATCGCCGGCATCCTCGGCAAACCCTACCGGCCGCTGCCCGCAGGCCTGCTGCGCACCGCCCTGGCCGTGCTCAAGCCCCTGGGCCTGACCCGCTATGGCCCGGAGCAACTGGACTTCCTGCGATACCGCCCGGTGCTGGCCAACCGCCGGCTGAAGCACGAGTTCGGCTACCGGCCGAAGTACACCAGCCGCGAGGCGTTCCTGGCGTTTCTCAAGGCGCGTGGGATTGCATCGACGCTGGGCTGAATCCTTCCTCCGTTCCTGGATTTCATCCAGGCTACAAGCTGCGGCGGACGTTCGTAGGTTGCGGCAGAGCGCAGCGAAGCCCAACAATTCGCGGTTGATGCCGGGCGCGTTGGGCCTCGTTCCTCGGCGCCAACCTACGGGGCCGCTGCGCGGCCCTTGGCGAATGAATTCGCCACTACGAAGAGCAAGGAAAACTCAGCTCCGGTGCTTCTGCCGGTACTCCCCCGGCGTCAGCCCGGTCCACTGGCGGAAGGCGCGGAAGAACACGCTGGGCTCGGAATAACCCAGCAGCACGGCGATCTCGGCAATCGGCAGGCGGCCTTCTTCCAGATGGCGCTCGGCCAGGTGGCGGCGGGTGTCGTTGAGCAGCTGCTGGTAGCTGCTGCCTTCGTCGGCCAGGCGCCGTTGCAGGGTCCGTTCGCTGAGGCCGAGGGCCGCGGCCAGGGCGCCGCGGTCGGGTTCGCCCCGGGCCAATTGGGCGCCGAGCAGGGCGACCACCCGTGCGCGCAACCCTTCGCTGGGCAGGCGTGCCAGCAGGGCTTCGGCGTGCTGGCGCAGCACCGCCTGCAGCGGCGGGTTGGCCTGCTTCAGCGGCGCCGAGCGCAAGGCCAGGGGCAGCACTAGGGTGTAATCCTCCGCCTCGAACTGCAGCGGGCAGGCGAAGCACTGCTGGTACAGGCTGGTGTCCGCCGGCTCGGCGTGCACGAAGCAGGCCTTGAGCAGGCGCAGGTCCGCCAGCAGCGGACGCATCAGTTCCAGCCAGAACGCCATCAGCGCCAGCACCCGTGCGCGGGTTGCCGGCAGCTGCGGGTGCAGCGGCCGGTACAGAGTCCAGAGTTCATCGCCGCGCACTTCCAGGGCCAGGCTGCCGCCCTCGCCCACCAGCCGCTGGTAGCGCAGTTCGGCCTCCAGGGCTTCACCCAGGGTCGGGCTGCTCTGCAGCAGGTAGCCGAGTACGCTGAACTGGCCGGGTGCCAGGGCACGGCCGATGGCCAAGCCCGGTTCGGGATGCGGCAGGCGGCGGTGGATGGTTTCCCAGAGCGCTTCCTGGGCACTGAAAGGAATACGCGCGTCCGGGTCGGCGAGGCGGCTTTCGTCGAGGCTGCTGGCGCGCAGCAGTTCCGCCCGGGAAAGGCCGAGCTGGTTGGCGGCGTGCAGGACGGCCTGGGTCAGGCTGGCGCTGACCGAGGCGCTGGAAGAGTCATGAGGCGTCATGGGCGGATTCTGCCCAAGCAGCCCGCACGCTGTGAAGAGCGCGGTTCAGCGATGCGAGCCGATCTCCGGTTCGAAGTAGCGCGACTGTGCCTCGGGTGCCCGCTCGTCCTCCACCATTTCGGGGGCGTCCGGGTTGTCCAGCACCGCGTAGGCGATGGCGCAGAACAGCGAGTTGAGGCGCTTCATGTCGCCGATCAGGCCCAGGTGCAGGGCGCTGGTCTCGATGCTCTGCACCACCTGCTGGTGCAGCCGCGAGACGTGGGCGTGGGCGAAGCGCCGTTCGAGGATACGGAAGCGCTGCTTGGCGCGGCGCAGGCGCTTGGCGTTTTCCAGGTCGCCATTGAGGAACACCGAGAGGGCCAGGTGCAGGTTTTCCACCAGTTGGTCGTGGAGGCTGACGATCTCCGCCAGGCCCTCGTCGGAGAAGGCCCGGCCCTGGGCGGTGTTCTTGCTCTGCACGTCGTCGAGCATGCGCTCGATGATGTCCCCGGCCTGCTCCAGGTTGATGGTCAGCTCGATGATTTCCGCCCAGCGCCGGCTGTCACGCTCGCCCAGATCTTCGCGGGGCATGCGCGCCAGGTAGAGCTTGATGGCGGTGTAGAGGGCGTCGATGTCGTCGTCCAGGCGATGGATGTCCTTGCCCAGCAGCGGGTCGCCGCCGCGCAGCAGGTGCAGCAGGTTGTTCAGCATCTGCTCGACGATATCGCCCATGCGCAGGGTTTCACGCACGGCATTGGCCAGCGCCAGGCTGGGGGTTTCCAGGTCGGCCGGGTCGAGGTGGCGCGGCTTGGCCACATCGTCGGGCTGCGGGCGGTCCGGCAGCAGCCAGTCGCAGAAGCGCGCCATGGGCACCGTCAGCGGCAGGCAGAGGGTGCAGCGCACGCTGTTGTAGAGCAGGTGGAAGGCGATCACCAGTTCGGCGGTGGAGATCGGCCAATTGTCGATCCAGTGGGCCAGTGGCCCCACCAGCGGCAGCACCAGGATGCAGCCGGCGAGCTTGAACAGCAGGCTGCCGAGGACCACCCGGCGTCCGGAGGGGTTCTGCAGGGTGCTGCTGAGCAGGGCGACGACGCCGCTGCCGAGGTTGGCGCCGATCACCAGGCAGAGCGCCACCTTGAGGGAAATCACCTTGGAGGCCGCCAGCGTGGCGGTGAGTAGCACGGCCGCCAGGCTGGAGTAGGAAATCATGGCGAATAGCGCGCCGGTCAGGGCGTCCAGCAGCACGTCGCCGGTCAGCGAGGAAAACAGCACCTTCACCCCCTTGGCGGTGGTGATGGGTTCGGCGGCGGCGATGATCAGCTGCAGGGCGAGGATGATCAGCCCGAGGCCGATGCCGACCCGCCCCAGCTGGCCCAGGCGAGTCTGTTTGCGGGAGAGGAAGAAGATCACCCCGAAGAAGATCAGCAGCGGCGACAACCAGGACAGGTCCAGGGTCAGCACCCGGGCCATCAGCGCCGTGCCGACGTCGGCGCCGAGCATGATCGCCAGCGCCGGCGCCAGCAGCATCAGGCCCTGGGCGACGAAGGAGCTGACCAGCAGCGCGGTGGCATTGCTGCTCTGCACCAGGGCAGTGACGCCGATACCCGCGGCGAAGGCCAGGGGGCGGCGGCGCACACTGCGGCTGAGCAGGCGGCGCAGGTTGGAGCCGTACACGCGGAGAATGCCCGTTCGCACGATGTGCGTGCCCCAGATGAGCAGGGCGATGGCCGAGAGGAGATTGAGCAAGGTCAGCATAGTGGCCCTCCTGGCTATCTTGAAGGCCGCTGCGTCCATGGGCGGGAAAACAGCGGCCCAGGCAGGCGAGTTGCAACAGGGATGTCATCGTTGGACCGTCCTGGCCCCGACGGATTACCGTTGCCTGCCTGACTTTTCTTTACCTGATGATAAGTAAAGCCCGTCTCCGGGATTTGTGCTCGTTGCCGATCAACAAGTTGGCGCAAGAAGCTGAGGTGGTTTCCGCATGCGTTTTCCTGGCGCCGAAGTGCGTGATGGGGGCGACCTTCGACCGACCCGGCTGCTAACCTGTGCGCACCTTCAGCAAGCGGCACCTCCATGCTCAACCTCTACCACGCCAATGACCTGGAAAGCCTCGGCGAGCTGGCCTGCACTCTGCTCGCGCAACCCCAGCAGGACCCGCTGGCGCCCGCCCGGGTCGTCGTGCCGAGCCAGGGCATGGGACGCTGGCTGACCCTGCAGCTGGCGCGCAAGCAAGGCATCGCCATGCACCTGGATATCCAGCTGCCGGCGCGCTTCGTCTGGGACATCACCCGCCTGGTGCTCGGCGAGCTGCCGCCGCAATCGGCGTTCAACCCGGTGACCCTGGGCTGGCGCCTCTACGACTGGCTCTGCGAGGCCGACAACCTGGTCCGCGCGCCGCGCCTGGCGCAGTACCTGGAGGGCGGCGACGAACGCCGCCGGCTGACCCTGGCCTCGCGCATCGCCGACGTCTTCGACCAGTACCTGCTCTACCGCGACGACTGGCTCGATGCCTGGGAGCGCGGCGAGCTGCTGGGGCTGGGCGCGGATGAGGAATGGCAGGCCCTGCTCTGGCGTGAGCTCACCGCCGACGGTCACCCACACCGCGCGCGCCTCTTGGGCGACCTGCTGGCGCGCCTGCATGATGGCGCGCCTGTCGCGGGGCTGCCCGAGCGGCTGGTGGTGTTCGGCATCAGCAGCCTGCCGCCGCACCACATGCGCGTGCTCGAAGGCCTGGCGCGGCATTGCCAGGTGATCCTCTTCGCCCTCAACCCCTGCCGCGAAGCCTGGGGCGATATCCGCGATATCCGCGAGCTGGCGAAACTGCCAGAGCCAGGCATCGACGACTGGTACCTGGATGTCGGCCATCCGCTGCTGGCCAGCCTCGGCAAGCAGGGCCGCGACTTCTTCGATGGCCTGTTCGCCCTGGGCGGCCAGGAAACCGGCGTCTACGCCGAGGACGAAGACCTGCACGACAGCAGCCTGCTGCGAGCCGTGCAGAACGACATCCTGCGCCTGCGCACCCGCCGCCCCGAAGAGCGCATGGTTTTGCGCGAGGACGACCGCTCCCTGGAAGTGCACCTCTGCCACTCGCCCTTGCGTGAAGTGGAAGTGCTGCATGACCAGCTGCTGGCGCGCTTCAAGGCCGACCCCGGCCTCACCCCTGACCAGGTGGTGGTGCTGACCCCGGACATCGAGCGCTACGCCCCTTATATCGAGGCGGTGTTCGCTCCCCGCGAAGGCGTGCCGCGCATTCCCTTCAGCCTGGCCGACCGCAGCCTGCGCGCCGAGCTGCCGCTGGTGGAAGCCTTCCTGGCCCTGCTGGAGCTGCCCCAGAGCCGCTTCGCCGCCGAAGAGCTGCTGGCCTGGCTGGAACTGCCCGCCCTGGCCACCCGCGCCGGCATCGAGAGCGAAGATTTGCCGCTGCTGCGCGACTGGTTGCGCGAGGCCGGCGTGCGCTGGGGCCGCGATGGCGCCCACCGCGCGCGGCTGGGCCTGCCGGAAGAAGGCGCCTTCAGCTGGCGCCAGGGCCTGGACCGGCTGCTGCTGGGCTTTGCCGCACCGCCGCAACTGGCAGGCATTGCCCCGCCCCTGCTCGGCGACAGCTGGCCGCTGGATGCCCTGGAAGGCGCGCGCGCACAGCTGCTCGGCCGCCTCGCCGGCTTCGTCCAGCGCCTCGGCGCCCTGGCTGACGACATGGCCCGGCCGCGGCCGCTGGCGGACTGGGCGGACACCCTGCAGAGCCTGATCGACCAGTTGTTCGACGAGCGCGAGGCTGGCGACACCTTGCTCCTGCTGTCCCAGGCCTGCGGCGCCCTGCGCGAGCAGGCCGAGGCCGCCGGCATCGAGCGCCCGCTGGAACTGGCCCTGGTGCGCCAGCACCTGGTGGCCGCCCTGGACCAGGGCAGCGGTGCCTCGGGCTTCCTCACCGGCGCCGTGACCTTCTGCACCATGGTGCCCATGCGTAGCCTGCCGTTCCGCCAGGTCTGCCTGCTGGGCCTGGACGACGGCGCCTTCCCGCGCCGCACCCCGGCTGCCGGCTTCGACCTGATCGCCCGCAAGCCTCGTCGCGGCGACCGCGCCCGGCGCCTGGACGACCGCTACCTGCTGCTGGAAACCCTGCAATCGGCGCGTGATGGCCTGTACTTGAGCTTCGTTGGCCGCGATCCCCGGGACAACGCCCACCTGCCGCCTTCGGTGCTGGTCAGCGAGCTGCTGGAAACCGTCGACCTCACCGCCACCGCCGGGGAGCGCAAGGCCAGTGAACGGGTGCTGGTAGCCCATCCGCTGCAGCCGTTTGCCTCGGCCAACTTCGCCGGCGGCCAGTGGGCCGGTTTCGCCGCGCCCTGGTTCCGCGCCGCGCGGCGCCTGGCCGAGCCCCCGCAGCCGGCCACCGCGCCGTTCGCCGAGCCGTTGCCGGAACCCGACGCCGACTGGCTGACCCTGGAACCGTCGCAGCTGATCCAGTGCTTCCGCCACCCGGCGCGCTTCCTGCTCGAACAGCGCCTGGGGCTGCGCCTGGCGGAAGCCGAGGAAGCCCTGGCCGGCGACGAGCCTTTCAGTCTCGAAGGTCCGGCCTTGCGTGGCCTGCGCCAACTGGCGCTGGATGCCGTGGAGCGCGGCTGGAGCGAGGAGGCTGAAAGGCGCATCGCCCGCGCCGCTGGCTGGCTGCCGGTGGGCGAAGTGGGGCATGCGCTCTGGGGCCAGTTGCGCGGCCCGGTGCGCGCCTTTGCCCCGCGCCTGTTCGAGGCCCGCCCGGAGGCCGTGCCACAGCCGCTGCTGGTGGATATCGAACTGGCCGGCGTGCGCATCCACGGCTGGCTCGACGGCGTCACCCCGGACGGCCTGTTCGGCTGGCGCCTGAATCGCCTCGGCGAATGGGAGCTGGCGCCCTTCTGGCTGCGCCATTTGCTGCTCAACCTGGCCGCCACGCCCGGCATCGCCCGTGACAGCCTGCTGCTGTCCCCGGCCGGCGACTGGCAGGCCGGACCCCTGGCCAACGCCCGCGAGTTGCTGGAGCCCTGGCTGCAGGCCTACCGCGAGGCCCTGTGTGCGCCCCTGCCCTTGCTCACCAAAGCCAGCTACGGCTTTGCCCACGGCTTGCGCAAGCCGGGCCGCAAGGAACCGCTCGACGCCGCCCGTAACAAGGCACGCGTGGCCTGGGAAGGTGTGGATTTCGGCCCGGTCGGCGAATCCCGCGACCCTTGGTACGCCCTGGCCTTCCGTGACCGCGACCCCCTTGGCGAGCGCTTCGAGCAACTGGCCGAAACCCTCTTCGGCCCGGCCCTGGACGCCCTGGCGGGAGGTGACGATGAGGAGTGATGCCGTGTGTAGGGGCGAATTCATTCGCCAGGCGGGCGGCAGGTCCACAGCGTCATCTATTCCCCTCACCCCAACCCTCTCCCGAGGGGAGAGGGAGCTTGTCCGTTGCAGCCCCGAACTCCCGGTGGGAGCGAATTCATTCGCGAAGCAGGCCGCAGGCCTGCCGACTGAGGACCGCCCATGAGCCTCGACCTGCTCAAGGATCCCTTCACCGGCCGCAGCCTGATCGAGGCCAGTGCCGGTACGGGCAAGACCTGGACCCTGACCGCCCTGTACGCGCGGCTGTTGCTGGAACGCCAGCTGGGCGTCGGGCAGATCCTCGTGGTGACCTACACCACGGCGGCCACCGCCGAGCTGCGCGAGCGCATCCGCGCGCGTCTGGCCGCCTTGCTGGCCATGTACGAAGGCGCCCCGGCGCCTGATCCGGTACTGGCCGGGCTCTATGCGCAATATCCGGGCGAGGACGCCCACCGCCGCCTGTTGCTGGCCGTCCACGGCTTCGACGAAGCGGCCATCTTCACCATCCACGGCTTCTGCCAGCGCGCCTTGCAGGACGCTGCCTTCGAAGCCGGCGGCGACTTCGACAGCGAACTGGCCACCGACGACCGCGAAGTGCTGGATGCCCTGCTCGCCGACCTCTGGCGGCGCGAACTGGCCGAGGCCGAACCGGCCTGGGCGCGCTTCCTGGCGCAGGAACGCATCACCCCGGCCCGGCTGCGCCAGCGCCTGCGTTCGCACCTGGGCAAGCCGTACCTGCGCGTCGAACCCCGTGACCTGAACGCGGGCGACCTGTCCGCCGCCAGCGAAGCCTGGAGCCATGCCCAGGGCTTCTGGCAGCGCCAGGGCAGCGAGTGCGTGGCCCAGCTCGCGCAGCTCGACAGCCTCAACAAGCGCAGCTACGACGCCGCCAGATTCGCCCAGTGGCAAACGGAGCTGGACGCCTACTTCGCCGATCCGGCCTCCCTCTTCGCCCCGCCGAGCGGATTGGAAAAACTGGCGACCGAGGCCCTGGCCAGGGCCACCAAGAAAGGCTTCGATGCGCCGGACCATGCGGTCTGCGCCGCGCTGCAAGGCCTGGTCGATGCCTTGCAGGAAGCCCTGCCCGCTGGTGAGGAACGCCTGATCGACCTGCAGGTGCGCCTGCTGGAGACCCTCAACCGCGAGCTGCCGGCGCGCAAGGCGGCGCAGCGCCTGCTGGCCTTCGACGACCTGCTCAACCGCCTCGACGACGCCTTGCGCGGCCCGGCCGGCGAAGCCCTCGGCCAGGCCCTGCGCGAGCGCTATCCGGTGGCGCTGATCGACGAATTCCAGGACACCGACCCGGTGCAGTACGCCATCTTCCACCGGGTGTACGAGCACCAGGGCGACCTCTGCTTCGTCGGTGATCCCAAGCAGGCCATCTACGCCTTCCGTGGCGCTGACCTGGCCACCTACCTCAAGGCCCGCGACGAGGCCGCGCGGCAGTACAGCCTGGACACCAACCACCGTTCCACGCCGCAGCTGATCGCCGCCCTCAATCAGGTGTTCGATCGTCCCCTGCCCTTTGCCGAGCCCGGCCTGGACTACCCGCCGGTGGGCGCCAGCAGCAGGATCCGTGCGCAGCTGGTGCTGCCCGAAGCCGGTGCGCCGCTGGAACTGGTGTGGCTGGGCGACGAGCCGATCGGCAAGGGCGAAGCCGGCAGCGCGGTGGCCCGTGATACCGCGCGGCGCATTGCCGGCCTGCTCGCCGCTAGTGCCCGGGGTGATGCCTATTTCGACGAAGATGGCGCACGTTCGCCCCTCAAGGGAGGGGATATCGCCGTGCTGGTGGCCAGCCACCGCCAGGCCGCTGATGTCGCCGCCGAACTCGCCGCCCGTGGCGTGCCCAGCGTACGCCGGGGCCGGGACAGCGTCTGGCACAGCGAAGAGGCCGAGGAACTGGCGGCGGTGCTTGCCGCCTACGCCGAGCCCGGCCGCGAGGGCGTGCTGCGCTATGCCCTGTCCACCCGCCTGCTGGGCCGCGATGCCCAGCAACTGGCGCGCTGCCAGGATGACGAGCACGCCTGGGACGAGGAGCGCGAAAACGCCGAGCGCTATCATCAGCTCTGGCAGCAACAGGGGTTCATGCGCGCCTTCCGTGCCTGGCTCGATGAACAGGGTGTGGCCGAACGCCTGATCGCCCTGCCCGATGGCGAGCGGCGCCTGACCAACCTCCTCCACCTGGCCGAGCTGCTGCAGACCGAGAGCCTCCAGCGCCCCGGCCTGGAACCCTTGCTGGCCTGGTTCAATACCCAGCGCGCCGCCGAAAGCCACGGCGACGATGCCCTGCTGCGCCTGGAGAGCGATGCCGAACGGGTGCAGATCGTGACCGTGCACACCAGCAAGGGCCTGGAATACCCGCTGGTGTTCTGCCCCTACCTCTGGGATGGCGCCCTGCTGCGCCAGGGCGAAGACATCACCTGCCATGCCGAGGACGGCACGCCGCTGCTGGACCTTGGCGGCGAGCAGTTCGACAAGCACCGCGCCGTGGCCCGCCGCGAGCGCTTCGCCGAGCGCCTGCGCCTGGCCTATGTGGCCCTGACCCGTGCCCGCGACCGCCTGTGGATCCATTGGGGGCCGGTGGCCCTGCCCAAGGCGAAGAAGGACGGCGAGCTGCCGGAAGATGGCCTGCACAGCTGCGCCCTCGCCTGGCTGCTGCACGGCCGTGATCTGGACGAGGCCGACGTGCTCGGCGCCCTCGCCCGGCACATGGCCGCCCGGGATGGCGCGGCCCTGCGCGCCGAACTCGAAGCCCTGGCCGACGCCAGCGGCGGACAGATCGCCGTGGTGCCGCCCCAGGCCGAGGAAGCCAATGCGCAGGGCGAGTCCCGCGCCCAGCCGCCAGCCGGCCTGGCGACCCTCGAGCGCACCCTGGCCAGCGCCTGGCGGGTGGGCAGTTTCTCCGGCCTGGCGGCCGGCCTGCACATGGAAGCACCCGACCGCGACGGCCTGGTGGTGCCGCCGGCCACCGAGCCGGGCAGTGGGTTCTTCGCCTTCCCCCGTGGCGCCCGCGCCGGTACCTGCCTGCACGCCGTGCTGGAGGACTGGATGCGCGGCGAAGGCGAACTGCCGGCGCTGGTGCAGAAGCATCTGCAGGGCCACGGCTTGCCGGAGAGCTGGGTGGAGGTCGCCAGCGACCATCTGCAACAGGTGCTGGATGCCGACCTGGACGGCCGGGGCCTGCGCCTGTCCGCTCTTGCCGCCCATCGCCGCCTGCCGGAACTGGGCTTCACCTTCCCCGTGGCCGGGCTGGAGGTGGGCCGCCTGCGGGCGATCCTCGCCGACCCCGCCCACGGCCTGCCGGAGGTGATGCGCGTGGCTGCCGAACGTCTGGAGTTCGACACCCTCAAGGGCTTCATGAAGGGCTTCATCGACCTGACCTTCGAGCACGATGGGCGCTGGTACATCGCCGACTACAAGTCCAACTGGCTCGGCCCGGACGCCGCTTACTACAGTGGCGAGCGCCTGGAGCAGGCCATCGCCGCCGAGCACTACCACCTGCAATACCTGATCTACCTGGTGGCGCTGCGGCGCTTCCTGCGCCAGCGGCTGGACGGCTTCGCCAGCGAGCAGCTCGGCGGCGCCTGGTACCTGTTCCTGCGTGGCATGCCGGACGCCGGGGTGTTCTTCCATCGTCCCGCCGACAGCCTGCTGGATGCGCTGGACCTGCTGTTCGAGGAGGGCCGCTGATGAGCCTGGCCGACTGGTCCCTGGGGCCGCTGGAACGCCATTTCACCGAGAGCCTGCAGCGCCTCGAACCGCAGGCGCCCGACGCCGTGCTGGCGGCCGCCGCGTTGTGCTGCCAGGCCCTGGGCGACGGCGATGTCTGCCTGCCGCTGGCGCGTTGGGCCGGGCAGCCATTGTTCGTCGAGGGCGGTCCCGGCCTGCAGGCCCCCGCCCTGCCCGCCTGGCTCGCCGCGCTGCAGGCCTCGCCCCTGGTAGCGGAACCCGGCGGCTATGCGCCGCTGACCCTGGACGGCGCCCGCCTCTACCTCAGCCGCTATCACGCCTACGAGGCGCAACTGGCGGAAAACCTGCTGCGCCGGGCAGCCGCGCGGCCGGAGGTGGACGACGCCCGGCTCGGCGAATCCCTGGCGAGGCTGTTCGCCCGCAACACCCAGCAACCGGACTGGCAGCGCCTGGCCGCCGCCCAGGCGGTGCGCCGCAACCTGGCGGTGATATCCGGCGGTCCGGGCACCGGCAAGACCACGACCGTGGTGCGTCTGTTGGCGGCGCTGCTGGAACAGCCGGGCGGCGAGCGTCTGGCCATCGGCCTGGCCGCGCCCACCGGCAAGGCCGCTGCGCGCATGGCCGAGGCCATCCGCAACGCCAAGGCCGAACTGCCGGTGAGTGACGCCATCAAGGCCGCGCTGCCCGAGGAGGCGCGCACCCTGCACCGCTTGCTGGGCAGCCGTGGCGACACCCCGAAGGTGCGCCATCACGCCGACAATCCGCTGCCGCTGGATGTGCTGGTGGTGGACGAGGCCTCGATGGTCGACCTGGCGCTGATGGCCAAGCTGCTGGAAGCCCTGCCGCCCGATGCACGGCTGATCCTGCTGGGCGACAAGGACCAGCTGGCGGCGGTGGAAGCCGGCGCAGTGTTCGCCGAACTCTGCGAAGGCCGTGGCCTGGACGCCGTTGCCGCTGCCGACCTGACGCGCATCACGGGCCAGCCGGTGCCCGTGGAACAGCCCCGTTCGCGCCTCGGCGATGCCGTGGTGCTGCTGACCCACAGCCACCGCTTCGCTGGCGACAGCGGCATCGGCGAGTTGGCGCGGCGCATCAATGGCGGCGATACCCGCGGCACCCTGGAGCTGCTGCGCGGTGGGCATCCGGACCTGACCTGGAACGCCGGCCCCACCCCGGCTGCCCTGCTGGAGCGGCTGGAAGCGGGTTACGCGCCCTACCTCACCGCCGTGCGCGCGGCGGACCCCGCGTCGGCCTTCGCCGCCTTCAACGCTTTCCGCGCCCTGACCGCCCAGCGCGAAGGGCCCTGGGGCGTCGCAGGCATCAACGAAGCCCTGGAAGCTCGTATCAAGCGCCGCCTGGGCGTGTCCAGCCGCGAACGCTGGTATCCCGGCCGGGCGGTGATGGTGCGCCAGAACGACTACGCCCTTGGCCTGTTCAACGGCGATATCGGCCTTTGCCTGTCCACGCCCAACGGCTTGCGGGTGTTCTTCGAAGGTGATGAGGGCTACCGGCCCTTCGCCCCGGCGCGCCTGCCCAGCCACGACAGTGCCTTCGCCATGACCGTGCACAAGAGTCAGGGCTCGGAGTTCACCGAAGTGCTGCTGGCCCTGCCGGAACAGCCCAGCCCGCTGCTCAGCCGTGCACTGTTCTACACCGGCATCACCCGGGCGAAGAAAAAGGTGGAGATCTGGGGCCTGCCGGCGCGCCTGAGCGAAGCGGTATCCACCCGCGCCGAGCGGGCCGCCGGGCTGGCGGAAAGGCTGGGAGTCACTGAACAGGCCAACAACCCAGCCGCGAAAGCGAAGCCCGAACAAGATCAGCTGAGCCTGTTCTGAGCTCCGGACGCAGGTTGGCGTAGAGCGAAGCGAAACCCAACGCAACGGCCTCGCCTTGTAATGTTGGGCCTCGTTCCTCGGACCAACCTACTGGACTGATTGACATGGAATCTCCCACAGCTCCGCAGTTCCGTAGCCTGGATGAAATCCGGGGAAAGTCCCTCCGCCGCTCCCGGATTTCATCCAGGCTCCTTGCGCGCGCAAAAAAACGGGGCCAATTGGCCCCGTTCTTCAAGATTTTGGCTTACTGTCCGGGAATGTCCTTGCGCAGTTTCACCGGGTCTTCCTTGCGGCCGCGAGCGATGCGCATGCGGATGTTGAGCGCCTCCACGGCCAGGGAGAAGGCCATGGCGAAGTAGACGTAGCCCTTCGGCACGTGAACTTCGAAGGACTCGGCGATCAGCACGGTACCGACCACCACCAGGAAGGCCAGGGCCAGCATCTTCAGGCTCGGGTGCTTGTCGATGAAGTCGCTGATGGTGCCGGCGGCCATCATCATCACCAGCACGGCGACGATGATCGCGGCAATCATCACCGGCACGTGGGACACCATGCCGACGGCGGTGATCACCGAGTCCAGGGAGAACACGATGTCGATGATGGCGATCTGGATGATGGTGGCGATGAAGTTGCGCGCCGCGCCGCTGGGTACCTCGTCGGTTTCATCTTCGCCTTCCAGGCTGTGGTACATCTCGGTGCTGCTCTTCCACAGCAGGAACAGGCCGCCGAAGAAGAGGATCAGGTCGCGGCCGGAGATACCCTGGCCGAACACCTGGAACAGGTCGTTGGTGAGCCGCATGATCCAGGTGATGGAGAGCAGCAGCCCGATACGGGTGACCATCGCCAGCGCCAGGCCGAAGAAGCGGGTGCGCGCCTGCATGTGCGGTGGCATGCGGCCCACGAGGATGGCGATCATGATGATGTTGTCGATGCCGAGGACGATTTCCAGGGCGGTCAGGGTGAAGAAGGCGACCCAGATTTCCGGGCTGGTCAGCCATTCCATGATGCGTTGATCCTCGCAGGTTTCTTGATCTAGGGATGGAACAGGGCAAGCCGGAAAGAGCTTACGCAGTTTCCGGCTTGATCAGGGTGTCATTCAGCGACTACTGCGGCTGTCAGTGCGACCCGAAGAGTGGGAACACCCCCAGCAGCAAGGCGGCGACGAGGATACACAGACAAATCATTACCGCCCACTTCAACGTGAAGCGCTGGTGGTCGCCGAACTCCACCTTGGCCAGGCCCACCAGCAGGTAGGTGGAGGGTACCAGCGGGCTCAGCAGATGCACCGGCTGGCCTACGATAGACGCCCGCGCCATCTCCACCGGACTGATGCCGTAGTGGCTCGCGGCCTCGGCCAGGACCGGCAATACGCCGTAATAAAAAGCGTCGTTGGACATGAAGAAGGTGAACGGCATGCTCACCACCGCGGTGATCACGGCCATGTAGGGGCCCATGGAGGGCGGGATGACCGCCAGCAGGCTCTTGGACATGGCTTCCACCATGCCGGTGCCGGAGAGGATGCCGGTGAAGATGCCGGCGGCGAAGATCAGGCCGACCACCGCCAGCACGTTGCCAGCATGGGCCGCGACCCGTTCCTTCTGCTGCTGCAGGCAGGGGTAGTTGATGATCATGGCGATGCTGAAGGCGATCATGAACAGCACCGGCAGCGGCAGCAGCCCACTGATCAGGGCCACCATCAGGGCGGCGGTCAGCGCGCCATTCACCCACAGCAGCCGGGGACGGCGGGCCTCCGGGTGCTGCGACACGCTGATTTCGTCATGGTTGATCGAGTCGTCCGGCAGGTGCAGCACGCCGAGGCGGGCGCGCTCGCGCTTGCCGTAGGCCCAGGCGAGGCCGAACAGGGCGATGGCGCCGGCGGCCATGGCCGGGATCATCGGCACGAAGATGTCCGACGGGTCCACGTGCAGGGCGCTGGCGGCGCGGGCGGTGGGGCCGCCCCAGGGGGTCATGTTCATGATGCCGCCGGCCAGGATGATCAGGCCGGCCATGATCAGCGGGCTCATGCCTAGGCGGCTGTACAGCGGCAGCAGGGCGGCGACGCAGATCATGTAGGTGGTGGCGCCGTCGCCGTCGAGGGAGACGATCAGCGCCAGGGCGGCGGTGCCCATCGAGACTTTCAGCGGGTCACCCTTCACCAGCTTGAGGATCTTGCGCACAGCCGGGTCGAACAGGCCGGAGTCGATCATCAGGGCGAAGTAGAGGATGGCGAACATCAGCATCACGCCGGTGGGGGCGAGCTTGCCGATGCCTTCCAGCATCATCGGGCCGATGCCGGCGGCGAAGCCACCAATCAGGGCGAAGGCGATGGGGACGATGATCAGGGCGATCAGGGCGGACAGGCGCTTGGTCATGATCAGGTACATGAAGCAGATGACCATGGCGAAGCCGAGCAGAGTCAGCATGGCGGTTCTCCGGACTTGGTTCGGGCGGGCGGGGGGCGGTCAGCGCGTGGCCGAAGGCGTGCGGAGGACGGGCGGGGGAGTGCCGGGCAGGCAGGGGGTGCGGAGCATGTCGATCACCAATCTTGTTGTTGTCGGGTTACCGGTCTGGTGCCGGTAGTGGGACGGATGCTAAGGCGCCAACCTTTCAACGAGCTTTCGGCGGTGATCGCGGCCGATCTTGCGGGGATTTGTCGACGAACGGCGGGTTTGCCGCCGTGGCGTCAGGCAGACAGCGTGCGCATCACCAGCAGCAGGCTGCCGGCGGCGAGCAGGGTCTGCAGGGTGATGATGCCGGCCATCAGGTGGCTGTCGCCGCCGAGCTGGCGGGTCAGCACATAGGCCGTGGGCGCGGTGGGCAGGGCGAAGAACAGCACCAGGATGCTGCTTTCCATGGCCGGCAGGCCGAGTACGCGGGCCACCAGGAAGGCGAGGGCGGGCATGGCCAGCAGGCGCAGGGCGCAGTTCCAGGCCAGGGCGGGAACCTCGCCGGCCAGTTCCTGGGGGCGCAGCGCGGCGCCGACGCAGAGCAGGCCCAGCGGCAGGCTGGCCACTGCCAGCAGGTTGAGCAGCCGGTCGGTGCCGCCGGGCAGGCCGATGCCGGACAGGTTGACCAGGGCGCCGGCCAGACAGGCGAGGATCAGCGGGTTCTTCGCCACCGGTAGCAGCAGGCCGCGCAGGTTCACGCCGCGTTCGGCGGTCAGTGCCCAGACTGACATCAGGTTCACCGTCGGCACCATCAGCGCCAGCATCAGCGCCGCCACGGCCAGGCCATCCTTGCCATGCAGGCTGCCGATGGCGGCCAGGCCCAGGTAGGTGTTGAAGCGCAGGATGCCCTGGGTAATGGTGCCGAAGCGCGAGGCCGGCCAGTGCAGCGCGCGGCGCGCCAGCAGCAGGACCGTCCAGCCGATGCCGAGGCCGAGGAATACTGCCAGGGCCAGGCGCGGCAGTGCCGGGTTGTCCAGTGGCGCGGTGGCCAGGCTGCTGAACAGCAGGGCGGGGAAGAGAATGAAGTAGTTCAGGCGCTCGGCGGCGGGCCAGAAGGCTTCGCCGGGGAAGTCCCAGCGACGCAGCAGATGACCGCCGATGATCAGGGCAAAGAGTGGCCAGAGGGCCTGGAAGAGGGTGAGCACCGCGACATCCCGTCAGCCGGAGGTGCTCATCTTCCGCATGCAGGCGGCCCGGCGCAACCGCCTGCTAGCGTTAAGCAGACCCTGCGAATGGAGACTGCCATGACCGAACTGCACACCGGCGGCTGCCACTGTGGGCGGCTGCGCTATAGCGTCGAGGCGAGCTTGACCGACGTTGCCCACTGCCATTGCTCGATCTGCCGACGGACCACCGGCGGCATCGTCACCACCTGGGCCACGGTACCCTTGGCGAGCTTCCGCTGGACCGCCGGCACTCCGGCCGAATACGCCTCGTCTGCCAGCTGCGTCCGTTACTTCTGCGCGAACTGCGGCAGCCAGCTGGCGCTGATCACCCAGCTCGCCCCGGACACCCTGGACCTGACGGTAGCCACCCTGGACCGGCCCGAAGCCGTTCCGCCGGACCGGCATATCTGGGTGAAGAACCGCATTCCCTGGCTGCATCTGGACCCGCAATTGCCGGAGGAGGATGAGGAGGCATTGTGAGCGGGCAATGATGGGTATCGCAGGCTCCACCCATCCTACGGGGCCTGCATCCTGTCTCGATCGTAGGATGGGGCGGGCGGCGCTCCGCGAGCGGAGCGATCCCCATCAGCAAGGGATCAAGGGAGCACCAGTCCGCCGGCGTCCTTGTGCAACTGGCGCAGGTGCGCGCCGATGGCCTTGAGGTTCGCCTCGGTGGCGTTGAGCTCGGCCAGGCGCTGGGGCTCCAGCAAGCTGCGGACTTCGCGGTCGAGGTCATCGCTGAGTTTGCGCATGGTCTGCTGGCGGCTGCTGCTTTCGGCTTCCAGGCGTTGCCACTCGGCGCTTTGCGGCAGGCCGTAGCCGCCTTGCAGCAGCTCCGCCGGGCGGCTGAGGAAACCGCTGTTGGCGAGCATCTGTTCCAGGGTGCCGCCGGCCTTGGCGAAACGGGTCTGCCCGGCCTGTTCGCGGGAGCTGAGGTAATTGCGCTTGAGCTCGTCCTGGGCCAGCAGCAGCTGGCGGCGCTGGGCGGCCTGTTCCAGCAGGAGCAGGGCGGCGCTCGCGCGCAGGTCGGCCTTGTCGAACCAGGGGCGGCGCTGTTCGGCGGAGAGTTCCAGCCAGTCTTCCACTTGTTCCTGGGGCACCTTCAGGCGCTCGCGGAGGATCTTGAACATGGCCTGGTAACGGTCGCGGAAGGAGTCGAAGCGATAGCCCAGGCGCAGGGCTTCCCTGGGATCTTCCAGGGGCGTGGGGTCGGCCACGCCGCGGCCTTCCAGGAGCTTCAGGAGGCCGTTGGGCATGATGCTGTCGAGGTCGCGCAGGGCCGGGTGGTCGGTGCCGCTGCGCAACAGCTTGAGGGTTTCCACGGCGCAGTTGTTGGAGAGGAACCAGTAGTCGCCGTCGTAGCTCCAGTGCATCTCAGCGGCGTGTTCCACCAGGGCTTCCACTTCCTCGCGGCTGAGCTTGAGCGGCACCGAGGCGAGGCTGCGCAGTTCCACCTTGGTGTATTCCTCGATCACCTGGTGCAGCGGAAGCACGAACAGGCGCGACGGGTAGGCGCCGGTGAGGCCGTCCCAGCTGGAGAGCTGCACGTCGCCGACGAAGGCGCGGTAGGACAGCACCAGGTGCTGGTCGAGGTCGAGGCGGCAGTCCGGCCCGCGCGGGCGGCCGGGGGCGCAGATGACCAGTCGCAGCATGCTGTGGCCCCAGCGGCTCACCCAGTTCTGGTTGGCTTCGGCGAACAGGTAGTCCACCTCGTAGACGCGCTCGGGGTCGAGCTTGCCCAGGGGCTGCTTGCCGAAGTCGCGACCGGCGTTGAGATAGGCGTAGCCGTCATTGCAGGCAGCCTGCGCCTCCGGCGCCCAGCCGAAGTGTTCGCGGTAGTGGCGATAGAGCGCCGGGCGGCGGCAGCCATAGGCCGGGTCGAGGAGGAAGTACTCCATGTTCACCGCGACGAATTCGCGGGGGTTCGACAGCTCGTAGATATCCGGGCTGCGCGCCACCTGGTGGTTGTCCTGCTCGCGCTGGCCGCGCCTGCCCACGTACTGCGGCCAGCCGGCGAGGTCGAGCAGGCGCGGGTCGTCGCTCAGGGTGAAGCGGCGTTGGGTCTGCCCACGGCAGTCACCAGGCAGGCCCACCAGGCCGTTGCTGCCGGCCTGGTTGCGGCAGCGGAACTGCTGCGTCTTCTCGGCGGAGGACCAGAGCCGCGCACGGTCGTAGATGTGGGTCAGTTCGTGGAGCACGGTGGCGAGCAGTTCGCGACGCACCGTGCCGTGGATGCGGTTGGTCTGCTGGGTCGCCGCGCTGCCGTCGGTGAGGCCCGCCAGCAGGTTGCGGTTGAGCACCAGGGCGTCGAAGCGGGTGGCTCGGCCGTAGCCATTCTCCGGCAGGTCATCGCTCCAGCCGACTTCCACTTCCCGGTCCAGGCGCTGGATAAAGGTCGGCGGCAGGGCCGCGAGGGCCTCGTCCAGCAATTGCTGGCTGGCCTGGCGCTGGGTCGCGGTCAGCCCCTCGTCATCCAGTACCAGGCGCAAGTCGGCCTGGGCACTGCCTGCCAGCAGCAGGCCGCCCAGGCAGATTCGGCGCAACCAGGTGTTCAGGGGCGGATGCTCTTGGGGTCAGAGGGCGACGATGCTTTCCGCCAGGGCCAGGTCGCTGGCCTCGCGGGCTTGCGGGAAGCGTTCGCGCAGGGCGGCGAAGGCGGCTTCCAGCTGGGCGCCACGGATCTCGCCGGCACTGGCGACGAAGCTGGCGGCGTCGTCACGGGCGGCGACCACGACCTTCATGTCACGGATAGAGGTGGTGGTGTCGGAGGTGAAATCGAGGGTGCGGTCCAGCGCGCGGACGATGATGTTGCTGGTCGCCACCAGGGTCTGGGCCTGGGCGGCACCGGCAACGAGGGAAAGGGCGATGGCTGCGACAGACAGCGAGCGGCGCATGGAAGCTCTCCGTTGAAGTTTCTAAGGCATTGGACGGAAATGCCCGTCGGCAGTTCTCAGCCTCGGGCGCAGGGCGCGAAGGTTAGCGGAATGGGCGGACGAGAGCCAGGCGGCGCGCGGCGTGCAGCCCGTTGGGCCGCGACTGGCGCGGCCCGGAGGGTGCCGTCAGAGGGCGAGGATGGCCTGGGCCAGTTGCAGGTCGCTGGCCGCCAGTTGCGGTTGGGCGCTGCGGATGTGCTTGAACGCGGCTTCCAGCTGGGCGCCACGGATATCGCCAGCGCTGGCGACGAAGCTGGCGGCGTCGTCACGGGCGGCGAGCACGATCTTGTCGTCCTTGAACGAGGAAGTGACGTCGGACGTGGCGTCCGAGGTGGCGGCAACGGCACCGACGACGGCGTCAGTGGTAACCACGAAGCTGGTGGCCGAAGCGCTGGTGGCGAGCGCCAGCAGGGTGGCGGCACTGAGCAGGCGAAGAGAGGTCATGGGAGGCTCCTTTTACTGACCGGAACAGCGGCGTGAAAAATGCCGCCGACTGGGAGGAAAGCCTAGTCAAAGTGGGGCTTGCAGGCCAGTACTGGCCACGCGCCTGTGAATGGCGGATGCGCGTCGGAGAGGTGATGCGTTCCGACGCGCGTGCTGCACACCGGTACTCAACGCCAGAAGGGACGCCCCAGCTCCTGGTCGCGATCGCTCGGGCTGATCCCCACATCGGCCAGGGCGCGGTCGTCCAGCCGGGCGAGCTGGTGCCGGGTGCGGACGTTGCGTCGCCACTGGGCCAGGGTGGCGAAGGCGCGCAGGTACCAGTGGCTGCGCGGGCGGCTGGATTCGAACTGGGCAGTGGCAGTGAGGGTACGGTCCATGGCGCTTTTCCTTCCCGCTGCGGCGCGGGGACGGGTTATGGAAGGCCATGATCCCGTTCCGTGGCGAGACTGTGCAGTCACAGCTGATTCGAATTGTGCTGCATCAGATTTTGGTTTTCATAAACTGTACTGGTCGGATCCGGAGCAGCTGTGTCGGGGCTGCGTCGTAGGCGGCGCCGCGCGCACCGGGAGGTCCGGGAATATCGGTGCGCGCTTCAGTCGCCGGATATTTCCGGGCCCCAGAAACGACGAAACCCGTCGCGGGTGGCGACGGGTTCTGTCTGGGTGTTGCTTGCGGGCTTCCTGGCCCGGCGAACTGCTTAGCGCCAGAAGGGCTTGTTCAGTTCGGCTTCGCGCTGTGCTTCGCTGATGCCGGCGTCGGCCAGCAGGCGCTGGTCCAGCATGGCCAGTTGATGACGGCTGGCGATGCGGCGCTGCCACAGCAGCAGGGTGGAAACGGCGCGCAGGGCCCACGAGGTTTTCGGGGATTGCTCGGCGCTTTCGAACATCAGGTCGGAACTGAGGGTACGTTCCATGGCGGCAGGTCCTTCCCGCTTGTGACGGGGCTTGGTTATCAACTGGTGCCTATGATGGACCCGGAACAGCCGCCGCTGTAGTCACAGTTGCTCCAAATTGTGTTGGTCTTTATTAGCATGCTTATCAACTGTTTTGCTGAAAAACGGCTCAACTGTATGGGTTACCGGTTGAATCGCTCGTGATTCAACCGAGTACAACAGTTTTTCCTGTACAAACAACAAATGGCAGTGTTTTTGAACAGTACAGTTCTGGATTTTCAGAAACTGTTTTCAGGGCTTCCCGTCAGAATCTTTGGTTACAAGCCCATAACTGTTCTGCTTCGAGCGGATCAGCTGGCCAGCATCCGGCCGGTTTCTTCCAGATTGATATGCCAGGACATGGCTTCGCGCAGCAGGTGCGGGGTATGGCCGCCCTTGGCGCAGGCGCGCTCGAAGTAGTCCTGCAGTTCGCTGCGGTAATCCGGGTGCACGCAGTTGTCGATGATCGCCCGGGCGCGCTCGCGCGGCGCCAGGCCGCGCAGGTCGGCCAGGCCCTGTTCGGTGACCAGGATGTCCACGTCGTGCTCGGTGTGGTCCACATGGCTGACCATGGGCACCACGCTGGAAATGGCGCCGCCCTTGGCGATGGACTTGGTGACGAAGATGGCGAGGTGGGCGTTGCGGGCGAAGTCGCCGGAGCCGCCGATGCCGTTCATCATTTTCGTCCCGCCCACGTGGGTGGAGTTGACGTTGCCGTAGATGTCGAACTCCAGGGCGGTGTTGATGCCGATGATCCCCAGGCGCCGCACCACTTCGGGGTGGTTGGAGATTTCCTGGGGACGCAGGACCAGCTTGTCCTTGTAGTGCTCGAGGTTGCCGAAGACGTCGCTGTTGCGGCGCGCGGACAGGGTGATGGAGCTGCCCGAGGCGAAGCTCAGCTTGCCGGCGTCGATCAGGTCGAAGGTGGAGTCCTGCAGCACCTCGGAGTACATGCTGAGGTTTTCGAAGGGCGACTCGATCAGGCCGCACATCACTGCGTTGGCGATGCTGCCGATGCCGGCCTGCAGCGGCGCGAGGCTGTTGCTCATGCGCCCGGTTTCCACTTCACGCTTGAAGAAGTCGATCAGGTGGTCGGCGATGGCCTGGGTCTCGTGGTCCGGCGGCAGCACGGTGGACAGAGAGTCCGGCTGGTCGGTGATGACGATGGCGGCGATCTTGGCCGGGTCGATCGGGATGGCGGTGGTGCCGATGCGGTCGTCCACGCGGGTCAGCGGGATCGGTGTGCGGGTCGGCCGGTAGGTCGGGATATAGATGTCGTGCAGGCCTTCCAGGTTGGGGTTGTGGGCCAGGTTGATCTCGACGATCACGCGCTTGGCGAAGATCGCGAAGCTGGCGGAGTTGCCCACGGAAGTGGTCGGCACGATGTGGCCCTGCTCGGTGATGGCCACGGCTTCGATCACGGCGATGTCGGGCAGCTTGAGCTGGTGGTTGCGCAGTTGCTCGACGGTTTCCGACAGGTGCTGGTCGATGAACATCACCGAGCCTTCATTGATCGCCTTGCGCAGGGTGCTGTCCACCTGGAAGGGCATGCGGCGGGCCAGCACTCCGGCTTCGGTGAGCTGCTTGTCGAGGTCGTTGCCCAGGCTTGCGCCGGTCATGAGGCTGATCTGCAGCGGCTGTTCCCTGGCTCGCTCGGCCAGCGCCTGGGGCACGGCCTTGGCTTCGCCGGCGCGGGTGAAGCCGCTCATGCCGACGGTCATGCCGTCTTCGATCAGGGCAGCGGCTTCGGCCGCACTCATCACTTTGCCCAGCAGGGAGGACAGGCGCACGCGATCTGAGTACATGGGAAAAACCTCGGACAACGGGGTAGGAGCCGCGCAGTCTAGGGGCTGACGGGGTGTACGGCTTCTATACCAAGGTCGAAGAAATGGCTCTATCCGGGGCCTTTCGTCGGAGCAAAGCTGCCCCAGAACGAAAACCCCGGCACAAGGCCGGGGTCTTCGCTGGGGCTGGGCGGGGATCAGTCCACGGCCTTGACCATGTCCTCGATCACCTTCTTGGCGTCGCCGAACACCATCATGGTCTTGTCCATGTAGAACAGCTCGTTGTCCAGACCGGCGTAGCCGCTGGCCATGGAGCGCTTGTTGACGATGATGGTCTTGGCCTTGAAGGCTTCCAGGATCGGCATGCCGGCAATCGGCGACTTCGGATCGTTCTTCGCTGCCGGGTTGACCACGTCGTTGGCGCCGAGTACCAGTACCACGTCGGCCTGGCCGAACTCGGAGTTGATGTCTTCCATCTCGAACACCTGCTCGTAAGGTACTTCGGCCTCGGCCAGCAGGACGTTCATGTGGCCCGGCATGCGGCCGGCAACCGGGTGGATCGCGTACTTCACGTTTACGCCACGGTGGGATAGCTTCTCGGACAGCTCCATCAGCGCGTGCTGGGCACGGGCTACCGCCAGGCCGTAGCCGGGGACGATGATCACGCTGTCGGCGTTGGTCAGCAGGAAGGCCGCGTCGTCGGACGAACCGGACTTCACCGGGCGCTGCTCCTGGCTGCCGCCCGAGGCGCCGGCATCGGCTTCGGCGCCGAAGCCACCGAGGATGACGTTGAAGAAGGAGCGGTTCATCGCCTTGCACATGATGTAGGAGAGGATCGCACCCGAGGAGCCCACCAGGGAGCCGGCGATGATCAGCATCGAGTTGTTCAGCGAGAAGCCGATACCGGCCGCCGCCCAGCCCGAGTAGCTGTTGAGCATGGACACCACTACCGGCATGTCGGCGCCGCCGATCGGGATGATGATCAGCACGCCGATGACGAAGGCCAGCGCCACCAGCAGGGCGAAGGCAGCGATGTTGCCGGTGAAGGTGAAGTACAGGCCGAGGGCGATGATCGCCAGGCCCACCAGCAGGTTCAGCTTGTGCTGGCCGGCGAACTGCACCGGGGCACCCTGGAACAGGCGGAACTTGTACTTGCCGGACAACTTGCCGAAGGCGATGACCGAGCCGGAGAAGGTGATGGCACCGATGGCCGCGCCGAGGAACAGCTCCAGGCGGTTACCCGCCGGGATGGCGTCACCCAGGGCGGCAACGATGCCCAGGGATTGCGGTTCGACCACGGCAGCGATGGCGATGAACACCGCGGCCAGACCGATCATGCTGTGCATGAAGGCCACCAGCTCCGGCATCTTGGTCATTTCGACGCGCTTGGCCATGATCGAGCCGGCGGTGCCGCCGATCAGCAGGCCGACCGCGACGTAGCCAATGCCCTGGGTAGCGAGGTCCGCACCCAGCTTATAGATGAGGCCGATGGTGGTGAGCACCGCGATGGCCATGCCGACCATGCCGAACAGGTTGCCGCGACGCGACGAAGTCGGGTGCGACAGGCCCTTGAGTGCCTGGATGAAGCACACCGAGGCGACGAGGTAGAGAACAGTGATCAGGTTCATGCTCATGGTCAGTGCTTCTCCGCCTGCGCCTTCGGCGCTTTCTTCTTGAACATTTCCAGCATGCGACGGGTGACCAGGAAGCCACCGAAGACGTTCACTGCGGCCAGCGCCACTGCCAGGGTGCCCATGGTCTTGCCCAGTGGGGTGACGGTGAGGGCGGCGGCCAGCATGGCGCCGACGATCACGATCGCCGAGATGGCGTTGGTCACGGCCATCAGCGGGGTGTGCAGCGCCGGGGTGACGTTCCACACCACGTGGTAGCCGACGTAGATCGCCAGCACGAAGATGATGATGTTGTAGATGCCGTCAGAAATCAGATCCATGTCCGCTTCCCCTTAGCCGTTGTTACGGACGACCTGGCCGTCGCGGCACATCAGGCACGCGGCGACGATGTCGTCTTCGAGGTTGAGATGGAACTGGCCGTCCTTGTCGATGACCAGCTTGAGGAAGTCCAGCAGGTTGCGCGCGTAGAGGGCCGACGCATCCGCCGGCACCATGGCTGCCAGGTTGCTGTGGCCGACGATGGTCACGCCGTGTTTGACCACCACCTGGTCGGCCTCGGTCAGCGGGCAGTTGCCGCCCTGGGCTGCGGCCAGGTCGATGACCACGGAGCCCGGCTTCATTTCGGCGACGGTGGCCTCGTGCAGCAGGGTCGGAGCCTTGCGGCCCGGAATCAGCGCGGTGGTGATGACGATATCGGCCTGCTTGGCGCGCTCGTGCACGGCCTTGGCCTGGCGCTCCATCCAGGAGGCCGGCATTGGACGGGCGTAGCCGCCGACACCCTGGGCGCATTCACGTTCTTCGTCGGTCTCGAAGGGCACATCGACGAACTTGGCGCCGAGGGATTCGATCTGTTCCTTCACCGCCGGACGCACGTCGGAGGCTTCGATCACCGCGCCCAGGCGCTTGGCCGTGGCGATGGCCTGCAGGCCGGCGACGCCAGCGCCGAGGATCAGCACGCGAGCGGCCTTAACGGTGCCGGCGGCTGTCATCAGCATGGGCATGAAGCGCGGGTAGTGGTTGGCCGCGAGCATCACCGCCTTGTAGCCGGCGATGTTGGCCTGGGAGGACAGCACGTCGAGGCTCTGGGCGCGGGAGGTGCGCGGCGCCGCTTCGAGGGCGAAGGCAGTGATGCCGCGGGCGTTCATGCGCGCGATGGTCTCGTTGCTGAAGGGGTTGAGCATGCCGACCAGCACGGCGCCTGCGCGCATGTGGGCCAGTTCGGCCTCGGTCGGTGCAACCACTTTCAGTACCAGGTCGGCGCCGAAGGCGGCGGAGTCGTTGCCGATGGCGGCGCCAACGGCTTCATAGGCGCTGTCCGGAATGCAGGCGCTGACGCCAGCACCGCTTTGCACCGTCACCTGGTGGCCCTGGCTCACCAGCTTCTTGATGGTCTCGGGTGTCGCGGCAACCCGCGTCTCCCCGGCGTGGGTTTCGAGAGGAACACCGATGTGCACTTCAAATCTCCTGCGTGATCGATCTGGTGAACCAGTGCACTACGGGTGGTGCTCTGGCGAGGCGGATCCGCCTTTCAACAGCCTGGTATCGCAACAGCCGAAACCTAGGAGGCGCGGCATTCTGCAATCGGAATCGCAACTGCTTCAAGCAGTTCTGGAGTTAAACGTTGAAATAACTACAAGTCATATTCCGACCCTGTGTCCCCGGTTTCCATTCCAGGCCCCGTCGCCGCTGGATGAGACCTCATCCGCTGGGTCGACCCGGACGCGAGGTCGATCCCGGAGCTGAATGACTTTCCATAAAAGCGGCGCCAGCACGGGCTTGCAGTCCGCAACATCCTGCCGCTAATGGCTGGCGCACTGATAATCAGACTTTTTAATAGTTGCCATAAGGCTGCGGAAAATGGGCGTTCTGTAGCTTTTGAAAGTGACTGACTACAGGGTCAGGATTGCGATTTTCAGCCGTCTGGCATGGGGAAGCGTAGTTCGCGTGCAACCCAGGCGCCTCGCGGGCTGCGCCAATTTGTCGCGGGTGCCGTAATGGGAGCGGACGATGTCGCACGGGCGGAATAATGAACTGGTAGCTGCCGATGTCCTGGTTGGAAAAACCTTCGGCCAGCGAGGTGCCGCCGATGTTGGTCTGGAAGCTCAGGCCATGGAGGCGGATGTCTTCCGGGTACTCGGTGAAGCAGCGCGCACTGGGGACGGGGTGTTGCTACCTGGGGTGACAGCCTGCGGTCAGTCCAGTCCGGCGCCGCTCCGGTAGGTACGCGCGGCGTCCACCAGCCAGTCGCGGAAGGCGATCAGGGCGGCGGATTCGAGCTTGCGTTCGGGGATGATCAGGTAATAGGCCTTGTCGCTACGGAAGCTGTGGGCGTGGGCGATCACCAGGCGGCCGTCGGCCAGCTCGCGCTGGATCAGGAAGGGCGGGATCAGCGCCACGCCCATCTCGTGCATCGCTGCCTGGGCGAGCATGGAAAAGAGTTCGTAGCGCGGTCCGCTGAGGTCGCGGGCGACGTTCATCCCGAGGGAGCCGAACCACTGGCGCCAGGCATAGGGGCGGGTGGTCTGCTGCAGCAAGGGCAGGCGGGCGATGGCCTCGGCGTCCAGGCCCTGCTGGCCCTCCAACAGCGCGGGGCTGCATACCGGCACCGAGTTTTCGTGCATCAGGAAGTCGGCGCGAGTGCCCGACCATTCGGCATCACCGAAGTAGATGGCGGCATCGAAGTCGGTGTCGGCGAAGAGGAAGGGGCGGGTACGGTTGGTCAGGTTGACCGTCACCTCCGGATGCAGGCGCTGGAAGTCCTTCAGCCGGGGCAGCAGCCACTGGGTGCCGAAGGTGGGCACAATGGCCAGCTCCACGGTCATCGCGCCTTGCTGGCCCATCACCGCCAGGGTGTCGCGTTCCACCGCGTCGAGTTGCGCGGCGATGCGGCGTGAATAGGCCAGGCCGGCCTCGGTCAGCTTCACCCCGCGCCGCGAGCGGCGGAACAGCTCCAGGCCGAGAAACTCCTCCAGCCCGGCGATCTGTCGGCAAATGGCGCTCTGGGTCAGCGCCAGTTCCTCGGCGGCCTTGGTGAAACTCTGGTGGCGGGCGGCGGACTCGAAGGCGACCAGGGCGCCGGTACTGGGGATCTTGCGGCGCATGCTGTACCTCTGGTTCACAAATAATGGCGTGAAAATGGGGTGTTTCGCTTTTCGAAGTGAAAAATTAGCACAACAGAATGCGAAATCCTCGTTTGTCCGATACGGCCTAGGCTGTCTAGGATGCAACGACACTGATAAGGCAGGGTCCCATGTTGGCCCGGCCCCTGAACCCCGCTTACCGAGGACACTCCCATGGCCGCCAAAGCAAGCTTCAACTGGATCGACCCGCTGCTGCTGGATCAGCAACTCACCGAAGAAGAGCGCATGGTGCGCGACAGCGCCCAGCAGTTCGCAGCCGACAAGCTGGCCCCGCGCGTCCTCGAAGCCTTCCGCCATGAGCAGACCGATCCGGCGATCTTCCGCGAGATGGGCGAGACCGGCCTGCTCGGCGCGACCATTCCGGAAGCCTACGGCGGCAGCGGCCTGAACTATGTGTGCTACGGCCTGATTGCCCGCGAAGTCGAGCGCGTCGATTCCGGCTACCGCTCGATGATGAGCGTGCAGTCGTCCCTGGTGATGGTGCCGATCAACGAGTTCGGCAACGAAGCCACCAAGCAGAAGTACCTGCCGAAGCTCGCCAGCGGCGAGTACATCGGCTGCTTCGGCCTGACCGAGCCGAACCACGGTTCCGACCCGGGCTCGATGATCACCCGCGCCAAGAAGGTCGACGGTGGCTACCGCCTGACCGGCAACAAGATGTGGATCACCAACAGCCCGATCGCCGACGTCTTCGTGGTCTGGGCCAAGGACGATGCCGGCGAGATCCGTGGCTTCGTGCTGGAGAAGGGCTGGCAGGGCCTGTCCGCCCCGGCTATCCACGGCAAGGTCGGCCTGCGCGCCTCCATCACCGGCGAGATCGTGATGGACAACGTGTTCGTGCCGGAAGAGAACGCGTTTCCTGATGTACGCGGCCTGCGTGGTCCGTTCACCTGCCTGAACTCCGCTCGCTACGGCATCTCCTGGGGCGCCCTGGGTGCCGCCGAAGCCTGCTGGCACACCGCTCGCCAGTACGTGCTGGACCGCAACCAGTTCGGCCGCCCGCTGGCCGCCAACCAGCTGATCCAGAAGAAGCTGGCCGACATGCAGACCGAGATCACCCTGGCCCTGCAAGGCTGCCTGCGTCTGGGCCGCATGAAGGACGAAGGCACCGCCGCGGTGGAGATCACCTCGATCATGAAGCGCAACTCCTGTGGCAAGGCGCTGGATATCGCGCGGATGGCCCGCGACATGCTGGGCGGCAACGGCATCTCCGACGAGTTCGGCGTGGCCCGTCACCTGGTCAACCTGGAAGTGGTGAACACCTATGAAGGTACCCACGACATCCACGCGCTGATCCTCGGTCGCGCGCAGACCGGCATCCAGGCGTTCTTCTGATCCCCGGCTGGGCCTTGCTTCTATATAGAGGCGAGGCCCCGAGCCCTTTCGCGAACCCAGGTGATCCCATGGCTGGCGCTCTCTCCCATATCCGTGTGCTCGACCTCTCCCGCGTGCTGGCCGGCCCCTGGTCCGGCCAGATCCTCGCGGACTTGGGGGCCGAGGTAATCAAGGTTGAACGGCCGGGCTCCGGCGACGACACCCGTGCCTGGGGACCGCCCTTCCTCAAGGGCTCCGATGGCCGGGATACCAGCGAGGCCGCGTATTTCCTCTCGGCCAACCGCAACAAGCAGTCGGTGACCGTCGACTTCACCCGTCCCGAGGGCCAGAAACTGGTTCGCGAACTGGCGGCGAAGTCCGACATCCTCATCGAGAATTTCAAGGTGGGTGGCCTGGCGGCCTATGGGCTGGACTATGAATCGCTGAAGGCCATCAACCCACGCCTCATCTATTGCTCCATCACCGGCTTCGGCCAGTTCGGCCCCTATGCCAAGCGTGCCGGTTACGACTTCATGATCCAGGGCCTGGGTGGGCTGATGAGCATCACCGGCCGTGCCGATCAGGAAGAGGGCGCCGGTCCGGTCAAGGTCGGCGTGGCGCTGACCGACATCCTCACCGGGCTCTACTCCTCCGTGGCCATGCTGGCCGCCCTGGCTTCGCGGGACATCACCGGCAAGGGGCAGCACATCGACATGGCCCTGCTCGACGTGCAGGTGGCTTGCCTGGCCAACCAGGCGATGAACTACCTGACCACGGGCAATCCACCCCGGCGCCTGGGCAATGCCCATCCGAACATAGTGCCGTATCAGGATTTTCCGACTGCGGATGGGAATTTCATCCTCACCGTGGGGAACGACAGCCAATTCCGCAAGTTTTGCGAGGTCGCCGGTCATCGGGAGTGGGCGGACGACCCGCGTTTTTCAACCAACAAGGCGCGAGTAGCACATCGTGCCGAATTGATTCCGATGATTCGCCAGGTCACCGTCTTCAAGACCACGGCCGAATGGGTGAGCGCATTGGAGGCGTTCGGTGTGCCCTGCGGGCCGATCAACGACCTGGCGGCGGTATTCGCCGATCCCCAGGTGCAGGCACGCGGTCTGCGCGTCGAGCTGGAACATCCCTTGGCCGGCGTGGTGCCGCAGGTGGCCAGTCCGCTGCGCCTTTCCGAGACACCGGTGGAGTACCGCATGCCGCCGCCGCTTCTCGGCGAACATACCCAGGAGGTGCTGCAGCGCGTGCTGGGCCTGGCTGCGGAGCAGGTGGAAGCCCTGCGCAAGGCGGACGTCATCTAGCCCTTCTTATATAGGTGCGAAAGGCGTGCTGAAGATACTTTCAGAAAAGTGTTGACGGCAGATTCTGCATCCCTATAATGCGCCCCACTTCCGGCGCAGTCTCCAAGAAAAACTCCTTGTAGATCAATGGGTTAAGTTATTGGTGAGGTGTTGGAAGGGTTCGCTTCGAGAAGTTCGCCGCTGGCGAATGAGGCTG
>NZ_JBHZGM010000045.1:0-35380 GCF_043392685.1 Metapseudomonas phytobenefica | reverse complement strand
GTTCCTTCGGGTTCTCCGCCACCTCGGGGTCGAGGTTGTTCATCAGCATGCGCAGCGGCGCTTCGGTCAGCCAGCTCTTGGCGTTCAGCTTGTTGCCACGCGGGGCGCGGATTTCGGTGTCACGGAATTTGGTCATGCCTGGCTCCTCGTAGGGTGGTAGCGGTGACAACGTCGGGGCAGGACTGCGCGGGAAATGCCTTGGACGTCTACACACATATGAACTTGTACATACAAGCATATGCAAGCTGAGGGCCAATTTTCCTCCCAGCTCCGCGTGGCATGACGGAAAACCAGGCGGCACAAGGGCTTCCGCCATGAGGATGTATAGACAAGTAAAGCAGGGAGGAAGGAAGAGCGCTGTTACCGCACACCGTAAATGCGCGATTTCGAAGCAGTCACGCGACGAAGTGGGGTGTTAGGTAACAGTTACTACAGGGAGGCATCGAGGCGCAGGGCAACCTCCGCCGGTACCCAGGTCGACCAGATTTCCCGGTGTTCACGGAAGAAGGCATCCGCCACGGGTCCCGCATCGGCGTGCTCTTCGGACATCCGCGCGAGGATGCCGTTGAACAGCGGCAGCGGAATTTCCACCTTGGCGAACGCCTGCACCAGCGCCGGCGCCTTCTCGCGCAGATCGCGGGAAACGCCAATGGAGATCTTCGCCGGTAACGAACGGGTACCGATGGGCTTCGGGTTATTGGGGTCGATCAGAGTTTCCCAGGCCTTCTGGTCGAAGGGCGGCTCTTCCAGCTGCACCAGCTTGTAACGCCCCATCAACGGGGTGGGCGACCAGTAGTAGAAGAGGATCGGCTGTTGCTGGCGGATCGCCGAGCTGATGGCCGCATCCAGCGCCGGGCCGGTCCCGGTGCGGAAGTTCACGTAGCTGTCTTCCAGGCCATAGGCCTTGAGCTTCTGGCTGTTGACCCCCTCACAGGTCCAGCCGCTGGGGCAGTTGTAGAAGCGCCCCTTGTCGGGCGACTCCGGGTCCTTGAACAGCGCCTTGTAGCGCGGCAGGTCGCTGACCGAGCGCAGCCCGGCGGCCGGCGCGCCCTCGCCTCTCACCAGGTATTCCGGCACCCACCAGCCCTCGGTGGCGCCCTTCACCGGCTCACCGACGGCGAAGACCTCACCAGCCGCCTCGGCCTTGCGCCACAACTCGCTGCGCCCGGCCCACTGCTCGGCGATCACCTGGATATCGTTCTGCCGCAGCGCGTTCTCCATGGTCAGCGTGTTACCGGGCAGCACGTCGGTCTTGCAGCCGTACCCCTTCTCCAGCAGCACCCGCAGCACCTCGGTGGAAAACATGCCGCTCTCCCAGTTCAACCCGGCCAGCACCACGGTTCCGGGATAGGGGCATTCGGCGGCTTCAGATTCCAGCGAAGCGGGCAGGACCAGGGACAGGACGATGGCAGCGAGAACGCTGTGACGGGGCATGGACGGCTCCGGTAGGCGTGGCGGGCGACAGGATTAGGTTTAGACCCTGTGGCGCCAATGTGCCCGGTGGAGCGCGGGAAAACGCATAAATCCTGTAGGGGCGAATTGGCCGGTCGCGTTAGCGCGGCGTCAGTTCGATCAGGCAGCAGGCACCCTTGCCGTCCAGCTTCAGTTCGGCCAGCGCGCCGGAGGTTTCGATGTGCAGGCAATCATGCTGGCCCAGCACCTCGGATGCCTGGCCGTCGATCGCCAGGCTCACCCCGTCTTCGGCAGCGAACAGCAGCAAGGTGCTGGCGGAAGAAAACAGCTTGAGCCCGCCGTCCAGCCGCAGCCACTGCAGGCGAGCGGCGTAACGCCTGGGCGAATAGATGAGGTTGAAATCGCGGATCGGCCCGTCGATCAGCTCGCACTGCACCGTGCTGCCGCCATCGAAGGCGAAGGCGTCCAGGCGGGTGAGGTCGCGGGAGCGCTGGCCATCCACATCCAGGCGCATGCCGGCGCCTTCCAGTACGGTGATCACCCGCTGGTAGCCGGTGAAGGCGGAGAAACCGCCGGACTCGCCGACATCGGCGATGGACAGGCGCCAGCCGAAGCCGTCGAGACCATCACCCGCGTCGCGGGCGATTTCCAGGGTGGAACCAGCGCCGTTCTTCCACGGCATACGGGGATAGTCGGCGGCGCGCAGCAGGCGGGATTGGCTCATGAACCGAAACGTCCTTCGAGGCGATAGCGGGAACCGGGGTAGAGAAGTCGCGCGCTGGTCACGGTATTGCGCCCGGACCAGGTGCGACGGCGAATCAGCAGGCAGGGCTCGCCGCGCTCGATCTGCAGCAGCTTGCACTCCTCGGCATCGGCCAGGATGGCTTCCACCACATGCTCACCCTCGGTCAACGGCGCCACGCTGGACAGGTAGGCGTAGGGCGTCTGGCGGGTGAAGTCCTGCTTCAGGTAATCCGGGGCGGCCGATGGGTTCACGAAGCGGTCCTCGATCTGCACCGGCACATCGTTCTCGAAATGCACGATGCGCGAGTGGAACACCCGCTGGCCTTCGCGCATGTCTAGTGCCAGGGCACGCTCGGGGCCGGCCACCTCCTCCACCAGGCTGACCACCACGCAATGATGGCGATGGCCGCGCTGGGCGATCTCTTCGGCGATGTTGTGCACTTCGAACAGCGCCGACTGGCCCTTGGGCTCGGCGACGAAGGTGCCCACGCCCTGCATGCGCACCAGCAGGCCTTCGGCGGTCAGCTCGCGCAGGGCGCGGTTGATGGTCATGCGGCTGAAGCCCAGCTCGTTGACCAGCTCGCTCTCGGACGGCACGCGATAGTGCGGTGGCCAGGCCCCGCTCTGGATCTGCTGGCTGATCATCTGTTTGACGCGCGCATAAAGGGGCGCAGGGGCCTCCCCTATCTGGGCGGCCAGCGAAGACGGTGCATTGGGCGAACTGGGCACGAAAATCTCCTTGTCGGCGAATGGGCAAGACCCTGGAAGGCAAACAGGCGTAGCCCCGAACTGGCTGCCAGCCTCCGGCATGTACCGGATTCGACAATTCCAGACAAGTGCGCGACTGACGTGAGTTTACGTTACCCGCAAACGTCTGTATATGTATATACAAATAAAACAACCCACCACCGGTGCCTCATCATGTCTGCTTTCTTCGCCGAACGCGCCCTGCTGCCGCAAGGCTGGGCGCGCAATGTCCGCTTCGAGGTTTGTTCCGACGGCCTGATCGAAAAGGTGCTGGCCGATGCCGGCGGAGAAGGCGCCGAACGCCTCCAGGGGCCGGTGCTGGCGGGCATGCCCAACCTGCACTCCCATGCCTTCCAGCGCGCCATGGCCGGCCTTGCCGAGGTGGCGGGCAACCCCAACGACAGCTTCTGGACCTGGCGCGAGCTGATGTACCGCCTGGTGAGCCGGCTCGATCCGGAGCAGGTGGAAATCATCGCCCGGCAGCTCTATATCGAGATGCTCAAGGCCGGCTACACCAGCGTCGCCGAGTTCCATTACGTGCATCACGATGCCGATGGCCGCCGCTACGCCGATCCGGCCGAACTCTCCCTGCGGGTCAGCCAGGCCGCCCACGACGCCGGCATCGGCCTGACCCTGCTGCCAGTGCTCTACAGCCATTCCGGCTTCGGCGGCCAGGCGCCCAATGACGGGCAGCGCCGCTTCATCCACAGCACCGACAGCTACCTGGCGATGCAGGAACGTCTGCGCAGTGAAATCGCGCGCCGGCCCAACCAGCGACTGGGCCTGTGCTTCCATTCGCTGCGCGCCGTCACCCCCGAACAACTGGATGCGGTGCTGGCCGCGGAACAGGGCGCCCGCCCCATTCACATCCACATCGCCGAACAGCAGAAGGAAGTGGACGACTGCCTCGCCTGGAGCGGCCGTCGCCCGCTGCAATGGCTCTACGAGCACACCGCGGTGGACGAACGCTGGTGCCTGGTCCATGCCACCCACGCCGAACCCGATGAAGTGACCGCCATGGCCGCCAGCGGCGCGGTCGCCGGCCTCTGCCTGACCACCGAAGCCAACCTCGGCGACGGCATCTTCCCGGCGGTGGACTTCCTCGCCCGGGGCGGCCGCCTGGGCATCGGCTCCGACAGCCATGTCTCGGTGAGCGTGGTGGAAGAACTGCGCTGGCTGGAATACGGCCAGCGCCTGCGCGACCAGCGCCGCAACCGCCTCTATCGCGCCGACCAGCCGCAGGTCGGCCGTACCCTGTTCGATGCCGCCCTGGCCGGCGGCGCCCAGGCCCTCGGGCAGCCCGTGGGCGCCCTGGAAGTGGGCAAGCGCGCGGACTGGCTGGTGCTGGACGGCAACGACCCCTACCTCGCCACCGCCGAGGGCGACGCACTGCTCAACCGCTGGCTGTTCGCCGGCGGCGACCGCCAGGTTCGCGACGTGATGGTGGCAGGCAAGTGGGTCGTGCGGGATGGCCGGCATGCGGCCGAAATGGAGACTGCGAAAGCCTTTGCCGGGGTGCTGCGCGACGTCCTGCGCTAACCCCGTGCATCACCTCCCGCAGGTTGCGGGCAAGCCATGGGAAGCCCAACGACATCACGCGAAGCGACGTTGGGCCACGCCTGGCGCCAGCCTACGGCTGATGCGCCAGGCCATTGAGGGAGTCAGCCAACAGCGCGGCTGGACGCCTCACTTGAGCCCTTTTCCAGAGAACATCAGCACCTTGTCGCCGGCGTACTGCACGCTGACGAAGGTCTTCTCGTCGCCCCAGGTGCAGCTGGTGAAACCGACGGCGCCGGAGCACTCGGTCGGGCTGCCGAGCAGCTGCTCCACCTCGGCCTTGGTCATGCCGGACTTGAGCTTGGAATAGTTCTCCTGGTTGAGCTTGTTGCAGGCGGCCAGCAGCAGGCAGCAGGACAGGACAGCGAGGGTTCGCAGAGACATGGAGCACTCCTTGGCGGATGGAATGCGGCCGGCCTGTCGGAGCCGGTCACATGATGGTTCCCTTCGATTCTAGAAGCGCGAACCGGGTTCCCGCAGGAAAGCGCTTTCTTCGTCGCTGCAAGGGCGACCGAGAACGGCGTTGCGATGGGGAAAACGGCCGAATCGGGCGATCACCACCCGATGGCGCTCGGAGAAATCGAGGAAATTCTCGAACAGCGGCCGCTCGGCGGCGTCGGCGCCGTCCAGCAGCAGGCGGTAGCGGTACAGCGCGCGTTCCTGGCTGGCCAGGTCTTCGGCGTGCTCCAGCACCAGGTAGATGAACACCTGGCGAATCGGGCTGAGCTGCCGCTCCAGGCCGCGAGCCAGGCCCTCGGCCACCAGCATCTGGGCGCGGGCGTCGCCGGCGAAGCTGCGCGGGTCATTGCGCAAGATCATGCGCGGCAGCTGGTCCAGCAGCAGGACCAGCGCCAGCCAGCCCTCCGGCTGTTCGGCCCAGTCGGCAAGACCGCCGTCCAGGGCCTGTTCCACCAGGCCGCCGAAGCGCTCGCGGGCTTCGGCATCCTGATGGTCCTTCTTGCCGAACCACAGCCCGTGGCGCGCCGCGGCGGTCTGGCTGGCGGAGGCCTCGGGTCCGAACCACCAGTCGAGCAACGGTTGCCAGGGCTGCATGGGTTACTCCAGGTGGTAACCGGTGACGCGGGTGACTTCTTCCTTGGAACCGAGGAAGACCGGCACGCGCTGGTGCAGGGAAGTCGGCTGGATATCGAGGATGCGCTGACGGCCGTCGGTGGAAGCGCCACCGGCCTGCTCGATGATGAAGGACATCGGGTTGGCCTCGTACATCAGGCGCAGCTTGCCGGGCTTCTCCGGCTCACGGGCGTCCCAGGGGTACATGAAGATGCCGCCGCGGGTCAGGATGCGGTGCACGTCGGCCACCATGGAAGCGATCCAGCGCATGTTGTAGTTCTTGCCCAGGACGCCTTCCTTGCCGGCCAGCATCTCGCTGACGTAGCGCTTCACCGGGGCTTCCCAGTGACGCTGGTTGGACATGTTGATGGCGAATTCGGAGGTGGTTTCCGGTACGCGGATGTTGTCGTGGGTGAGCACGAAGGAGCCCAGCTCGCGATCCAGGGTGAAGCCCTTCACGCCGTCGCCCAGGGTCAGCATCAGCATGGTCTGCGGACCGTAGATGGCGTAGCCGGCGGCAACCTGCTTGGTGCCCGGCTGGAGGAAGGCCTGCTCATTGAGGGCATCGTTCTGCGAGAGGTACTCCTCGGGGCAGCGCAGCACCGAGAAGATGGTGCCCACCGACACGTTGACGTCGATGTTGGAAGAGCCGTCCAGCGGGTCGAACACCAGCAGGTAGGCACCTTTCGGGTACTTGCCGGGGATCTGGTAGGCGTTGTCCATTTCCTCGGACGCCATGCCGGCCAGGTGGCCGCCCCACTCGTTGGCCTCCAGCAGGATTTCGTTGGACATCACATCCAGCTTCTTCTGCACCTCGCCCTGCACGTTCTCGGTGCCCATGCTGCCGAGCACGCCGCCCAGCGCGCCCTTGGATACCGCATGACTGATTTCCTTGCAGGCGCGCGCGACGACCTCGATGAGGAAGCGCAGATCGGCAGGAGTGTTGTGGCTTCGGGTCTGCTCGATCAGGTAGCGACTCAGGGTAACGCGGGACATGAAATGGCTCCGGAGGGTGGAAAAATGCGCGCAGTTTAGCGCGAGTCGTTTCGCAATGCCTCTCAGCGGGATGGAAGGCGCTGAAATGGCGGTAATGACAGCCTGACAGGGGCTGCGAATTTATCTGACGCCGGTCTCGGCCACTGGTTCAGCCGTCAGTCGGTACCTGTAGCGGCCAACCGCTGCACCTGGTTGCGGCCATTGCGCTTGGCGTCGTACAGCGCGGCGTCGGCGGCCTGCATCAGCTCCTCCAGCGTCTGCCCCTGGGCCGGCCACACCGCCAGGCCGGCGGAGAGGGTCACCGACAGCGGCCCCTCGCGGGTGGGCAGCGGCTGGCTGGCCAGAGCCTGGCAAAGCGCCTGCAAGCGGGCGAATGCCTCAGCGCCGGCGGCGCCGGGCAGCAGCAGGAGGAATTCTTCGCCACCGATACGGAACACCGCATCGCTGCCACGCAGGTTGCCGGTCAGGTGAATGGCCACGGCGCGCAGCACGTCGTCGCCCACCAGATGGCCGTGGCGGTCGTTGAGCTGCTTGAAGTGATCGAGGTCGATCAGCGCCAGGGAAATGGACGTGCATTCACGCTGGCTGCGGGCCAGTTCGCGGGCGAAGAGTTCGCCCAGGTAGCGGCGGTTGTAGAGGCCGGTCAGCGGGTCGCGCAGGGCCTGCTCCTGCAACTGCTCATGCAGGCGGGTGATGGTGCGCAGGCGCTCCTCGCTGGTGGACAGCGCCTCGGCCAGCTTGAGTTCGCTGCAGTGGCGTTCGGTGATGTCGCGCAGGTAGAGCATCTGTCCGAGGATGAAGGTGCCGCTCCGGGTCACCCGCTCGATATCGCGGGAGCGCACCTCGAAGTAGCGCGATGAACTGGCCGGCATCAGCAGCATCTCCTGCTTCCCCGCCATCAGCATCGCGTTCAGTTCCACGCCGTAGACCGGCCATCCGGACAGGCTCGCGCCCTGCCAGGACGTGGGCTGGCCAGCCAGTTCCAGGGCGGCGGGGTTGGCGTCGATCACCCGGCGTTGAGGGTCGACCACCAGCACCGGGTCGGGCAGTTCCTCCAGCAACAGGTGGCGCGCGACCGGCAGCAGGTCGAACAGGCGCACGCCAAGGATCAGACAGGCGAAACCCATCAGGGTGAGGGCGAAGCTGAATGGCGTGGGGTCGAAGCCGAACAGGGTCCAGCCGAAGACCACATAGCCCAGGTTGGCGCTCCAGGGCACGCAGGTCACCAGCACGAAGGCCAGGTAATGCCGCCGGTGCAGGCCGCGGCTGGCCAGGGCGGCGCGGGTTACCACGGCCAGGCAGAAGAACATGAAAACGTAGACGTAGATGGCCACGGCATTGAACAGCGGGCCGTGGTCATAGCGGATCGCCGCGCCCGGACCATCGTCCACCGGCAGGGTGCCGGGGCCGTAGAACAGCTGGTGCCAGGGATTGCTCAGGGCCATGGCCGTGGCGACCAGCGGGCCCAGGCCCAGCAGCAGGAAGCCACGCAGCCTCAGGGGTTCACGGATGCTGTTGACGAACTGCCAGAGGAACACCGCCCAGAAGGTCGGCACACCGATGATCCCCGGCCACGCCATGCTGGCCCAGAACACCTTGCACTGCGGACCTTGTGCTGCAAGCTCCAGCCCCGCTGCGGCGAGCCACCAGCAGATGCCGGCATGCAGGACGATGAAGCTCTCGCGACCGGGGAAATGCCGCTGGCAGCTGACCCAACGCGCCATGAGGATCACCCCGATGCCGAGCGCGAGGGTCAGCGCCACCGGCCAGCTGAAACTCCAGCCGCCGGCCAGGCAGGCGCTCATCGACCGGCTCCGGGGAGCCTGGCAAACGAAGAGTAAGGGCGCGAGTGGAACTGCTTGAGGCTGGGCACTGGCCGTCCTGACCTGAAAAAGGGCCGGCTGCTGCGGCCCGTGGAATGACCGGACAAAGATACATCAAAACGCCACTACTTCGGCCTGCAAGCCGTGACACTCGTCAGGAACGAGTGACCGGCCGGCGCAACAGGCTGAACGCCATGACGCCCAGCAGGCCGACGCCCAACAGCAGCACGGCCCAAAGGCCGACGCGCTTCCAGACGACCTGCTCGGCAGTCTGCCGCTCCGCCGGATGTTCGCCGACCTGCGGCGGAATCGCCAGCGCCTCGGCGCGCCCCATCTTCTCCAGGCTGGAAGCGTCGAAGCCCGGCACCAGCGTGGCTAGGGGCAGTTCCGTGCGGCTCGCTTCGGCATTGCCCAGCGCCAGGGTGAACGGCGGGTTGCCCCGGACGAGGAACACCACCTGGGTGGCATGCATGCCCACTTCCAGGCGCGGCACCTGCTGGCCGAAGCCGCCGGCGCGCGGGTCCACCGTCAGGCGCAGCTGCTTGACCGCCATCCAGCCCGGCAGGTCCAGTTCCTCCCGGGCCACTTCCTTGCCATCCTGGGGCAGGCGGTAGAGCAGGCCCGAGGCCAGCGGCTGCCACTGCGGCACGCCGTCACGACGCGCTTCCACCTGGATCGGCAACAGGCTGCCGGGACGCTCCACGGCAATCCGCAAACGCTCGATGGGCAGCCCCAAGGGCAGCTCCCAGACATACTGGCCATCCTTGCTGCTGACCGGCTCCAGCGCTGCCGACCAGGCCATCGACGCCGGCAGGCTCTCGCGGCTGGCGCTCACCACCTTCACGGCGGTCAGTTGCGGGGCCTGGCGCGGGCTCTGCCAGAGCAGGCGCAGATAGCGCGCCGGACGTCCCGGCAGAGTCACCTCACGCTGGTCGATGCGCTGATCGGCAAAGGACAGCCGGGCCACCTGGCCTTCGCCCCAGGACGCCCAGTGTTGCAGGTCATCGCTGGCCTCGATGCTGAAACGCTGGAAGCCTTCGCCAGCGCCGTTCCAGTCCAGGCTGAGCTTCTCCAGGGGTGCCTGCACGCCGCTGGCGTCCAGCAGCCAGCCGCGCAATTGCCCAGCCGCCGAAGCCGGGCTTTCCGGCACCACCTGCACCACCGTCCCCGTGGTGCTGCGCTCAACCCGCACACTGGGCAACCCTGCCGCGTCCTCGGTGGAGCCATGCAGGGGGAACCAGCGCAGGGAGTGTTCCTGGCGAGCGCGACGTTCACTGGCGCTGCTGCGGGTCAGGGCGTAGGCAAGGGCCTCACCCTCGGCGTTGAACACCCGCAGGTCACGCAGGTCGGCATGGCGCGCGGCGAAATGCAGGGCCATGGGAAGGTCCAGGCGATACCAGGGGCCCTGGCCTTCCACGCGCAGCTCGACGCGGGTGGTGAAATCCTCGGGCTGCTCGGCGGCGAGCAGCGGCTGGCAGAGCAGCCCCAGGGCAGCCAGCAGGGCCAGGCCGGGGCGGCGCAGGGAAGACAAAGCGATCATGCGTTGACCCGCTCCTGTTCAGGTTCCGCGCGCCTGGGCGGCAGGGGCGCGAAGTAGCCGACGACCAGCAGCAGGACGCCGACGCCGATGAAAGACACGATGCGCTCCAAGCCACCGCGATTGCCCAGTTCCACGAAGAACAGCTTGGCCACCACCAGCGCGATCAGCACCGCCCCCACCAGCCAGAGCTGGCGCCAGGCGCGCAGATGGCCGACCACCATCAGGCCGAGGGCGATGCTGGTCCAGACGATGGACAGCCCGGCCTGCACCAGCATGGAATCCAGCTGCGCTTCCAGTTGGTAAGGCACGCCGCCCCAGTGATGCGCGCAACGGAACACCGCCGCCGTGGCCAGGGCGAACAGCGACACGCCCGCCACGCCCTGAATCAGCCAGGCTGGCGGTTCAGGCAAATCGAACCGGGGCAGGCAGTCGCGCCCCCATCGGTAGACGCCCAGCAGCGCGAACAGCAGACCCAGTTCCAGCGGATTGAGCAGTGGCAGATAGGGCAGCGGCTCTGCGGCACCGTCGCTCCAGGCGTTGGCGATCCAGAACCAGGCCAGCATCAGCAATGCCAGCGGCAACGAGGCCCAGAGGCGGTATTCCCGTGGATAGGCCGCCACCGGCCAGGACAGGCGCGGACGCAAGGCCACCAGCAGCAGCCAGGCACTCGGCAGCAGCGCCCAGCCCAGCCAGCGCCAGGCGTTGTATTGCTCGGACAGCAGCATCAGCAGGTAGCGCAGTTCCAGCGCCAGCACCCCGAGCAGCAGCCAGCAGCCCAGCACATGGGAAGCACTGCGCGCGCCGCCGGGCAAGAGCCCATCCAGCCTACGCAGCGTCAGCAGGTGCACGACGAACAAGGCGCCCCAGCCTGCCCAGCCGAAGCTTGCCGCCGGGTGGTACTGCGGCTCCCAGGCCACCGCCAGCGCCACCAGGCCCGCCGGCGCCAGCACCAGGCACAACAGCGCCAGGGCACGCCATTGCTCGCGGCCGGCCAGCCAGGTGGTGAAGGCGACGCTGGCGGACGCCAGCAACAGGGCCAGCGGCACCTGCAGTTCGGGCGTGGCGAAGCGGCCGATCTCCGCCAGCCAGGCCAGGGCCCACCAACCGGCGCTCCAGGCCAGCAGCAGCTGCGCCAGGTGCGCGAGGCTGAGCCTCCCCATGGCCACCTCCGCCCGCGCCGCCCGTTGCAGGCGCCAGGCACCGGCGAAGGCCGCGAGCGCCAGCACCGCCGGCGTCCAGAAACCGGCATGGGCCAGCGGGCGCAGGCCTTCACCGCTCAGCTCGCCCAAGAGCAGCGGGCTCACCGCGAGGAAGCTGAAACCGGCCAGGAGCTGCAGGCACAGGCCGAACCAGAACGCCGCACGCTGCTGCAGATACAGGCTGAGCCAGAGGATCAACAGGCCGTTGCCTGCCCACACCGCGCCGGCGGTGCGCCAGGGCAGCACGAACAGCACCGCCAGGTTGACGAAGGCCAGCCCGGCCAGCAGGACCAGCGACAAGCCCCGCAGCAGCCGCACATCCGTACGCGCCAGCGGGTGGCGGGCGGCCAGCAGCATCCCGGCGATCAGCGCCAGGCCGATGAGCGAAGCCACCAGCAAGCCGCGCCACCCCGGCACGCCGCCGCTGCCCAGCCCGGTGCCGTCCAGATCGAGCAGGAAGATCGCGCCACCAAGCAATTGCACGGCGAAGGCGCTGAACAGGAATGCGCGGGAGAGCAGGCGCAGCCCGACGAAGATCGTCGCCAGCCCCGCCAGCGCCCAGGCGATGGACGTGCCTTCGGCGGCGAAGGCCAGCGGCGCCATCAGGTAGAGGAACGCCAGCCCCGCACAGGCGGACCCCGGCGCGCTGCGCTGCTCCAGCGCCGTGGCAGCCTCGGCAGGCGCCCGGCGCAGTTGCCAGAACACGAACAGCAGTGCGGAACCCAGCATCAGCGCGCCCAGGGGTGAGCCTTCCAGCAGACTGTCGCCACCCGCACGCAGCCCACCGAGGAAGGCCAGCGCCGCGCCGAATTGCAGCAGCAGTGCGAACGCCCGCGCCAGCGGCCGGCCCTGGCGCAAGCCGAGCCAGTAGATGCCGGCGCCTTCCACCGCCCAGGCGGCGGAGGTCCAGCGGGCGTCCAGCCCCAGGGGAATTGCCAGGCTGCCGAACACCACGCCCAGTGCCAGGCAGGTTTCCACCAGCAGCAATGCGCGGCCAGCGGTGCGCCCCGCCAGAAGGCGCGCCAGGACGATGTAGAACAGCCCCAGGGCGAGGGCGCTGAAGGCGGCGCCGAATTCGATATGGCGGATCAGCGCCACCTGCAGACCGAAACCGATGATCGGCGGGCCGAACAGCACGGTGCCGTCCACCGTGTCGGCCTGGCGCGCCGACCAGCGCAGCAGCTCGCCACGCTCCTGCGGCGCATCGGCCGCCTCGGCCAGCTTGCGCCGGGCAAAGAGCAGGCCGATGCCCACGTACATCAGGAAGAACAGCACCAGGAAGGGCTCGGTGCTGGCGAACAGCTCCGGCCGGTAGGAACGCAGGCCCCAGGCGAAACCGATGCCGAAGGTGCCGACGAAGCCGATCAGGTTGAGCAGGCGCCAGGCCTTGAACCAGGCGATGGCGAAGATGCCCGAGTTGAGCAGCGCGAAATAACTGAACAGCGCCACATGGTCGCCGCTGCCGCTGGAGGTGAGGATGGGCGCGGCAAAGCCGCCCAGCACCGCTGCGGCTGCGAGGCCCAGGGCGTCCTGCGCCACCGCGAGGATCGCGGAAAACAGGGTCACCGCCACCAGCAGGCCGAAGGCCATCTTCGGGTCGAGCAACGGATGCAGGCGCATGGCCGCGAATACCGTCAGGTAGAGCACGGCGATCCCGGCGCCCTGGAGCATCAGGCCGTAACTGGGATTGCGTCGGCGCAGCCACCAGCCGAGCCCCAGCAGCGTAATGGCGGCCAGCGCCACCCCGGCGTACCGCAGCTCAACCGGCACCACCATGCCTTCGGTGGCGTAACGCAGCAGGAAGGCCAGGCCGAGGAACAGCAGCACGACGCCGATGCGCAGCACGGTATTGCCACCGAACAGCCAGTTGCGGGCGGCGGCGAAGCCCCGTTCGAGCAGGGAGGGCTCGCGGGGCCTGGGGGGGATCGGTGGCGTGCGGCGTGGTGTCTCGGGTCGCGCTTCCTGGCCCCAGGCATCAGCTGCAGCGGCGGCTGGGGCAGGCTCGGGGGCCGGTTCAGCCGCGGCGGTGGGTTGTGCCAGCACATCGGCCGGCAGTTCCCAGACCAGATCACTGTCGTCAGGTACCAGTTCAGGCGCGGCCTGCGCCGCTGGCGTATCCGGTTCGGCGACGGGAGGCCCCGCCTCGGCTAGCTGCGCGACGCCCTGCTCCACCTTGAGCAGGCGCTCATGGATGGCCTGGGTGCCCTTGTCGAAACGGGCCGCGAAGCTGGCCAGCGACTTGCGCAGCTCGGCGTTCTCCCGCGCCAGCCATTGCAGGCGAATGGCCTGCCCCAGCCCCAGGCCCATCAGGCCGCCGAGCAGGGCACCGGTGACGCTCTCATCAATCCCGGCCCCGAAGGCCAGGCCAATCAGCATGAAAATCCATTGCATGCAGCGATTACTCGGATGGTTGGGCAGGTGAGCCGCATTCCTCGCGGCCAGTAGCAGCCAGAAGCTACAAGAGAACTGGCATCGGCCCAATAGAGACGACTGAGCCCTGACTCACAGACACAGAAGATTCCTACAGCTCAGCACAAGACCGGCACAATTCCGTAGAGACAAAGGGAAATTTCATGCTCCCCGACGGGGAACTGTTCACTTTTTCACCGACATCGCTATGATGCCCGCCCTTCTCCCCTAGCCTGCTGCTCGCCGACCATGAAGACCATGATGATCGTCGGTGCCGACCTCGACCGGACGGACACCTGGATCAAATACGACAAGACCATGTGCCACGCCTGTGTTTCCAGCTGCTGCACCATGCCGGTCGAAGTGCGTCTGAGCGACCTGATCCGTCTGGAGCTGGTGGCCGAGTTCGAGCGCGGCGAGCCGCCGAAGAACATCGCGAAAAGGCTGATGAAAGACGGTGTGGTGGAGCGCTTTAACCAGAAGTCAGGCATCTTCACCCTCACCCGCATGAGCAACAACGACTGCTACTTCCTCGACCGCAAGAGCCGGCTGTGCACCGTCTACGACAAGCGCCCGGAAACCTGCCGCAACCACCCGCGCATTGGTCCGCGCCCCGGCTACTGCGCCTTCAAGCCCAAAGCCTGACGGGCCCGGGCCAGATGCTGCCCAGTCTCTAGCGGGTCATCTTCTTCACGAAGACCACCACGAACAGCGCCATGGTGAAGCTGCCGACGAAGGCCTCGAAGGCCGCCAGCGGGCGCGACACGCCAAGCGGCGCGATATCACCGTAGCCGAGGGTGGTGAAGGTCACCACGCTGAAATACATGCAGGCACCCAGTTCCTCCAGGTTGGTGAACAGGTCCTGATCCAGGGACAGGGCCAGCCGCACGTCGCCGTGATGGATGCCCACGAAGAAATAGAGCACGGCGCAAAACAGCACGAAGCCCAGGGAAAACAGCACCACGCGCAGGGGCTGCTCGCCGTAACCGCAGAACAGGTCCACCATCCAGGAAAACAGCCGCTGGGCCGACCAGCGCGGCATCTGCAGCCGGCGCATGACCATCTCGCGATAGAAGAAGCGCCCCGCGTCTTCGAACAGACCGGCCTTCTCCAACTGGATACGCAAGTTGCGATAAATCTCCTCCGCCTGCTGCAGGAGGTCCAGCATCATCGACCACTGCCCGTGCCTGCGCGCTTCACGCGCCTCACGCTCCTGCAGCACTCGCTCGTCCCAGATCACATTGTCCAGGCGCGCGCCCTCCAGCTTGACCCCGAGCAGATTGGCGTCGCGCAGGTCGGCGCAGTGCAGGTTGGCGTCCCGCAGGTCGGCCTTCATCAGGGACGCGCCACGCAGGTTGATGGCGAAGAGGTGGGCACCGCGCAGATCGGCGCGGTAGAGATCGCTGCCGGAAAGGTCGTAGCCGGTGTGGCTGCCACGGTGCACCAGATCGAGCCCGGCCAGCCGGCATTTTTTCAGGCAGAACCCCTGCATCGGCGCGCCGCTACGCGCCCGTGCTTCCAGAGCTGGGCCGAGATGAGCTTCCTGTGCCTTGTCCCGCGTGGCATCCCGCCAGAAATCATCGTCATGGGGAGTGTCGAGCATGCTGGCAAACCCGGAGTACGGGACTTTCAGCCTAGTTCAAAGCCGTCGAATCGCTCTGCATGAGCTGTAGGGCGAGGGGAGGCAGTTCGTAGTTCAACCCAAGGGTGCGCCCCGCGCACCGGGAACCCGCTCCGGGTGCAATCGATCAGCCCCTGACGGCACCCAGCACCTTCTTCACCAGACTCACCCCGGCCAGCACCAGCGCGCCGGAGACGATGCCCGCGACGCCGTCAATCAGAATCTGCAACAGCCAGGAGAAGCCACCAGCAGCAGCCAGAACCGGCTCCAGCAGGTGGTGGGCGGCGGGAATGCCGTGGAGGATGATGCTGCCACCCACCAGGAACATGGCGGCTGTGCCCAGCACCGAAAGGCCCTTCATCATCCAGGGCGCGGCGGCGAGGATGCCGCGGCCAATGGCCCGGGCGGTCGAGCTGGCCCGGCGCACCAGATAGAAGCCGAGGTCGTCCAGCTTGACGATGCCGGCCACCAGCCCATACACGCCCAGGGTCATGATCACCGCAATGCCGACGAGCACCGTCACCTGCTTGGCGAACACCGCATCGGACACGGTGCCCAGGGTGATGACGATGATCTCGGCGGAGAGGATGAAATCGGTGCGGATGGCGCCCTTGATCTTGTCCTTCTCCATGGCCACCAGGTCCACGTCCGGGTTGGCTACGGCTTCGCTCAGCGCAGCGTGGGCCTGTTCATCCTCTTCGTGGCTGTGCAGCCACTTGTGCGCCAGCTTCTCGAAGCCCTCGAAGCAGAGGAAGGCACCGCCCAGCATCAGCAGCGGGATCACTGCCCAGGGCGCAAAGGCGCTGATCAGCAGGGCCGCCGGCACCAGGATCGCCTTGTTCACCAGCGACCCCTTGGCCACCGCCCAGACCACCGGCAGCTCGCGCTCGGCACGTACGCCGCTGACCTGCTGGGCGTTCAGCGCCAGGTCATCGCCCAATACGCCCGCGGTTTTCTTCGCGGCGACTTTGGTCATTACCGAGACGTCATCGAGCAGGGTCGCAATGTCGTCGATCAGGGTCAGCAGGCTGGCTCCGGCCATGGTGTGTCCTTGCAATGGAGGGCGTTGATGCCGCAATTCGGCAGAGGCGAACTACAGACAAAATCGCCCTGCCGGTCAACCCGGCGGCACCTTTCTGCCAGCCGGTTCACGCTCACCGCTGACCACTTCCAGATCGGCGGCCTTGGTCCTGGGCTTGATCAGGCTGAAATCGATCAACGTCCTGGGCTGGTAGGGATCGCCAATCAGCAACGGGCGCGGCTGGAAGGCGGCATTGACCAGGCTGCGACCGGGGTCGAAGTCATCGAAGCTGAGCCCGGCCAGGTCCGCCCAGGTATGGATGAAGCTGGAACTGCTGTAGGGCCGGCTCAGGCTGGCGCGCAGCTCCTGCGGGTGCTCGGCGCGCCACTGAGGCGAACGCCAGAGCATGAAGGGAATGGTGTACATGGGCGCGGTCGGTGCCGCCTCGTTGCGCCCCAGCACCTCGGGATGCTCCGGATCGAACACCGCTTCGCCGTGGTCGGAAAGATAGAGCAGGAAGCCATTGGCGCGACTGCCGGAAAACTTCTCGATCAGGCTCGACACCACGTGGTCGTTGAACAGCACGGCGTTGTCGTAGCTGTTGTAGGTGGGCAACTGGTCGTCAGTGACGCTGGCCGGCACGCCCTGCCGGTCGGTGAAGCGGTCGTACTCGCGCGGATAGCGGTACTGGTAACTCATGTGGGTGCCCAGCAGGTGGACCACGATGAACTTGCGCGGCGCCGGGTCGGCCAGGACCTTCTCGAACGGCGGCAGTACATCGTCGTCGTACTGGCGCGCGTTCTGGTTGCGGTTGTTGTTCAGGTAGAACTGCTCATCCGCCTGCTTGGAGAAGTGGGTGAGCATGGTGTTGCGCTTGGTGAGGGTCTGCTGATTGGTGATCCAGTAGGTCTTGTAGCCGGCCTGCTTCATCATGTTCAACAGCGACGGCCTGGTCAGGTGGAGATTGGGGTTGCGCTCATCGGCGAAGGTCAGCACCTGCTGCAGCGCCTCGATGGTGTAGGGACGCGGGGTGATGATGTTGTCGAACACATCCAACTGGTCGCGGATGCGATCGAGATTCGGCGTGGTCGGGCGCGGGTAGCCGTAGAGGCTCATGCGCTGGCGGTTGGTGGACTCGCCAAGCACCAGCACCAGGGTGGCCGGCAGGCCGGCGTTGGCATCCTTGAGATTGGCCAGCGGCGCGATGCGAGCGTTGCCTTCCAGCAGGTCATGCATCTCGGCCAACTGCTGGCGGTACTGGCGGTAGCCCACCAGCAATTGCCAGGGCACGGCCGGTTCCATGCGCTTCTCGAAGCTGTCGCGGGCCGCCTCGAAGGTCTCGTTGCCCAGCCCCTGCTTGACCGCCGGATAGCCCACCAGCGCCGCCAGCAGCGCCAGACTCGCGAGCATCGCCTTGCCGCGCGGCAGATGAACCGGACGCAGGCGCGTCCACAGCAGCACGGCACCCAGGGCATAGCCAAGGAAGGCCGGCACCATCCACCAGGAGAAATACTGGGTCAGGTACTCGGAGCCTTCCGCCACGTTCGATTCGAACATGATGAAGATGACGCTCTGGGAGAATTCCTGGCCGTAGACCAGGAAGTAACCGAAAGCCGGCAAGGAGGCGAGCCAGAGCAGCGTTCCCAGGACGGCCGCGATGGCCCGCGTGCGCACCGGGAAGAGCAGCACCGGGATCAGCCACAGGCCGCTGAGCAGGAAGGCCTGGCGGAATCCGGCGAATCCGCTGGTACCCGTCACCTGGATCAGGAACTGGGTGACACCCGAGAAATACCAGAAGAAGAGGAAGAGCCAGCCGAATCCGGCCCAGTCGAACCGACGCCCTCCAGCCTTGTGTAGATCGAACTTCATAGACATCCGCCCTAGTCGAGCCTTGACCAGTCCATCTGATCGAAAAGCAAGGAATATGACTATGAACGTGTGAAAAGTTCGTCAAAGGTTGTGGGAAATGGTGAGTTTCTCTTCGGAAAAAAGGGGACAGATCTATTTTCGCTACTCTATTTTCGGTCTGCCCTGCTTTCTCCGCTCAATTCGCACGCCGGCAATACGCTCAACCTCATCCACAAAGCGGTTGGTTCCAGTGAGTTGGCCGCGTTGAATGGCTTCTCGAATAAGGACCAATTCCTCGGAAGGAACCGCTTGCCGTACAAAATCGGCATACCGATGGCGTCGCTCCTCAACCGTAACGCCGAGCGCCTTGAAGCATTGGTCTTCGTCCAACCAGTTCTGCTCAGGCGCAGCATCAATACGCAGGGCATAACTCGACCAGGGATAATCCCCAGCCTCCGCCACCATACATGCCCGCACAGGATTCAGTTCGATATATCGACTGCACGCCAACAGGTAAGTATCGGATTGCACGATGCTCGACTTGTAGCGGCTTTCCCACACCGTTCCGGAGCGACCTTCCAAACGATTGCGGTAGCGCGTAGTGCGAGCGGCCAAGGTCTTCATCAACTGTCTGAGTCCACCGAGTGAATCACTTGGAGCCAGCAGCAGGTGCACATGATTGGTCATCAGGCAGAATGCATAGACCTTCACCCCGAAGGCATCCTTCAACTCACGAAGGTCGGCTAGGTAACGTTCGAAGTCCGCATTCTCGGCAAACACAACCTGTCGGTTATGGCCACGTTGAACGATATGATGTGGATAATTTGGCAACAGCGGATTAGAGTATGAAAAATAAATCTGTCCCCTTTTCCGCTTTTCCGCAGCCAGATCAGCGGATTGCGTGAGTTCGTTCGATTCATGGCCACCGAGCTTAGCCGCAGCTAAAAATTCCAGCCCCTGGACGGCACGTTGGCGCAGCCGACGGGACGGCCAGGGGCACAACAAGTGCAGCGCGTTAGGCTCTGGCTTTTCGCTTGTCCTTGTTCGCCGCGCTTTTGATTAAGAATAGATTGGTGATTACGGCGGAATAACAAATATGAATATCCCCAGCAAAGCCGGGGATATTCAAAAACTACGAGTTAGCATTTAACTAGCAAGAACTCAAAATAAATATCTAGAACCTCGACACTCTGAACAAAAGACTTAGAAATCTGTAATGATTTTTCCGTAAAGTCCTTACCAGAAACTCTGAACAACTCAGAAAAATCAACTATATAGTCCATATCAGGAACCCGCTTATCATTATTGACTCTAAATCCTTCTATTCCAAGAACTGCTATATCATTTTTCTCACAGTAGCCAATTAACTCAAGACTATCTGATACTCCAAATAACGGGACATCACCCCACAGCCTTGTTGGGCTAACAGACAAACTATTTACAAGAACACTTTCCATATCAATTAATCCCATGGTGCAACCCAATTAGGATCATTTTTATTAGAAACCTGAACAATAGCTCCTGTACGATCATTCCGCACAACATAAGAACCATCTTTAGCAATATAACCCGTCGCTGAATCATTGAGGCGTGTACCAGAAATAGGATCAAAACGGGTGTCTTTCGTTGAAACAGTTCTAACAGGTTTATCAATAACAGATTGTATGGAGCTTTCTGTCCATCCTCTCTTGCCCATTTGCTGGACAATTCTAGGTTCTATATCTGTTGCAGTTCCTTTTGCACCTATGAGTTCCCGACATAAACACTATTATCCGGAAGATTCATCACCCACGGCTCAGAAAAAGAAGAACAGAACACATCTAGCCTTCGCCCATCAGAAAGAATAAATGATGGATCAATAGGCTGTTCACTCGCGACCCATGAAATTTCAACAACTGATAACCCTACCAAACCTTCTGTGCGTGTATCTATTTGCTCATCCCAACATGCAAACAAGAGTTCTTTACCTTGAGATACTCTCCAAGCACTACTAGTGATAAAGCTCCAATTTTCGCCAGAAATAACCAGGGTATCACCATCCCACTCAATATTTTTAATGCAAAGTGGGAGATAAGATAAGACAAGACTTAAGAAATCAAACATTAGTCTACCTGCTCAATATGAGTTCTTTCTCTAATCCACTGTTTCCTTTCAGTTTTAGAAAGGCCTTTCGGTGGCTGCGGTGGCTTACCCGTCGTCGGGTCTATTGGCCCGCCATTAGCATTTTCAAACGATGCTCTTTGAGGACTACGGCCATCCGCTTGCATTACACGAACGCGCGAGCCATCGGGCAACGTATATTGAGTACCAACCACGTTACCGCTAGTTGGTGAGACCACAGGTTTTGATGGGTAACCCGCAGTCTCAAAATTAGCAATCATCCTCGCTTGGCTTTTAGGAAGCTCTACTCCAGACGCATGCTTGACTGATGAGAGCCCTTTTGGACCGCCCTCAGCCTTGACCTTAGCCCAGTACTCATAGGCCTTCTTGAACTGAGCCGAGCCAACGGTCGGGTTGCTGCCTTCCGGACGTGTTGTACTGCTGCCGGGTCGGGACCCAGCGACACCAGCGGCAACGCCGCCGATGACTCCAAGGATCGGCTCCCACTCCCCCACCACATCCGCCAGGCGAGCATAGCTGGTCAGCGCGCGGTCAATCAGCGTGAACTTGTAGCTTTCGCAGGTCGTCGTCGCACAGCTCATTGAGCCCAAGACGTCAAGGCCAGCGGCAATCCGCCCCATCTTGTCTTTTGCCCAAACAGCACCGCCCGTAGCTAGGGCTTCGTCGAAGTTGGCTTGGCTCAGTTGGCCAAACCCACTGGCGGCGTCCTCCCATTTCTTGCGCTGACAGCTCTCATCGCTGCCGCATTCCTTCATGCTGGCTTCGAAGTCTTTCGAATCACTGTGATCCAGGTAGTTGTACTGCGTGGCGTTCTGCGCCACCCACGCCCCCTTCTCGATATCCCCATCAACCGCCGCCGCCGCTATCAAGCCGACCAGTTGCGAGGACATGGTCAACGACGCCGGGTCGTTCTTCACCAGTGCATCGAGTTGCACAACCAAAGCTTCGTTGGCCCCCGCCGCAATGGCCCCCGTCTTGAAGTCGCCGCCGGTGGCCTCGCTGAGCAGGCCGCCAACAATGGCGTGGATTGCCACCTTCTGCGGGCTGCCGTCCGGCAACTTGCCTTCGGTGTAATCGCCCACCGCGTTGAAAGCCGCGGCGGCCAGGGTGTTGTAGAGGGCGGATTGCAGGGCGTCCTTGAACGACGGATCACGCCCCATCAGTTGGTTCAGCGCAGCAGCGGTGCCGCTCTGGGCCAACTGGTTGCCGGCGAAGTTGCCAACCCCTTCCAGCGCGCCGAGATCAACGTTGTTGACCTTGTCCGTGAAGGGATTGGTCTCGGTCCCGAACAGTTTGTCGAAGAGGCTTGAGGTTAGGCCCGCAGTACCACCCGCGACGACGTAGTCCTTCAGGCTCTCCTTGGACGTGACATCCTTGAAGACCTCCCCCAGGTCGCCCTGGTTGTTGATGGCGCTGACCGTGCCTTTGGTCGCACCGGTTGTCGCCACGGCTCCCACAATTACCCCCGTGGTACCGCCGCCGACAGCCGTACCGGCCATGGGTCCCACCGTGGCGGCCATGACGATGGCAATCGCCAACTGCGCCCCCGCCCCCAGCCCGGAGTGGCTGTACTTAAAGGAGTCATGCACTTCCTTCACCCGCTGCCAGTCGACATCCCCCCGCTGCTCCAGCTCCTTGATCCAGGCCAGGCCTGGATCGGCCTGGACCATGGCGTCGATGGTCTGGCTGACGGTCTGCTGGTCGATATGCTTGAGGTCGACCTTGAGGCCCTCCACCGCCTTGATGGCGATTTCGCCTTGGACGATGAGTTCGCTCTGGCGCAGGGTTTCGTCGGTGGTGCCCTTGCCTTTGGCGCTGACCCAGGCCAGGTCGCCCTTGCTCTTTTCATGGCTTTCCTGGTGCAGGTCCATCACCGCCTCGAAGGCGATTTCGCCGCCGCTATCCAGGGTCAGGTCGGCGCCGGATTCCAGCCTGGCTTTCTGGTAGCGCTGGTCGCCCTCGCTGACCAGGGCGAGGGCGCTGCCGGAGGTGATGCTGCTGCCGATGTTGCGCACATCGGTGATTTCATCGCGCCTGAAGCTGTTGCTGCCGAAACGGCCCTTTTTCTTCTTCTCGTACAGCGAGTAGTCGCTGTCTTCGGCCGCCAGCAGGCTGAGGTCGTTGCCGGCATAGAGGAAGGCTTCTTCGCCGGCTTCGATCCGGCTGGCCACCAGGGTGAGGTCCTTGGTGGCCTGCAGGTCGATGTCACGCCCCGCCACCAATGAGGTTTCCTGTTGGCGCACGTGGTCTTCCTGGCGGGTGACCTTCTTGATCTTCGAGTAGAAGTGCTCCTCATCGGCTGCCGAGGCCAGGAGGATGTCCCCGTCGGCATCCATGCGGATGTCGCGCTTGGCCTCCAGCTGGCTGGCTATGACGCTGATGTCGCGCCCGGCCTCGATGCTCAGGTCACGGCCACTGCTCAGGCTGGAGCCGTGTTGGCTAACGCTCTCGTTCCGGTATCCGGAACCGAAGGCCTGGCCGAGCCGTTCCTCACGGGAAAGGATCTGCACGTCCCGGCCCGCACTGAGGGAGAGGTCGCCGCCGGCCTGCAGCGCGCTACCGATATTGGCGATATCGCGCCCGGCGGAAAGGCTCAGGTTGTTGGCCGCTTCGATGCGGGCTGCGCTGTCCAGGTAATCCCGCTGCGCCGTTCGGCTCGCCGTATCGACCCGATGACTGGTCACCGAGCGCTCGTTGATGATGTCGCCGGTCAGCGCGATGGCGTTTACGTCGCGACCCGCGATGATGCCGCCCTGGGCGTTACGGATACTGTCGGTGGCCAGCAGGTCGAGGCGGTTTCCGGCTTCGATCAAACCGCCATTGACGATGTTGCCGGCGGTGGCACTGAGGTTGTTGCTGGCGCGCAGGGTGCCCTGGTTGCTGAGCTCGCCACCGGAAATCAGTGCCACGTCCTTGCCCTGGATCAGCGCACCGTTGGGTGCCAGGCGACCCTCGGCCTGGGCCAGGTAAAGCACCGGCACCAGCACCTTCTCGCCGTCCACCAGGTGTTCTTCCATCCAGACGATGTCGTGGGTCAGCGCCGCCACCTGGGCGGCGGACAGGCTCACGCCGACACTGAGGCCCAGTTGCTGCTTGCTGGCGATGGCGTTGTCCATCAGGTAGCGGAACATCGCCTCGTCAGACGTCAAACCGTCGAGGAAGCGCTGGCCGGTGCGGGCGACGATGGCCTCGCGCACCAGACGCTGTTCGTAGAGGCCGTCGCCCAGGCGTTTCTGTGCCTGATCCGCGTCGTAGCCGAGCTTGCCGAGCAGGTAGTCGGAGCTGAGGAACTGCCTGAGGTTGGTCAGTTCAGGGTTGGTTTCGATCAGGTACTTGTGGGGCTTGGGGGCCACCTGGCTACCCGGCAGGTCCTGGACGCGGGCAATTGTTTCGTCCTGCGGCTGGCTGCCGCCGGCAGGCCGCTGCTCGACGATGCCGCCTCCCTGGCTGGTACCGCCGGAAACGCTGGAACGATCGGGCACGGCGAAAGCGGAAGATGCATCGCTTGTATCGACCTGGATGGTGCCGATGCGGGCGCCTTCGACCTGCAGGCGCTCCCCCAACTCCAACTGACGGTCGCCGATGATCGTCTGTCCAGCATCGTTGACCTGTACCTGGCGTGCCTGTGTATCGGTCAGCACCTGCTCACGTTCGGCCAGACCGATGCTGGCGCCACCCAGGGTCCAACTCTGCGGCCCTTGCGCGGTCTGGTCGGCATTTGCCTCGCTGCCATCGATGCCGCTGAGTCGGAATAGCCCATTCGAGCCCGTGGGGATGCTGAAACCCGGCAGGGCCAGGGGATTGACCTGCTGCTGGGCGAGGTCAGGAGGCAGTTGGGCGTTGATGACAACGGAAGTCGTAGCGCCGGCCCCATCGGCCGATGTGGCGCCAACCCTGCTCACGCCAGCGATGTGTTGCTGTGAAGGTGCGATGACACCATTCTCCAGCCGCTCACCCGCCTGAATGCGTACGCTGCCTGCTGCCTGGATCGTCGCCTGTGCGGCAACCCCGGAGCTCAGGCTGATCTCCGAATCGTTCTCGACACCCCAGCGCGTGATTTCAGGGGGCAACGGCTCATGCCGATTGGGATCGTACAGCGATGGCGGTGCAAGCACCTGGTCCTTGTATACGGGGTAGTTCGTATAGAGATTGACCGTCCTGCCGATGACATCGAGGAACGAATAGTAGGCAGCCGGAGGATCGTCCTTGCCGATCTTCTTCACTGTGGGAAGGACGGTATGGATCTGTCCAGATGCGTCAGCTATGCGCAGGCCCGGGAAATCCGGATCGTTGCGCTGGTTGAACGGCAACAACACCCCACTTATCAGGCGCGAAGCGGTTCCATTGCTTATCCCGCCGGTGCTGTACACCCGGGTACGCTCGATGGTGCCGGCCGCAGCGCCCTGGTTGCTGAAGACGCCGGTGCTGATATCGAGATTCCCTTCCAAGGAAACGAGGCTCTGCAGGTTCTGGAAGGTTGCGGATTCAACGGCCAGATTTCCACCCGAGGAGATGAGCGAGGCAGCTGAGTCCACCAGGATGGTGGACTGGTACTGTTCCTTGGCAACGAAGCTGATGCCCCAGGTATTGCCCTGGCACCGGTGGCAGGTCAGCGCGAGGACGCTGGAAACCCGTTCACGATCCAGCTGGAAGGTATCCTTGCGGTTGACGATGCTGGTCGCCGCCAGACTCATGTCGCCGGCGCTTTCCAGGGTGGCGGAGATATTTTCCAGCACGCTGCTGTATGCACCTGAATCGTCGGCGGCGATATCCAGCGCACCGAGGCTGTACACATCCGCATAGCGGTTGGTGAAGCTGCCCACCCGCAGGGCCATGTCGCCGCCACTGAAGATCAGGCCGTTCTCGTTGAGCAGGCTCGGCGTCACCAGGCGCAGTTGCTCCGCGCTGCCCAGGGTGCCGTAGTTGTTCAGTTGTCCGGCGTTGAGCGTGAGATCGCTGGCCGAGGTCATCACGCCGCTGTTGCTGAACAGACCGGCCACCCGGACGTTGGTGCTGCCACCGCCGGTGATGCGTCCGGCGCTGGGCAGGATCAACTCGGTGGCACTCATGCTCAGGTCGCCCAGGCTGGTGACCCGCCCACTGCCGCTGTAGGAACCATTGAAGTTGAGACTGAGTGCGCCATCGCTCGCGATCAGGCCATCGTTGCTCCAGTTTCCGCCGCTGCCGACGAAGGTGTTGCTGGCCAGCAATTGGCCGCTGGCGGTCTGATGAAACTGGCCGACGTTCACCGTCAGGCGGCCGGCCTGGATGATGGAGCTGTTGGTCCAACTGTCGGCGGCCAGGGTGAGGCCGCCGTTGGTGACAATGCTGCCGCCGGCATTGGTGACGTGGGGCAAGGCGATGTCGAAGGCGCCACTGCCGACGTGCAGCAGGGTACCGCCGACGTTCTGCAGACTGCCCGCCGCCAGGCCGAACTCGAGGTTGGCGGTTTCCAGGGTGCCGTTGCGGTTGTCCAGCAGGCCTTGCACGGTCAGTTGAGTGCGGCCGCCGGTGCCCAGAGCGCGCAGCTGGCCACCGCGGTTGTCCAGTGAGGCAGCGGCCAAGGTCAGGATGCTGTCGCTTTCGATGATGCCGGCCTCGTTGTTCAACGCACCGGCCAGGCTGAAGTCCACCGAACCGGCGGCGATCTGCCCGGCGTTGGTCAGGTTGTTGCCGTTGACCAAGAGCCGTTGCCTGGCAAAGAGCGCGCCCTGGCTGTTGTCCAGGCTGGCGACGCTCAGCAGGGCGTTGCCGGAGCGGGCCGAGAGGTGCCCGCCCTGGTTGGCCACCGAGGCTGCTGCAAGGTCCAGGGATTGCCCCTGGACCACACCGCCCCTGTCGGCGTGAAGGCCGTTGTCGAGCCAGCCGCTCAGGCGGGCCTTGACCCAGCCTTCCAGGCTGGCGAGGGTGCCGCCACGGTTGTCCAGGGTGTCGGCGCGGATATCCAGGTTGCCGGCCTGGCTGATGGCCCGTCCGCCGAGGTTGGAGAAGGCGCTGCTGACAATCTCCAGATCGCCACTGGCCTGCACGCTGCCCAGGCCGTTGTCGATGCTGGCGGACTGGATGCGCACACCGGCATCGCGGCTGTAGATGAGACCGTCGTCGTCGTTCTGCACCGCGCCAGTCGCCGTCAGCAGCAGGGCAGCATTGGCCGCGACGGTGCCGCGAGCGCGGTTGTCCAGGTCACCGGTGAGCAGGGTCAGCAGGCTCTGGCTGACGATCTGGCCGTTCCGGTTGTCGACCTGGGTGGCCCCTTGCAGCAGTAACGGCCCCGCGCTGGCCAGCTTGCCGTCAGCGTTGGCGAGGGCACCTAAAAGGTTAAGGGTGAGCGCGGCGTTGCCGGCGATATTGCCGGCGCGGTTGTCCAGCGTGGCGGCGCTCAGGGTGAGTGCCTGTTGCGCCTGCAGCGTACCGGCGGCGTTGTTCAGGCTGGCGGCCTTCAGGGTCGATTGCGCGCCGCTGTCGATCATCCCGCCTGCGCTGTTGTCCAGCAGGGTGGCGACATCGAGCTGCTGGTCACCACCGCTGGAGAGGATGCCCTTGTTGCTGTTGTCGAGGCTGGCGGCCCTGAGCTCCAGACTGCCCTGGCTGACGAGTGCACCTTCGTTGCTGTTCTGCAGGGCGTCGCTCAGGATGACGGACAGATTGCCGTCGCGGCTGGAAAGGGTGCCGAGGTTGCGGTTGTCGAGGCTCTGGCCACTGACACTGAGACCCTGCCAACCGGAGAGCAGGCCGCCCTGGTTGCTCAGCTGCGCGCCGCTGAGGCTGAGCTGGCCGCTGCTGATGAGCGTGCCGCCGCTGTTCTCAAGGTTACGCAGGGCAAGGACGAAACTCTCTCTGCTGCTGATTTCCCCGCCCTGGTTGGCCAGGTCGCGCAGGTGCTGGAGGTTGAGCGGGCCCTGGGCGAGGATCAGACCGCCCTGGTTGTCCAGGTCACCGCCGTTGAGGTCGAGGCTCAAGCCGGAGGCGCCGATAAGACGGCCCTGGCGCTGGATGATCCGGTCGACGAACAGGTTCAGGGCGCCCTTGGCGGAGACTTCGCCACCCTGGCTGGAATCCAGTGCCAGGGTCCCAAGGCCAAGTTCGCCCTGGCTGTTGATCAGGCCGTTGTCGCGGTTATCGATGGCTTGGGCACGCAGGTCGAGGGCGCTGCCGGCCAACAGGCTGCCGCCACGGTTGTCCAGGCTGCCGGCCTTCACGCTGAGCTGCTGGGTGGCGTTGATCAGTCCCTGCTGGTGATTGTCCAGGGCACCGCTGATGCTCACCCGGGTATCGCTGCGGCTGGTCAGGGTGCCATCGGTATTGGCCAGGCTGGTGGCCCCGACGTCGAGGTAGGCGGCGGCGATCAGGCCCTTGAGGTTGGCCAGTGCCTGATCGATGCGCAGGGTCAGCGCCTGGGCGCCGAGCAACTTGCCGCTGCTGTTGTCGAGGCTGCTCGAGGCCAGAGTGAAAGTCTGCTGACTGGAGATTTCTCCGCCCCGATTGTCGACCTTGCCGAGGTTCTGCAGCAACAGCTGGCCGGGGGCGTTGATCAAACCCTGGCGGTTGTCCAGGTCACCACCCTGGAGGTCGAGACTGAGGCCGGCATTGCTGAACAGTTGGCCTCCCTGTTGCACCAGGCCGCTGGCTCGAACGCTGAGGTCCTGCCCGCTACCGATACGACCGCCGTGATTGATGAGTTCGCCCGTGGTCAGGTCCAGGGCATCGCCACTGGTCAGTTGCCCCTGGCGGTTGTCGAGACGGCGGGTGCTGAGCTGGGTCTTGCCCGTGGCGGACAGCACGCCCTGACGGTTGCTCAGGCTGTCGCTGGCCAGCGTCAATGTGCTGTCCGTCAGCAGTTGGCCGCCATCGTTGCTCAGCGCACCACGACTGAGGATGTCCATGGCGCCCGCGCTGGAAACACTGCCACCGCTGTTGTCGAGGCTGGCGGCAGCAAGGTCGAGACGCGCTTCGCTGTTGATCAGACCCTGCTGGTTGGTCAGCGCTTCGCCGAGGGCAATGCTCATGGACTGCTGACTGAGCAGGCGGCCGCCGCTGTTGTCCAGGCTGCGACCTGTCAGGCCCACTCCGGCCTTGCCGGAAATCAGGCCTTTGCTGCGGTTGATCACATGCGCGACGGCAACACCCAGACGGGTCCCGGCCAGCAGCCGGCCTTCATCGCTGTTGTCGAGCTGCTCGCCGACGATCCGGACGGCCTCCTGGCTGGAGATTTCGCCGCCGCGGTTATCGATTTCATCGATGGCGAGGGAAAGGCCCTGGCTGGCGCCGACCAGGCCGTTGCCGCTGTTGTCGAGGCGCTGCCCCTTCAGGGCCAGAGCGCCTTGAGCGATCAGCAGGCCGCCGCGCTGGTCGAGGCTGCCGACGCTCGCCTTTACATCCGCCTTGCCGGCGATTTCGCCAACACGGTTGTCCAGGGTGCTGGCCGTCAGGTCGAGCAGGCCGCTGGCCGACACGGCGCCACGCTGGTTGTCGAAGTGGCCGGTGACCACGAGCGTGGACAGGTCACGGCTGCTGAGCAGCCCTTCGCGGTTGTCCAGCCTGCCTGCGCGCAGGTCCAGCCCCTTGGCGGAAACCGTGCCTTTGACGTTATCCAGGGCCTGGGCGATGCGCAGCACCAGCGCCTGGTTGCTGAGCAGCTTGCCGCTGGCGTTATCCAATTGGCGCGCGGCCAGGGTGAAGCCCTGCTGACTGGAGATTTCACCGCCTCGGTTGATGACCTGCCCCAGGTTCTGCAGCAGGAGCCGGCCGGGGCTGTTGATCAGTCCGCCGTTGGCGTTATTCAGCTGGCCCTGCTGCAGGTCGAGGCTGAGGTCGGCCTTGCTGAACAGTTCGCCGCCGTCGTGTTGATCCAGGCCCGTGACCTTGGCGATCAAGCCCTGGCCGGCGGCGATGCGGCCCTGGGCGCTGTTGTCGACCTGGCCGGCGTCCAGCTCCAGGGTACCGGCGCTGCTGAGTTCGCCGCCCTGGCGGTTGTTCAGCGCCCCGGTGTCTATACGTGCGTTGCCCTTGGCGCTGAGGACTCCCGCCTCGCTGTTGTCGAGGCTGGCGCTGGCCAATTCGAGATTACCGTCGCTGACGACGGAGCCGCCCTTGTTATCGACCTGGCCGGCGCTGACCAGCCGGAGGTCGGCGGCGCTGGAGAGGGTGCCGCCCTGGTTGTCGATCCGGCTGGCCTGGAGCGCCAGCGTGCCCTCACTGCTGATCAGGCCCTGGCGATTGACCAGTTCGCCTTCCAGCCCGCCGACCTTGGGCGCCAGGGCGATGACCAGGGACGTGGCGCTGCCCAGAGTGCCACCGCTGTTGTCCAGGCTGTGGGCGTCGACGCTGGTGGCCTGACGGCCGAAGATCATCCCCTCTGTCTGGTTGATCAGGCGATCCACGGCAAGGGCCAGCTGGTTGCCGGCCAACAGCTTGCCGCCGCTGTTGTCGAGACGCTGACCGACAAGGCTGACGCGAGACTGGCTGGACAGCTCGCCGCCACGGTTGTCGATTTCGCCAACCTGGAGTTTCAGCGCTTTCGTGCTGCCCACCAGGCCGCCCTGCCGGTTGTCCAGGCTGCGGGCGTGAAGCTGGAGTGATCCCTGGGCGACCAGTTCACCTCCGTGCTGCGCCAGGGTCCCGAGCGTCGCGCGCAGGTCGTCCTGGCTGGCGATACGGCCCTGAGCGTTCTGTACCTCCTCGGCGTCAATCGACAGAGGGCCGGCGGTAGTGATGCGGCCACTCTGGTTGTCCAGGTGTTGGCCCTGATAGGTGAAGCCGGCCTTGCTGCTGATCGTCCCCTGCTGGCGGTTGTCCAGCTGCGCCGTGCGGAGCACCAGCGGCCCGTTCGCGGCGAGGCTGCCACCGCTATTGTCCAATTGGTTGGCGTCAATCGCGACGGAGCCCTGGCCGCCGACCTGGCCGGCGCGGTTATCCAGACGTTTGGCCTGGACAGCCATGGGCCCCTTCGCGAGCAGACTGCCTTGTTCCTGGTTGTCGAACTGGCCGCTGACCCGGGCGTTCAGCGCTCCGTCCGCCACCAGTGTGCCCCGACGGTTGTCGACGCCTGCGGCCTGAAGTTCGAGGTCGCGCCCGGCGCCGAGCGTGCCGCCCTGGTTGTCCAGGACCCCACTCAGGGACACCACCAGGCCGTTGTCGCCCAGCAGGTCGCCGCCCTGGTTATCCAGGCTGGCGGCTTCCAGCCGGGTGACACCACCGCTGGAGATTTCACCGCTACGGTTGCCTACCTGGCTGCCAACCTTCAACAGCAGGTCGCCGGTGCCGGTCAGCAGACCACCGCCGTTATCCAGGGAGGCGCTGCGAACATCTAGTGCAGCGGCGGAAATCAGGCCCTTTATATTCTTAAGAGTCTGGTCGATGCGCAGGGTCAGGGACTGGGCGCTGAGTAGCTTGCCGCTGCTGTTGTCGAGGCTACGCGCGGCCAGGGTGAAGGCCTGCTGGCTGGAGATTTCACCGCCCTGGTTGCGGACATCACCCGGGTTCTTCAGCAACAACCGGCCGGGCGCGTTGAGCAGGCCGCCGCTGTTGCTCAGGGTGCCGCCATTGAGGTCCAGGTCGAGTTCGGAGTTGCTGTACAGCTTGCCGCCGTCCTGCTGGTCCAGCCCGGCGATGCTGGCCGTCAGCTTGCCATTGCTGGCGATCCGGCCTGAATTGCGGTTATCCACAAGACCGGTTTGCAAATCCAGGGTCGAACCACTGGTGAGTTGACCGGCGCGGTTATCCAGGGAGCCCGCCTGAACCCTGGCGGCGCCATTGGCGCCAATCCGGCCTTGGTCGTGGTTGTCGAGTTTGCCCGCTACCTGCACATCGAGGTCGCCCTGGCTGCTGACATCGCCTTGCTGGCTGTTATCGAGGCTGGTGACCTTGACCTGCAGTTGCTGGTTGGCGCCAAGGCTGCCGCCCTGGTTGTTCACCGCGCCACTGGCTTGCAGTTGCAGCGTCTGTTCGCCGATGACCTTGCCGCTGCGATTGTCGATGCTGCCGGCCTGCAGCGAGACGCCGGTTCGGCTGGACAGCTCACCACCCCGGTTGTCCAGCTGGCCCAGCTGGGCCTGCACCTGGCTGGCGCCGTTCAACAGCCCGGCCTGGTTGTCCAGTTCGACGGCGCTGAGCGCCAGGTCGCCCCCGGTCAGCACCCGGCCCCGGCGGTTGTCCAGCTTGCCAGCAGAGACACGGGCATTGCCTTGGGCGCTGAGGGTGCCGCCCTGGTTGCCCAGGGTCTGGCTGACATTGACGTCGAGGTTGCCACTGGCCACCAGACTGCCGCTGTTGCGCAAGGCCTTTGCCGATGCATACAGGTCGCCTGTGGCATTGCGGCTGCCGTCCGGGTTGACTCCGGCCTCGATAACGCCCTGGTTGCCAAGCTGGCCACCACTGGAAAGGCGAACCTCGTTGCGGGCAGCGAGGCCCTGGTGGTTTTCCAGGTCACCTTGAGTGACCAGGGTCGCGCTGCCGCCGGCATAGGTCTTCCCGATGAGTTCGGCGCTTTGGGCATTCACACGCAGATCGCCGCTGGCCGCTGCCTGCGCCAGGATCAGCTTGCCGTTGGCGTCGATCTTGATATCTCCACCACTGGCGGCCATGTCGCCCGCCAGCCTCACGCCAACGCCCGCCTCGGTACCCACCAGGCGAATGGCGCCGGCGTACATGCCGCCCAGGGCGGAACTGTCTATGGCCAGTTCGGGCTGTGCCCTGCCATCGTCAGCACGCGCGGTCGCCGCGAGGCTGTCGGCCCTCACATCATTACGACCGGTGACGATGTTCAGGTTCCGGGCATGAAGTTCGGCATTGAGCTTGGCGCTGCGAGTGATCAGGTCGAACTGGTCGATATTGCTGGCGTTGAGGCCAGCGCCTTCGATGGCAATGTCACCACCGTCCACCTCGAAACGATCGAGCCGCCCCGCTTCGACCACGGGTCTACCGGTGCTCAGGGTGGCGCGCGGGGTGTTGATGAAACCGCAGCCGCTACAGGTGATGCCGTGGGGGTTGGCGACTATGACCCGCGCCGATTGGCCAGCGACTTCGGTATAGCCGGCCAGGCGGCTGCGGTTGCCACCGGTGACTTCGTTGAGGATGGTGCTGGCGGCACGGCCCTGGAGATTGGGGTTGCCGAGGATGATGCCCCCCAGTTGGGTGGCCTGGGTCTTGTCAGTGGCGTTGTTGAGGATCAGGCCCTGTTGGCCGACGTTGTACTCACTGAATTTGTTGTGGGACAGCCCGCTGCCGTTGGGCGTGGCGATATTGACCACCGGCACGCCATTGCCGGCCTGTCCCAGCTGCGTGTTACCCCCGGCGGCCTTGTCCACCGCCAGTTCGGCGGCGGTAGCGACGATCGGATTGAGAAACAGGACACCGGCCAGCGCCAGGGCAATGCATTGGTTGAGGGGGCTGCGAACGTCCATGTGTTTCCTCTCAGGCGGTCGCTACATGACCGCGAAACGCTAAATCAACGCCCACTCGGAAAGGTCCGGGAACAGGGCGAAATGTCTGCTAGGTCGACCCGCTAGAAGAAGGCGTCGACACGGAAGTAGATCGGGCTCTCGCGCTGTTCGATCAGGTCGGGGCGCTCCAGCGAACGGGCAAAGGTCACCGAAGCGGCGAGGTACTGCCCGCGCAGGTTCAGCTCGATGGCGTCGCCACTCATGCGCCCATGGGCCTGCGGGTTGTGCCGGTTGCCATGGATCACACCCAGGTCATAGGCCAGTGCCGCGCCGTACTCCTGGAACCATGGCTGCAGCGGCTCCCAGGTGATCGCCCGGCGCCAGCGCAACTGATTGCGCCAATAGCCGCCGCTGTCCCCGGACAGGGACTGGTCCTTGAACCCGCGTACCGAGCTGAGGCCGCCGAGGCTGATGCGCTGGGGGCCGAACAGCACGTCTTCGCTGCGCTGCCCGTACACGAGGCTGTCGAAACTGAAGTGCTCGCCCCAGAGCCTGAAGGGCTGCAGGTAGCTGAGGGTGAGGCTGTACTTGGTGTAGCGAGCCACCGGCTCGCTGCCATGGGGATCGCCCGATCCCTGGGCGTCCAGCGCGCCGATTCCGCGCTGCAGGCCGGCATCCAGGTTGACGAAGGCAGTACCTATGCGACGGCCATGGTTGAAGCCCAGCTGAGCTTCGCTGAGGCGGGTACTGGAAACGTCTATCAGGGTGTTGTCGATGTAGTTGCGGGTGCGCAGATGGCTGAGGCCAAGGTTGAAAGCCGTCTTGCTCAGGTTGTCGCGGTGCAGGACGCGCTCGGCGCGCAACTGATGGGTCTTGCTGTCGCCATCCATGGCGAAGGCGAATCCGGAGCTGTCGTTGCGGGTGCGGTAGTAGCGCTGGCTGTAGTTGTAGCTGAAGGTCCACCAGCCCCAGGGCAGGCTGTAGTAGAGGCTCTGGTTGTCGGAGTGGCGCCACTGGTCGCTGACCGCATCGCTGTTGGCACGCAGGCTGAGCTGGTCGGCCAGGCCAAGCGGGCTGTCCCAATCCAGCCCGAGCCCCATCTGCTGCTCGCCAGTGCTGATGTCGCCATCGTTGTTGCGCGTGACCGAGGCTTGCCAGGCCTTGCTGCGATTGCCCTTGAGGTGCACGCGACTGCCACCGACCTGTTCGCCGGGTACCAGTTCCAGCTGCGCCTGACGGGATGGCAGGCGGTTCAGATGGTCGACCAGTTGCTCCAATTCGCGCAGATCGAGCACCTCATGGGTGCGGCCGGGGAAGGACATGGCCAGCTCGCGGTCGCTGGCGAGCTCGGAACTGTCGAGGCCCTCCAGCTTGCCCTCGATGACGATGATCGTGAGCCTGCCAGTGGAGAGGTCCTGCTGCGGCAGATAGGCGCGGGTGGTGACGTAGCCCCGGTCCAGGTAGTGACCGGTGATCAGTTTGAGCAGTTCGTTGAGCTGGGGGACACCGAGGCAGTGGCCGATGAAGGGGGCCAGCAGTTCATCCCGCTTGCCTTGCGCCAGAAGCGTTGCGCCCTGGATATCGATCTCGAGGATCTCGAAACAATGCCCCTCCTCCACGACCTGCTCCGGGGCGCTTTCGAAGGACCTGCCGGGTAGTTGCTGAAGTTCTTCCAGGCGCTTCTGCTGCTCCTGCAGCAGACGCTCCTGTCGCTCACGGATCAGGTCGCGGTCGCCGGGCGAGACGTCCGCCAGTACAGCCAACGGCGTGCACGTCGTCACCAGCAGCAAAACGGGGGCGATGAATCGAAAAAAGAGCAACGGGCAGTCCTTCGCAGTCGATCGGGTTCAATCCGATGCGAATGGAAGCAGTCATCCGTAAGGGGGTATGCAGGACGGCAACTTAGCCTGCAGTGGAAATTTCGCTATTGCCTGTGTGAAGGAGAAATCGTCCAGGACCGAAGCCCCGGATGGTGGGCCGGGCGCCCAACGAAAAGCCCCCGCCGGATCAACATCCTGTTCACATAGGAACGCCGCTTATCCCTCACCGGGTAAGCGGCGTTTCTGGTTTCTGCACCGGGGAAACGCTGTAGGAGCCTGCTCGAATAAAAAGGGACGAATTTATTTACTGCACTCTAATCTCACCCATCGAGTCAGATTTAGAGTAAAAAAATAAATCCATCCCCTTTTCTGCCTATCAGTTCTGATAGTCGCTCCTCCGATTGGTTGACCTATGGAAGAGGCAACTATCAAATGTTGAATTTGATCACGCCAACATTGCGTTCTGATAAACACCGGCCGACGATCAGACATCGAGATTGAGGTTTTCTACTAATGGAAAAGCGAATTGTAATCACGGGAATGGGTGCCGTTTCTCCGCTTGGCGTGAGTGTCGAGAGCAGTTGGAAACGCTTGCTCCACGGTAAGTCTGGCGTTCGCCAGATCGAGCCGTTCGGCGAGCTTCCCGTGCGCATTGCAGGCACGGTACCGGATAAGAAAGATGATTTCGAAGCTGGGTTCGACGCCAATCAATATATCGAGCCCAAAGAGGCGCGACGCATGGACCGGTTCATTCTTTTCGCCCTGGCCGCTGCCAGCGAAGCGATTGAACAAGCGGGCTGGAGCCCAACCGAAGAGCAGAAGAAACGCACAGCGACCGTTATTGCCTCGGGAATTGGTGGGCTGCATTTCATCCGCGACACCTTCAATACCATCAACACTAGCGGCCATCGGCGCATATCTCCGTTCACCGTGCCTGGCTTCCTAGGGATGGTCTGAAGTAGCCCTGCATTTCCGGCCGACTTCTGCCCTTGCCGATTTTAAAAGCGGCGATTCGACCAAAATCGGTCAAGTCATCCGCTCACTTCGGTGTTTTTAGCCACCGCGAGCAC
>NZ_JBHZGM010000044.1:0-36508 GCF_043392685.1 Metapseudomonas phytobenefica | reverse complement strand
TTGTTTCTGGATCACCGTCCAAGGCCCTCGAGACCAAGGACGGTGAAGATCTCCAAGTCCCGCTATCCGGTAGATCGCAAGGCTGCTCCTCTAAAGTGAACAGCATTACGGCCAAGCGCCGGGCTTTTTCGTTTCCGGCCGGAAAGAGGCGGCATTCGTCGGAAGGTCCATCAGTTGACCGGTCGGTTTCTGTAAACTCTGCGCACCCCGAGAACCGCCCGGAATCAGGGCGGACTGTTCCTTGTCTTGCAGGTTGTGTGCACGGCTGCACCCCCTGAAGCGGAGTTCGAGATGTCGCTGCAGGCGCTTTGGGCCATGTTTCTGGCCCACCCCACCCAGGTCGTGAATGGCCTGGCGCTGTTCTTTGCATGTGCTGGCGCCTGGGTACTGCTGGCTACCCGTTGGCGCGAACAACGCTCCATCGCCCGTCTGGCCGCCGAAAGCGAGCTGGAAGAGGTTGAGGGCCCCGGTGTCCAGGATGAGTCGGCGCAGCGCCTGAATCGCTTCTTCTATGCCTTCGGCTACTTCAGCCTGGCCGTGGCCCTTGGCGTCTCCTGGGCCAGTACCCGGATCTGAGCCCGCAATGAAAAACGGCGACCTCCGGGTCGCCGTTTTCTTTTGTGCCGAATCTCGATGCGAATCAGAGCGGCAGTCCGGCCTTGATCCGGAACTGGTTGCGCACCGGGGTGGCGTACTGCTGGATCAGGTACGGGCGCTGTACCTCCGGGCAGGCGCTCAGGCGTTTCTGCCACTCGGCCTGGGCACGGGCCAGCTCGTCCGCACCGAAGACTTCGGCCGCCGTCGGCACGTTCAACTCGGGATCGCGCTCGCTCCACATGGCGTATGCCAGGTAATGCACGGGGAACAGCCGGTAGCCGCCGAGGATCTGTTTGTCGATTTCCTGGGCCAGTTGTTTGGCATCGTCGCTGGTGCTGCCCATCTCGCTGCCGAAAGCGATGTGCACACGGCCTTTGTAGCCGGTGATGCCCAGGGCGATGCTCGCGTCGTCCTCACCCGGGGCCTTGACGTAGCTGCCGGTGCTGGCGCGGATCTGCAGCTCGCGGGCCTTGGCCAGGTCGCAGGGATCGTATTCGTAGCTGATGGATACCGGGATCAGGTGCAGGTCGCGGATCACGTCCGAGAACGGCTCGTCCTTGCGGCTCATGTGGAACATCTTGAGGATCGCCGAATCGGTGCGATCGTTACCGTCCTTGGCGCGGCCTTCGGCCTGGGCGATCCAGATCGACTGGCCGTCCTTGCAGATCGAGTGGTTGATGTAGGCCGACAGCAACTGGAAGGCCGCCAGCTTCTCGCGGCGGCCGGCCAGGTTGCGGTGCACGATGAAGCTCTTGTTCAGGCGCATCAGGTCGCTGACGAAGGGCTTCTGCAGCAGGTTGTCGCCGATGGCAATGCGCGGCGTCGGCAGGCCGGCGTGGTACACGGCGTAGTTGACGAAGGCCGGGTCCATCACGATGTCGCGGTGATTGGCCAGGAACAGGTACGCGGTGCCAGGCTTCAGGCGTTCCACGCCCGAGTAGGTCACGCCGTCGGTGGCGCGCTCGATGGTGTTGTCCACATAGGGTTCGATGCGGTCCTGCAGCGCGGCGACCGAATCGATGCTGGCGAACTCGCGACGCAGCCGATGAGCTATAACAGGCTTGAGGAGCCAGCCCAGCGGGCCCGCCAGCTTCGGGAAACGATAGCGGGTGAGGGTGCCGAGGAAGGCGTCGTCGGCGAACAGGCGCGCAAGCACCGTCGGGACCTCGGCATCGTCATAGGGTCGGATGGCTTCAAATTCGCCCATTGGTCACTCTTGTTCTGGAATCGGCTGGGTAAAAAGGTGGAGGCCCCGCAGTACGGAGCCTGAAGTAGACCGGCGATTATACAGGCAAGTCACAAGGGAGGCGGGGATGCTGGAAACGGAGGGCTATCAATGCCCCTACTGCGGCGAGCCGGCCGAAGCCGTGCTGGATCTTTCTGGTGGCGACCAGCAATACATCGAGGATTGCCCGGTGTGCTGCCGGCCCATCCTGTTCCTGCTCTGGACCGATGGCCGCGAGTGGAGTCTGGAGGTTCGTCGGGAGGATGACTGATGCGGCGCATCTATGAGCCCAGGGATCTGATCGAAGCGGAACTGCTGATGGGCATGCTGGCCAGCGAAGGCGTAGAGGCGCATCTGGCCGGCGGCCACCTGCTGGGCGGCATCGGGGAGCTGCCGGCGTTCGGGCTGCTCGGCCTGCTGGTCGAAGACGAGGATGCCGAACACGCCAGCGGGCTGATCGCCGCGTACAATGCCGCGCAACCCCTGGCGGGCGAGGAGCCCGACAGTTACCCCGGCACTCTGCTCTGCTGATCCCCGACCCGAACTGGCTACCCAATGTCTGGACGCTTCGCCCTGTTCCGCTGGACGCCCGCGCTGGCGGCCCTTCCCGGATTCCCTGCCGATCACCAGCCGCACTGGAACCTTGCGCCAGGCGGTCGGGTGCTGATGCTGCGCGAGCTGGGCGGCCAGCGCCGTGCCGACATGGCCCGCTGGGGGCTGACCCCGGCCTGGCTCACAGACCTGACGAAAACACCCTCCCACGCCCGCGCCGAAACCCTGGCCGACCAGCCGATGTTCCGCGAAGCCTTCCGCTCGCGGCGCTGCCTGATCCCGGCCAATGGCTTCTATGAATGGCGTGGCGTGCGCAAGCGGCCCTACTGGATCAGCGCCGAGGGCGGGACCCTGTATATGGCCGGGCTCTGGGAGGTCTACCCGGCGGGGGATGTGGAATACCTCAGCCTGGCCATGGTCACCCGGCCGGTCGTTGACCTGCGCCGTCCGCTGGTGCTGGACGAACAAGCGCAGCGCCTCTGGCTCGCTGCCGACTCGACGTCGATGCAATTGCTCGAACTGCTGACCAGTCCCGGCCCGCAATTGCGCGAACGTGCCCTGGCCAACCTGGTGAACGATCCGAAGCTCGATGGGCCGGAGTGTCTGACGCCGGCTTGAGGCTGCCCGACTTCGTAGGGGCGAATTCATTCGCCAAGGGCAGCGCAGCTGCCCCATCGGACTTCGAAGGGCAGACCTTCGGCCTGCTTGGCGAATCAATCGTCCCCCCATAAAAGCAAAGGCCATGTCTGCTTCAAGTGTTGCAAGCGGCTGCATTGCCCGTAGGCACTGCCTCCAGCCTTGGCCGCACAGTGAAATTTCCTGAGTCGCCGCTGCAGTCAATAGCGTTGCCGGCTTGTCTACATGCGACGCGGTTGCCCACCTCACAGGCCAGCCGTAGCATTACCGATCTTGCGAAACGATGGAGAGCCAACATGGCCAAGCTGTTTTACCTGTCCGGGCTGACCGCGGCCCTTCTCCTGGCAGGATGCCAGGCCGTCAACACCACCAGTGGCGGAGCGGTTGGCGTCGAGCGCAAGCAGTACATGTTCAGCATGCTGTCGAGCAGCGAACTCAACCAGATGTACGCGCAGTCCTATCAGCAGACCCTGAGCGAAGCCCAGCAGAAAGGCGTGCTGGACAAGAACAGCAGCGACGCCCGCCGTGTCGATGCCATCGCCAAGCGCCTGATCGCGCAGACCCCGGCCTTCCGCCCGGACGCAGCGCAATGGGCCTGGGAAGCCAACGTCATCGACAGCGACGAGCTCAATGCCAACTGTGGTCCGGGCGGCAAGATCATCGTCTACAGCGGCCTGATCGATAAGCTCAAGCTCACCGACGACGAGCTGGCGGCGGTGATGGGCCACGAAATCGCCCATGCCCTGCGCGAGCACAGCCGCGAAGCCATGTCCAAGGCCTACGGCGTGCAGATGGCCAACCAGATCGGCTCGGTGCTGGGCGTCGGCCAGGCCGGCCTGGGGGTGGCCAATGCGGGGGTGGAATACCTGATGACCCTGCCCAACAGCCGTTCCAACGAGAACGAGGCCGACCTGATCGGTCTGGAACTGTCCGCGCGCGCCGGCTACGACCCGAACGCCGCCATCACCCTCTGGCAGAAGATGGAGCAGGCCGGGGGCGGCGCGCCGCCGGAATTCATGAGTACCCACCCGTCGTCCAGTTCGCGCATGGCCTCGCTGCAGGCGGCCATTCCGAAAGTGATGCCGCTGTACCAGCAAGCCAAGGGCCAACGCTGAGGCCCCGGTTGCCGGGATGCCCCCCGCCTGGCATCCCGGCAGCCCGCGTTCTAGACTGCTTGCCGCCACCCCGGACGCTTCGGGGTGGCGAATCTCCAGCGGATGAGGAGTTGCAGTGAAAATCGCCGTACTTGGAGCAACAGGGCTGCTCGGCCATCACGCGGCACGGGCGGTGAAGGACGCGGGGCACCAGTTGGTGCTGATTCACCGGCCGTCTTCACGGATCGAAAGACTGTCCTACCTGGAGCCCGAATGCCGGGCTGCCGAATTGCTCGACCATGCGGGCCTGACCCGCGCCCTCACCGGGCTGGACGGTGTGATCTTCTGCGCTGCCAGCTACCCGAAGCGTCCGCGCCGCTGGCAGGAAGAAGTCGCCAGCGCCCTCGATGAAACCAATCATTTCTACGCCGCCTGCCTTGCTGCCCATGTGCCGCGCATCCTCTACACCGGCGCGGCCATCGCCCTGCCGCGCCACCCCGAAGGCCTGCCCGGCCACGAAGGGCTGTTCTACGAGGGGATGCCGCGCTGGAAGAATGCCTACCTGCTCTGCAAGTGGGCCCTGGATGAACAGGCCCGCGAGCAGGCGCGCAGCGGTCTGCCGGTGATCATCGGCATTCCTGGCATGTGCCTGGGGGAGTTCGACGTCGGCCCCAGTACCGGACGCCTCATCACTGCCATGGCGCAAGGCTGGATGACCCACTACGTCCCCGGCCGGCGCAACCTGATAGATGCCGCCGATGCCGGACGCGGCCTGTTGCTGGCGCTGGAGAAGGGGCGGGTGGGCGAGCGCTATCTGCTCACCGGGCGGAACATCGAGATGGCCGAGCTGACCGAGCGCATCGCCAGGCTGCTCGGCGTGCAGCCTCCGCAGCCCATGCCGCTGGCGCTGGCCAAGGGCATGGCGGTGCTCGGGCGCTTGCGATTCCGCATGTCGGGCGAGCTGCCCAGGCTGGATGACACCGCCATCGCGGTCATGGCCGGCGGGCAGTTCCTCGATGGCAGCAAGGCGCGCCACGAGCTGGGCTTCGTTGCCGAAACGCCGCTGGAGGTCACGCTCGAGCGCACCATCGCCTGGTTCCGCAGCAACGGCTATCTCTAGGCGCCTTGCGAGCTGATCAGGGCAGGGCTTTCTCGGCCAGGTGCTGGGTGGAGAGGCCCAACTGGGCGCGGAAGCTTTCCATGTCGAACATGGTGCAGATCTCCTGCACCTCGCCCAGGCTGTTGAAGGTCCAGAAGGCCATGGCCGAGATGCTCAGCACCTTGTCGCTGGGCGGATAGCCCAGGGCGGGCTTTTGGATGCTGCCGATCAGGGTGCACCAGGTCACCACCTTGTTGCCTTCGGCGATGCACTCCTCGATCACGACTTCCAAATCCGGCATGGCCTCGCGAATGTTCGCCACCATCTTGCGGTAGTCGTTGCTGGTGAAGGGCCGGCTGATGAAAGAACTCTTGTAGAGGAAATCCTTGCTCTGCAGCTGCTCGGCCAGGGCCAGGCGACCCTTGTTCCACGACAGCTCGATGTGCTGGCGAACCAGCCGCTTCATATCGTCCAGTGACATGATGCGCTCCCTTGCGCTTGATCCAGCGCGCCACTTTACCGATTCGGCTAGGGCCGCCATTGGCCGAAGCGCCGCCGGGTGAAGCGTGCGGCGATGCCCGTCAGCCGCACGCGACGACGGGCATGGTTTCACTCGAGCGCTCAGATAATTGCGCTGAGCTTCAGGGCTTCGTAGACGGCGTAGGCGGCCAGGGCGGCGAAGGCTGCGGCGGCCAGGCGACGGATCAGCGCCAGCGGCAGTCGATCGGCGGCGAAGTTGCCGGCCAGCACCACCGGTACGTTGGCGATCAGCATGCCAAGGGTGGTGCCCATGACGACCATGACGAAATGTGGGTACTGGGCGGCCAGCATCACCGTGGCGACCTGGGTCTTGTCGCCCATCTCGGCGAGGAAGAAGGCAATCAGGGTGGTGACGAAGGGGCCGTATTTCTTCAGGCCGGATTCTTCGTCGTCATCCAGCTTGTCCGGGACCAGGGTCCAGGCGGCGACGGCGGCGAAGGAGGCGGCGAGGATCCAGCTCAGGGTGGCGGGGGAGAAGAAGCTGGCGACCCAGGAACCCACGGCACCGGCGGCGAAGTGGTTGGCCAGGGTGGCGGCGACTATGCCCCAGATGATCGGCCAGGGCTTGCGGAAGCGGGCGGCGAGGAGAAGCGCGAGCAGCTGCGTCTTGTCGCCGATTTCAGCGAGCGCGACGATCAGTGTCGGGACGAAGAGGGATTCCAGCATCAGGGTTCCTACGGGGGGCGGGTCGACTAATCACCATGACACACGCAATCTGCCCGCCCCGGGTCAGGTTGTGTGTGTCATAGGTCTTGTCAAACCGCGGACCTGTCTGTTCAGGTTCCGGGTCGCATGCGCCATGGTCTGTGGACCAAGTGTGTTGACGCATGCCGGGCGAGCAGGGCGCTCGCGGGAGACTACTCCCCTAGGACGGGGCGCATTGTGCACAAGCCGGGTTGCCCCGGCAAGGGCGAAATTCCGGGCGGTCAGTTGTCGCCGCCGCGCACGTCCATTTCCGCATAGCTCACCAGGCTGCTGCCCTTCTTCAGGCGGTAGCCCAGCCAGATGGCGAGGAACAGCGGCAGGCTGATGTAGGTGGCGGCCAGGCCGGCCCAGTCGATGCGCTCGCCGAAGAAGGCCTGGTAGTTCTGCCCGAGGGTGATCAGCAGGCACAGGGTGAAGGCGAACAGCGGGCCGAAGGGGAACAGCCTGGCGCGATAGGGCAGGTCGGCCAGGCGTCCGCCCTGGATCAGGTAGCCCTTGCGGAAGCGGTAATGGGAAATGGCGATGCCCAGCCAGGCGATGAAGCCGCACATGCCCGAGGTGTTCAGCAGCCAGGTGTAGAGCGTGCTGTCCCCGACTATGGAGGTGAAGAAGCACAGCGCACCCACCAGGGTGGTGGCGTAGAGCGCATTGCGCGGCACGCCGCTGGCGGACAGGCTGGCGAAGATTTTCGGCGCCTTGCCCTGCAGAGCAAGGTTGTAAAGCATGCGGGTGGACGCGTACATGCCCGAGTTGCCGGCCGAGAGGATGGCGGTGAGGATCACCGCGTTCATCACGCTGGCGGCAGCGGCGAAGCCGGCGCGCTCGAAGAGCAGGGTGAAGGGCGACACGCTGATGTCGCTGGCATCATTCTTCAGCAGGCTCGGTTCGCTGTAGGGGACCAGCATGCCGATCACGAAGATCGCCAGGATGTAGAACAGCAGGATGCGCCAGAACACCTGGCGGATGGCGATGGGGATGTTCTTCTTCGGGTTTTCCGATTCGCCTGCGGCGATGCCGATCAGCTCGGTGCCCTGGAACGAGAAACCGGCGATCATCGCCACCCCGACCATGGCCTGCAGGCCGCCGACGAAGGGCGCCTCGCCCTGGGTGAAGTTGCTGAAGCCCGGCGACTCGATGCCGCCCATGATGCCGAAGATGGTGGCCAGGCCAATGCCGATGAACACCACCACCGTCACCACCTTGATCAGTGCGAACCAGAACTCGCTCTCGCCGAAGCCCTTCACCGAGACGAAGTTGAGCAGGAACATCAGGCCGAGGAACAGGGCGCTCCAATAGAGGCCCGGTACGTCCGGCAGCCAGAAACTCATGATCAGCTGCGCTGCCACCAGTTCGGCGGCGATGGTCACCGCCCAGTTGTACCAGTAGTTCCAGCCCAGGGCGAAGCCGAAGCCATCGTCGACGAAACGGCTGCCATAAGTGCTGAACGAGCCGGAAACCGGGATGTGCGCGGCCATTTCGCCGAGGCTGGTCATCAGGAAGTAGACCATCAGGCCGATCAGCGCATAGGCCAGCAACGCACCGCCGGGACCCGCGGTGGCCACGGTGGCGCCGGACGCGACGAACAGGCCGGTGCCGATGGAGCCGCCGATGGCGATCATGTTCAGGTGGCGGGGTTTGAGGGAGCGGTGCAGGCCATCCTTGGCGGGAGTGGCGCTGGCGATGTTCAGATCAGTCACAAATATCTCCAGGTCCCCCGGCCGAAACCGGGGGAGGGCGGCTATCGGATGCCGCTTGAATAGGAAAAAGGGGCCAGGGCCCGCCGGTCAGCCCCGGCGGGCGCGGTAGATGCGGAAGCCATCTCCCTCGGCGAGGGTCTGGCAGGGGCCGAGATGGTACTCGATAAGCGGGGGGTATTTGAGGAAGCTGTTGGCCACGATGCGCAGTTCTCCGCCGGGCAGCAGGTGATTGCGCGCTTCGCGCAGCAGGTCCTCGCTGGCCTGGTAGTCGGTGTGCACGCCCTGATGGAAGGGGGGATTGCTGACGATGGCAGCCAGCCCTTCGGGGGCGCCGTGAATACCGTCGGCGGCGATCACCTCACCCTCGAGGTGGTTGGCGGCCAGGGTCAGGCGGCTACTGGCCACGGCGAAGGCATCCACGTCCAGCAGGCTCAGGCGGTTCTGTGGATAACGCCGCTTGAGCACTGCGCCGAGCACCCCGGCGCCGCAGCCGAAGTCCAGCAGGTGGCCGCTGGGCAAGTCGTCCAGTTGCGCAAGGAGCAGGGCACTGCCGCGATCCAGGCGGCCGTGGCTGAACACGCCGGGCAGGCTGACCACTTCCAGCGGTCCATCGGCCAGGTCCAGGCTGTAGCGCTGGGCCAGGGCTTCCAGGTCGGGGGCTGCGGGAGCCTGCTCGACCGTCACCTGCCAGAGCTGGCAGTGACGGGCGCTGTCCAGCTTGCGCGGCTTTCCGAAAGCAGCCAGCTGTTTGGCGGCTCTCTCGATGCCGCCGCGTTTCTCACCGACCAGGAAAAGCTCGCCGCCAGGCAGGCGGGCGGCTAGGGCGGCCAGCAGGTAGTCGGTCAGTTCACGCGACTTGGGCAGGAACAACACGGCGGCCTCGAAGGCATGCGCCGGTGGCGTAGTACCGAACTGGCTGCGTCCGGCGAAGCGGCTTTCCAGGGCGGCCTGGTCGCCGGCGTGCCAGCTCCAGCCGCTGGCCTGGGGCAGGGTGCCGAGCAGGTCGTCAGCCGGCAGCCCGGCCAGCAACAGCGGGCGTTGGAACAGTTCGGCCTGGCGGAGCAGGACTTCGCTGCGTGGGTCCATCTGAAGAAGATCCTGATAAAAGCAGCGAATTTTATCAGGGTCTTGTGGGAATTATCCGACAACTCTGACGGGCGATTCCTTGAACCAGGCTGTGGCGTTCTCGGCCAGCTGCAGGACGATGCGCTGTCGCGCCTCGCGGCTGCCCCAGGCGCTGTGCGGGGTAACGATCAGGCGCGGGATGTCGGCGGCCAGCAGCGGGTTGCCATCGCGCGGGGGTTCCTGGGTCAGCACATCGGTGGCGGCCCCTCCCAGGTGGCCGCTGCGCAGAGCGGCGGCCAGGGCCTCTTCGTTGACCAGGCCGCCACGGGCGGTGTTCACCAGCAGGGCGCCGGGTTTCATCAGGGCCAGTTCGGCAGCGCCGATCATGTCGCGGGTCTGCTCGTTGAGCGGACAGTGCAGGGTCAGCGCATCCACCTGGGGCAGCAGTTCACGCAACGGCACACGGTCGGCGCGGGGCGGGCGTCCCGGTAGCTGGCCCAGCAGCACGCGCATGCCGAAGGCTTCCGCCAGCCGTGCCACTGCTCCGCCCAGTTCGCCGTGACCGAGCAGGCCGAGGGTCTTGCCCTCCAGTTCGAAGATGGGGAAGTCCAGCAGGCAGAACTGGCTGGCCTGCTGCCAACGGCCGGCGCGCACGGCTGCCTGGTAGTCCGGCAGGCTGGTGGCCAGGGCGAGCAACAGGGCCAGGGTGTGCTGGGCCACCGACGGCGTGCCGTAGGCCTGGCAGTTGCAAACGGTGATGCCATGGGCGCGGGCCGCTTCCAGGTCGATGTTGTTGGTGCCGGTGGCGGCCACCAGGATCAGCCTGAGCTCCGGGCTGGCGGCCATGGTTGCAGCGTCGATGCGAACCTTGTTGCTGATCGCCACCTGGGCGCCGCGCAGGCGTTCGGTCACCTCTTTGGCAGCGGTCTGCGCGTGCAGCGCCAGTTCACCGAAGGCGCGGCGCAGGGGGGCCAGGTCGAGGTCGCCAAGGTCGAGGGAAGCGTGATCGAGGAAGACTGCGCGACTGCTGTTCATGCGAGCTGTACCTTTTGCGGCTGCGTTGGGGGGCGTAAGGTTGCCAGCCTAACAGCTCCCGTCACATCCATTGGAGGTTGCATGTACTGGACGGAATTCCTCACCGTTGCCCTGATCCACCTGTTGGCCGTGGCCAGTCCCGGACCTGACTTCGCCATCGTCGTGCGCGAGAGCGTGGCCCACGGACGCCGCGCCGGTACCTGGACCGCGCTGGGGGTAGGCACCGGGATCTTCGTGCATGTGGCTTATTCGTTGCTGGGCATCGGCCTGATCGTGTCCCAGTCGATCATGCTGTTCAACGCGCTGAAATGGGCGGCGGCGGCCTACCTCTTGTACATCGGCATCAAGGCCCTGCGCGCCAGGCCCGCCGACCCGGTTGCCGCCGAGGCCGCGCTGATGGCCGGTGAACGCAGCCCGCGCGGGGCCTTCGTCACCGGTTTTGTCACCAACGGCCTGAACCCCAAGGCGACTTTGTTCTTCCTGTCGCTCTTCACCGTGGTCATCAACCCGCACACGCCGCTGGCCATCCAGGCCGGATACGGTGTCTACCTGGCCTTCGCCACCGCCACCTGGTTCTGCCTGGTGGCGATGCTGTTCAGCCAGCGCCGGGTGCGCGCCGGCTTCGCGCGCATGGGGCACTGGTTCGACCGGCTGATGGGCGCCGTACTGGTGGGGCTGGGGATCAAGCTGGCCTTTACCGAACTGAAATAATCGGCCTGATGCTCTCTTACTGTGGGCGAATTCATTCGCCAATGAATTCGCCCACAGGCTTCTGCAAGGCCGTGTGTTGATGCTCCGTGAAAAAAAGCGCAGCCAGGGCTGCGCTTCTTTCTACCGGCAACGGCCCTTACAGCAGCTCGATCGCCACTGCAGTCGCCTCGCCACCACCGATGCACAGCGAGGCGATGCCGCGTTTGCCGCCCTTGTTACGCAGGGCGTTGATCAGGGTGACGATGAGGCGCGAGCCGGTGGAGCCCACCGGGTGGCCCTGGGCGCAGGCGCCGCCGTAGACGTTGACCTTGGCGTGGTCCAGGCCGTGTTCGCGCATGGCCAGCATGGTCACCATGGCGAAGGCTTCGTTGATCTCGAACAGGTCCACGTCGTCCTTGTTCCAGCCGGTCTTCTTGAACAGATTGGTCATGGCGCCGATGGGGGCCAGGGTGAACTCGGCCGGGTCCTGGCTCTGGGTGGCGTGGCCGACGATCTTCGCCAGGGGCTTGAGGCCGCGGCGTTCGGCTTCTTCGGCAGTCATCAGGACCAGCGCGCTGGCGCCGTCGGAGATGGAGCTGGCGTTGGCCGCGGTGATGGTGCCGTCCTTGCGGAAGGCGGGCTTCAGGCCCGGGATCTTGTCCAGGTTGGCGGTCAGCGGTTGCTCGTCGTCCTTCACCACCACCTCACCCTTGCGGGTGGTCACGGTCACCGGGACGATCTCGGCGGCCAGCGAGCCATCGGCGATGGCGGCCTGGGCGCGCTTGAGGGATTCGATGGCGTAGGCGTCCATCTCTTCACGGGTGACACCGTACTTGTCGGCGGTTTCCTGGGCGAAGGAGCCCATCAGGCGGCCGGTGCGGGCATCTTCCAGGCCGTCGAGGAACATGTGGTCCTTGATTTCGCCGTGGCCCATGCGCAGGCCGGTACGGGCCTTTTCCAGCACGTAGGGGGCGTTGGACATGCTTTCCATGCCGCCGGCCACCATCACCGAGTTGGTGCCGGCCTTGAGCAGGTCGTGGGCCAGCATCACGGCCTTCATGCCGGAGCCGCAGAGTTTGTTGATGGTGGTGCAGCCGGTGGCGGCGGGCAGGCCGGCGTTCAGCGCCGCCTGGCGGGCCGGGCCCTGCTTGAGGCCGGCGGGCAGGACGTTGCCCATGATCACTTCCTGCACATCGGCCGGCTGAATGCCGGCGCGGCTGACCGCCTCACGTATGGCCAGCGCTCCAAGGTCCACGGCGGAAACGCCGGACAGGCTGCCCTGGAAGCCGCCCATGGGTGTACGGGCGCCACTGACGATAACGATATCGGACATCTCGAACCTACCTATGTGGATTAAGGGCCGCGACCGGCCGGAGCTGCGGATTCTATCCTGTGACCGAAAGGCTAAAAAGAGTCACCCTTCAAATCACTCTTTTGACTGATTTGCGTCTGGACCAAGAGGCCTAAAGTCGGGAACAACAAAAAGCTCTCTGACCTCACCAGGTGCGACTCATGCTACAGACCCGCGTCATCAAGCCCGCCGACAACGCCTACATCTATCCATTGCTGATCAAGCGCCTGCTGATGTCGGGCAGCCGCTTCGAGAAGACCCGCGAGATCGTCTACCGCGACCGCATGCGCTACAGCTACGCCACCTTCAACGAGCGTGTCGCGCGCCTGGCCAACGTGCTCACCGAGGCCGGGGTGAAGGCCGGCGACACGGTCGCCGTGATGGACTGGGACAGCCATCGCTACCTGGAGTGCATGTTCGCCATCCCGATGATCGGCGCCGTGCTGCACACCATCAACATCCGCCTTTCGCCGGACCAGATCCTCTACACCATGAACCACGCCGATGACCGCTTCGTGCTGGTCAACAGCGATTTCCTGCCGATCTTCAAGGCCATCGGCGGCCAACTGACCACGGTGGAAAAGACCCTGTTGCTCACCGACGGCAGCGACCATGACGCCGACCTGCCGAACCTGGTGGGCGAGTACGAGACCCTGCTGGCCGCCGCCAGTCCGAAGTACGACTTCCCCGACTTCGATGAAAATTCGGTAGCCACCACCTTCTACACCACCGGCACCACCGGCAATCCCAAGGGCGTGTACTTCACCCACCGCCAGCTGGTGCTGCACACCCTGTCCATGGCGTCCACCGTCGGCGCGCTGGACAGCATCCGCCTGATGGGCACCAATGACATCTATATGCCCATCACCCCGATGTTCCACGTGCATGCCTGGGGCGTGCCCTACGTGGCCACCATGCTCGGGGTGAAGCAGGTCTACCCCGGCCGCTACGAGCCGGACATGCTCTGCAAGCTGATCCGCGAGGAAAAGGTCACCTTCTCCCACTGCGTGCCCACCATCCTGCAGATGGTGCTGAACGCGCCCACCGCCCAGGGATACGACTTCGGCGGCCTGAAGATGATCATCGGCGGCAGCGCGCTGAATCGCAGCCTGTACGAAGCTGCCAAGTCCCGTGGCATCCAGCTCACCGCCGCCTACGGCATGTCCGAGACCTGCCCGCTGATCTCGGTGGCGCACCTGAATGAAGAGCTGCTGGCCGGCAGCGAAGACGAGCGCATCACCTACCGCATCAAGGCCGGCGTGCCGGTGCCGCTGGTGGAGGCGGCCATCATGGACGCAGATGGCCAGTTCCAGCCGGTGGATGGGGAATCCCAGGGCGAACTGGTACTGCGAGCCCCCTGGCTGACCTACGGCTATTTCAACGAAGCGCAGAAGAGTGAGGAACTCTGGGAACACGGCTGGCTGCACACCGGGGACGTGGCCACGCTGGACGGCATGGGCTACATCGATATCCGCGACCGCATCAAGGACGTGATCAAGACCGGCGGTGAGTGGATCTCTTCCCTGGAACTGGAAGACCTGATCAGCCGCCACCCGGCGGTGCGGGAAGTGGCGGTGGTCGGAGTGCCCGATCCGCAGTGGGGCGAACGTCCCTTCGCCCTGGTGGTGGTTCGTGACAACCAGACCCTCGACGCCAAGGGATTGAAGGAGCACCTCAAACCATTCGTCGAGCAAGGTCACATCAATAAGTGGGCAATTCCCAGCCAGATCGCGCTTGTTACTGAAATTCCCAAGACCAGCGTGGGCAAGCTGGACAAGAAACGCATTCGTGTCGACATCGCCCAATGGCAGGCCGCCGGCAGCACATTCCTCTCTGCGCTCTGACCCGCTCCGATTCGCTTTACCCCGGCCCAGTCCGCGCTTTTCGCGGCCTGGGCTTTTCTTTGCGCAGGCAACCAAGCAAGCGCTTGGCTTGTTAATTGCTGCTTTCTGAAAATAACTGGCTATCTTTTCTACCGAAGGATCGGACTAGTCCGTCGGAAGGTGCGAGCCAGAGTACCTGGGGGTTCCAAATCACACTTTCGAGGGATCAAGCGCTAATACCCGCTGGCTATAGTCCGCAAGCATCAATAACAAAAAACACATGGAGTAGCGTCGATGACAACAACCACAACGTTCTGGCGCCTGGCAAAACTGCCGCTGGCCGTCAGCCTCGCTTCTACGCTCACCGCTCCGGCATTCGGCGTAACGTTCAACATCGGTGAAATCGAAGGTCAGTTCGACTCGTCGCTGTCCGTGGGGGCCAGTTGGTCGATGCGGGGAGCCGACAAGGACCTGATCGGCGTGAACAACGGTGGGGATGGCCTGTCCCAGACCTCCGACGACGGCCACCTGAACTTCAAGAAGGGCGAGACCTTCTCGAAGATCTTCAAAGGCATCCATGACCTCGAACTCAAGTACGGTGATACCGGCGTCTTCATGCGCGGCAAGTACTGGTACGACTTCGAGCTGAAGGACGAGAGCCGTCCGTTCAAGGACATCGATGACAGCGGCCGCAAGGAAGGCGCCAAGTCTTCCGGCGCCCAGTTGCTCGACGCCTTCATCTACCACAACTACAACATCGCCGACCTGCCGGGCAGCGTGCGCCTGGGCAAACAGGTGGTGAGCTGGGGTGAGAGCACCTTCATCGGTAACTCCATCAACTCGATCAACCCGATCGACGTGTCTGCGTTCCGTCGCCCGGGTTCCGAGATCAAGGAAGGCCTGATTCCGGTCAACATGTTCTATGTGTCCCAGAGCCTGACCGACAACCTGTCGGCCGAGGCCTTCTATCAGCTGGAATGGGACCAGACCGTCATCGATAACTGCGGCACCTTCTTCTCCCAGCCGGACGTGGTGGCCGATGGTTGCGACCAGAACCTCGCAGTGCTTCGCACCCAGGCCCAACTGGCCAATCAGCTGGGGGCCATCTCGCCCATCGTACAGGGCGTGCTGAGCAATAACGGTGTCATCTGGGGCAACCCGGACGAGGGCGTGATCGTCCGCCGCGGAGCCGACCGTGACGCCGATGATGACGGCCAGTACGGCCTGGCGTTCCGCTATTTCGCCGAGGAAGTGGACACCGAATTCGGTGCCTATTACATGAACTACCACAGCCGTACCCCGGTCTTCAGCGGATCGGCTGCACCTGCCAGCACCTTCGGCCTGTTCGCCCCGGGTAACCCCGCAGGCTTCGGCCCGCAGCTGGCCCAGGCACTGGCCCAGGCCGGGGTACCCAACGCTGCCGCGATTGCCGGGCAGTTGACTCCCGCCCTCGCTCCGTTGGTCGTCGCAGGCAATTCCGAGTACTTCATCGAGTACCCGGAAAACATTCACCTCTTCGGTCTGAGCTTCTCCACCACCCTGCCCACCGGCACGGCCTGGAGCGGCGAGGTCAGCTACCGGCCCAATGCGCCGGTGCAGCTCAACACCACCGATATCCTGTTCGCCGGCCTGACTCCGCTGAACCCGGACGTATCGGTTCTGAGCGGGGGGCCGGGCCAGGACCTGCACGGCTATCGCCGCAAGGAGATCACCCAGTTCCAGACCACCTTCACTCACTTCTTCGATCAGGTGATGGGCGCCAGTCGCCTGACGCTGGTGGGCGAGATCGGTGTGGTCCACACCGGCGGCCTGGAGAGCACCAGCAAAGCGCGTTATGGCCGCGACCCGGTCTTCGGCCCTGGCCCGCTGCCGAACAACCAGTGCGTGACACTCAATGCCGGAACCCTGGGCAGCCCCACGGCTGAAAACGTCGCCAAGTACTGCGAAGACGACGGCTTCGTCACCAGCACCGCCTGGGGTTACCGCATGCGTGCGGTGTGGGACTACAACGACGTGTTCGCCGGTATCAACCTCAAGCCCAGCATCGCCTGGTCCCATGACGTCGACGGTTACGGCCCGAACGGTCTGTTCACCGAAGACGCCAAGGCCGTGAGCCTGGGGCTGGATGCCGAGTACCAGAACACCTATACCGCCAGCCTGTCCTACACCGACTTTTTCGGTGGCAAGTACAACACCCTGATCGACCGCGATTTCCTCGCGCTCAGCTTCGGCGTGAACTTCTAAGCGGACTGCAATCTTGAGGAAGACGATGAAAATGAAAACAACAAAAAGTCTGCTGCAAACCGGCGCACTGGCGCTGTCCCTGCTGGCCACCAGCGTCATGGCGGCCGTGTCCGCCGACGAAGCGGCCAAGCTGGGCACCACCCTGACTCCGCTGGGCGCCGAGAAAGCCGGCAACGCCGATGGCTCCATTCCCGAGTGGACCGGCGGCCTGCCGAAGAATGCCGGCACCGTCGATGCCCGTGGCTTCCTGTCGGACCCTTTCGCCAGCGAGCAGCCGCTGTTCACCATCACCGCGCAGAACGCCGACCAGTACAAGGACAAGCTGACCCCCGGCCAGCTGGCGATGTTCAAGCGCTACCCCGACACCTACAAGATGCCGGTGTACAAGACCCACCGCTCGGCCACCGTTCCGGCGGACGTGATCGAGGCCACCAAATACAACGCCACCCACACCAAACTGGTGGAAGGTGGCAACGGTCTGGAAGACTTCCGAACCGCCAACCCCTTCCCGATTCCGCAGAACGGCCTGGAAGCGATCTGGAACCACATCACCCGCTATCGCGGCGGCAGCGTTCGCCGTCTGGTGACCCAGGCGACCCCGCAGCCGAACGGCTCCTACAGTCTGGTGTACTTCCAGGACGAGTTCACCTTCCGCGACAAGCTGAAGGACTACGATCCCAACAAGCCGAGCAACGTGCTGTTCTACTTCAAGCAGCGCGTGACGGCGCCGTCCCGCCTGGCCGGTAACGTGCTGCTGGTGCACGAAACCCTCAACCAGGTGAAGGAACCGCGCCTGGCCTGGCTCTACAACGCCGGCCAGCGCCGCGTGCGCCGCGCTCCGCAGGTGTCCTACGACGGTCCGGGTACCGCCGCCGACGGTCTGCGTACCTCCGACAACTTCGACATGTACAACGGTGCGCCGGACCGCTACGACTGGAAGCTCGAAGGCAAGAAGGAGATCTACATCCCCTACAACAGCTACAAGCTGGATGGTCCGAACCTGAAGTACGCCGACATCGTCAAGGCCGGCCACATCAACCAGGACCTGACGCGCTACGAGCTGCACCGTGTGTGGCACGTGGTGGCCACCCTGAAGCCGGGCGAGCGCCACATCTACGCCAAGCGTGACTTCTACATCGACGAAGACACCTGGCAGGCCGGCGCCATCGACCACTACGACGGTCGTGGCACCCTGTGGCGCGTCGCCGAGGCCCATGCCCAGTACTACTACAACCACCAGGTGCCGTGGTACACGCTGGAAAGCCTCTACGACCTGCTGTCCGGCCGTTACCTGGCGCTGGGCATGAAGAACGAGGAGAAGCAGTCCTACGACTTCAGCTACACCGCCAGCGAAAGCGATTACACCCCGGCGGCCCTGCGCCAGGCGGGCGTGCGCTGATACAGCTGCAACACCTTGTAGTGAAGCCGGCCTCCGGGCCGGCTTTTGTTCGTCCGTACTTCCTTCCCGGCAGGGCTTCTATTGGTTTTCCCGAACAGCTAGGCTCATTCGGGTCTGCGCCCCTGCACGCACAACATTCCTAGAAGCTGGGTGATGACCGTACTGACCAGTTCGCGCTCCGCGATGCTGTCCGCCCCCCTGGCGGATGCACGCTTCTTTCGCCCGCCGCGTCCCGCCGGCCATGTTCCGCGCCCGCGGTTGTGCGAGCGTCTTGCCGATGGCCTGGAAGGCCGCCTGCTGATGCTCAGCGCACCGGCCGGTTTCGGCAAAAGCTCCCTGGCCATCGAATTCTGCGAAAGCCTGCCCCACGGCTGGCACAGCCTCTGGCTCAGCCTGAGCCGGCGCGACAGCGATCCGGGGCGCTTCCTCGAACGCCTGCTGGACGGCCTGCGCCAGTTCTATCCGGGCCTGGGCGACGAAGCCATGGGGCACCTGAAGATGCGCCAGCGGCACCAGCCGTTCGCCTTCGAGCAGTGGCTGGATGGCCTGCTCGACGAGGTTGCCGATCGTCTCGACGCGAACCAGCGCCTGCTGCTGGTGCTGGACGACTATCACCTGGCGCAGAACGCGGTGCTCGACCGCTGCCTGCAGTTCCTCCTCAACCACCTGCCCGATGGCTGGGTGCTGCTGGTCACCAGCCGCCAGCGCCCGGACTGGCACCTGGCGCGGCTGCGCCTTTCGCGGCTTCTGCTGGAACTCAACGAACAGGACCTGCGCCTGAACGAAGATGAATGCCTGGCGCTGCTCAGCAGCCAAGGCGCGAGGCTCGAGGGTGAAGAACTGGAAGGCCTGCTGCAGCGCAGCGAAGGCTGGGTCGCGGGCCTACGCCTGTGGCTGCTCTCCGGTCAGGACTCGCTTGGCGGCAGCGGCATGGAGCAGGGCGCCCGGGGCGACGAAAGCCTGATCCGGGAATACCTGCTGGAAGAGGTCATCGAGCGCCAGCCGCCGGAGGTGCAGGCGTTCCTCTTTGAGACCGCGCGCTTCGAGCGTTTCTGTGCCGAACTCTGCGATGCCGTGCGCGAGAGCCACGACAGCGCTGCCATCCTCCGCCATCTGCAGGCCCACCAAATGTTCCTGGTGCCGCTGGACGAGCAGGGCCAGTGGTTCCGTTACCACCACCTGTTCTCCGACCTGCTGCGCACGCGCGGCACCACCAGCCTGGCCCCTTCCGGCGTGCACCTGCGGGCCTGCCGCTGGTTCAGCGCGCGCGGCCTGCTGGACGAAGCGGTGGAGCAGGCCCTGCGTGCCGGCCAGCCCGATGTCGCGGCCTCGCTGGTGCAGAACCTGTCGGAAGAACAACTGCTGGCCAACCAGAACATCGCCATGCTATTGCGCTGGAAGATGGACCTGCCCGACAGCCTGCTGTCCAGCACGCCCCGGTTGAGCGTGCTCTATAGCCTGGCCCTCGGCCTGGCCTGCCAGCTGGACGCGGCGGAAGAGCTGGCCGGCAACCTGGCGCGCTTCCTGCCGGCGCCAGACGCCGCGCAACAGCACAGCCTGCTGGCGCAATGGCAGGCCATCAGTGGCCTGATCGCCCGGGGGCGCGGCGATATCGAGCGCGCCGAGCATTTCTGCACTGAGGCGCTGACCGCGTTGTCGGCGGAGAACTATGGCCAGCGTCACCTGTGCCTTTCCCTGTTGGGGAACCTCGCCCTGGTGCGCGGCGACCTCTGGCGCGCCCGCCACCTGAACCGCGAGGCCCTGGAGATGGCGCAGCGCGGGGCCAACCCGCTGTTCGAAGCCCTGGTCCATTATGACCGTGCCCGCGTCCTGCAGGCGCGTGGTGAAACCCTGCGCGCCCAGGCAGAGGTGCAGCAAGGCCTGGAGCGTCTGCGTGGCGTGGAAGTGCCGAGGGCCTGCGTGGCCCGGGCGCGCCTGATGCTCTACCAGGGCTTCCTGCTGTGCATGCGCCTGCAGAACCAGGCCGCGCGGGTCAGCCTGCAGGCCGGCATAGCCGAAGCCCGCGCCTGCCGCGACATCAGCCTGCTGATCGGACACTGCGCCCTGGCCGCACTGGAAGGCCGCGAGGGTCGCTTCGCCGCCGCCTTCGCGCAACTGGCCGAGGCCGAGCGGCTGATGCACATCTGGGACGTGCCGCCGGTCTACTACCTGGCGATGATCACCCTCTCCAAGTGCGAGCTCTGGCTGGCCCAGGGGCAGCTGGAGCTGGCCGAGGCCTGGCTGCCGCGTCTGGCGGAAACCTATGCCGGTGAAGGCGCCGCCGCCGCGCCCGAATTCCATCCGTTGCTGCCGCTGTGCATCGAGCAGCAATCGGCCGCGCTGGCCCGTGCCCAGGGCAAGGTCGCGGAGGCCGAGACGAGCCTGCGTGCCCTGCTGGAAAAAGCCGAAGGGCAGGGGATCATGCATGTGGCGCTGGGGGCTCGGCTGCAACTCGTGAGCCTGCTGCGCGCCAGTCGCGAGCGCGAGGCCGCGGCGCTGCTCGAACGCGCCCTGGCCAGCCTGGACAGTGGCGCCCTGCTGCCGTATCGCGAACTGCTGGAGCAGCACCCCCAGTGGCTGCGTGAACAATTGGCGACCCATTCGCCGGACAAGGTGCGGGCATTGCTCGAACTGCTGCCCGGCGCCGACGTCGTGATGCCGGTGGACGCCGGCGCTGCCGAGGCACTGAGTTCACGGGAGCTGGCGGTGCTGCAGCTGATCGCCCAGGGCTGCTCGAACCAGGAGATCAGCGATCGCCTGTTCATCTCCCTGCACACGGTGAAGAGCCACGCCCGCCACATCAACAGCAAGCTGGGCGTGGAGCGCCGCACCCAGGCCGTGGCCCGGGCCAAGGCCCTCGGCCTGCTGCGCTGAAGCAACGGGCCACGCTGCGGATGCGCGCAGCAATCTTGCGCCGGGCCTTCAGGACATGGACGGGCAGGCCACTGGACGATTATCGTTCCAGGCCGTGAAGCCATTCCCGTGCGCCGCAGCGCGCACCGCCGTACCGGAGCTGCCCGATGACCCAGTCCACCGCCCTGATCCGCGAAACCTTCCCCGTCGGCCCCTTGCAGTGCAACTGCACCCTGATCGGCGATCCGGTCAGTAAGAAGGCCATCGTCGTCGATCCGGGCGGCAACCATGAGCTGATCCTGGCGCGGCTGGAGGCCCATGGGCTGAAGCTGGTCAGCATCATTCACACCCATGCCCACCTGGATCACTTCCTCGCTTCCGGCGAGTTGAAGAAGGCCACCGGCGCGACCCTGCACCTGCACAAGGAAGACCAGTTCCTCTGGGACAACCTGGAAATGCAGTGCCGCATGTTCGGCGTGCCTTACAAGCCGGTGCCGGCCCCTGATCAGTGGCTGGCCGACGACGAGGAACTGGCCTGCGGCTGCGGCGTCGCCCTGCACACCCCGGGGCACACGCCGGGCTCCATGAGCTTCTGGTTCCCAGAGGCCAGGCTGCTGATTGCCGGTGATACCCTGTTCCGCCGCGGCATCGGCCGTACCGACCTCTGGGGCGGCGACTACAACACCATCGAGCGATCCATCAAGCAGCGCCTGTACAGCCTGGACGAGGAGGCCACCGTGGTCACCGGCCACGGTCCGGACACGCGCCTGGGCGACGAGATGCGGGAGAATCCGTTCGTGCGGGCCTGATATACGGAATTTTTTCGCGTTCACATGTCTAATTGCCGGCAGCCACACCGGCTAAAGGATTTCTCAGGAGTAAAACGTCCATGTTCACCTCGCGTCGCCTGATCATCGCCGCTACCGTTTTCGCCATGCTGTCGGGTTGTGCCCAGAACCCCTACAACCAACAGGGTGAGGTCCAGGCTCCCGCCGAAGGCGGCATGAGCAAGACCGCCAAGTACGGTGCCCTGGGTGCCCTGGCGGGTGCCGTAGCGGGCGCCGCGATCAACCACGACAACCGTGGCAAGGGTGCGCTGATCGGCGCCGCCGTGGCAGGTGCCGCGAGCGCGGGCTACGGCTACTACGTCGACAAGCAGGAAGCGGAACTGCGCCGCAGCATGGAAGGAACCGGCGTGCAGGTGCAGCGCCAGGGCGACAACATCAACCTGATCATGCCCGGCAACATCACCTTCGCCACCAATTCGGCGGACATCGCCAGCAACTTCTACACCCCGCTGAACAACCTGGCGACTTCGTTCAAACAGTACGACCAGAACAACATCGAAGTGGTTGGCCACACTGACAGCACCGGCAGCCACCAATACAACATGAACCTGTCGCAGCAGCGCGCCCAGAGCGTGGCCAACTACCTGATGGCCCAGGGCGTCAACGGTGCCCGCGTAAGCTCCCGTGGCATGGGCCCGGACCAGCCGGTCGCGAGCAACGCCACCGAGGCTGGCCGTTCGCAGAACCGCCGCGTGGAAATCAAGCTGACCCCCATCCCTGGCGCCCAGGTTCCGCAGCAGTAATCCCCGCCCTCCCCGAACAGGCCCGCAGCTGCGGGCCTTTTCGTTCCTGCCGCTCGTCACTCGACTACTGGCTCAACGCCAGTTCCCACTTTCCTGACTAGACTGCGTTGCAGGGCTCCATTGAGCCCCGCCGGAACCGCCTGTACGCGCTCCCTGCGAGACGACGGCGACCATGGGAAGGTCAGGAGACTGCATGGACGAACCTCAAATCCCCCGATTCCGCATGTACCTGTTGCCCTTGCTGGTGACGCTCGCCCTGATGCTGGTTTCCGGGGGGCTGGTACTCTGGCAATGGCTGGCGCTGGAGACGCGCAACCGCGCCGAGCACGAGCAGCGTTTCCAGATCGAGGCGGAGGATATCGCCCAGCGAATCGACAACAGGATGCGCGCCTACGAGATGGTGCTGCGCGGCATGTCCGGCCTGGTGGTCGGCAGTTCCTCCGTGTCGGCCGAGGAGTGGGCGCGGGCCACCGACCAGCTGCAATTGCAGGAACGCTACCCGGGGATACAGGCGCTGGCCTGGGCGCGCTACCTCAGGCACGAGGAACTCAACGAGTTCGTCGGCGAGATCTGGGACCAGGGCCGGCGGGAGTTCCGTGTGTTTCCCGCGGAGCCGCGGGAAGAGTATCTGGTGGTGCAGTACAGCAGCCCCCTGGACTGGCGCAATCGCCGCACCCTGGGCTTCGACATGCTGAGCGAGGCGGTACGCCGGGACGCCATCGAACGCGCCAGGGAGAGCGGCGAGCCCAGCCTCACCGGGCCGCTCAAGCTTCGGCAGGAAACCGACCAGCAGACGCAGAACGGGCTGCTGCTCTACATGCCGGTATATCGCCCGGACGCGCCCAGCAGCACCGAGGAAGAGCGGCGCACGGCGCTGGTCGGCATGGTCATCGGCGCCTTTCGCCTGAATGATCTGATGGACGGCATCCTGGGTGCCCAGGGCAATCTCTACCGCATCGACCTCAAGGACATGGGCAGCCCCAACGTGCCCATGCTCGATCACCAGGATGGAGCCGCTCAGCCACGTTTCCAGCGGGCCCTGGAACTGAAGCTGTTCGGCCGTATCTGGGCGCTGGGCGTGGGCAGTACGGCCCAGTACGAGGCGATGCTCGGTAACAATCGCATCGCCTTCAGCCTGTGGACCGGCCTGGCCGCCGCGATGCTGCTGTCGTTGCTGGTGGGCGGCTACCTCTACCAGCGTGAGCGTCAGCTGCTGCTCAGCCAGTCGACCTCCAGCGAACTGGCCGAGCGCGAAGAGCGTTTCCGCCTGCTGCTGCAGCACCTGCCGGTAGCGACCCTGACCTGCCTCGAAGATGGTCGCATCGAGATGGCCAACGCCCGTACCGGGGAACTTTTCGGCAGTACCACGGAAAACCTCGTGGGGCAGAACCTGCGTCGCTTCCTGCCGGGGCTGCTGGACTTGCCGCAACAACTGTCCCGGCAGGCGCCCACTGAACTGGTGGAAACGGAGCTGCTGCAGGATGACGGCGAGCGTATCGCCGTGGCCTTCAGCCTGAGCACCATCAATCACGGCCGAGACCCGCGCTACCTGCTCAACCTGGTGGACCTGCAGGCACGCAAGAGCGCCGAGGAGCGTTTCCGCCTGGTGGTGGAAGCCTCGCCCAACGCCATTGTCCTGGTGGACAGTCGTGGGCGGGTCGCCATGGTCAACCGCCAGACCGAGCAGCTCTTCGGTTACAACCGAGCGGAAATGCTCGGCTCCTCTGTGGAAATGCTCTTGCCCGAGTCCCTGCGCGAGGCCCATGTGGCCCTGCGCGACAGCTTCCAGCAAAAGCCCGAGCAACGGCGCATGGGGAACAATCGCGAGCTGTTCGGCCAGCACCGCGATGGCCACCTGATTCCGCTGGAAGTGGGCCTGTCGCCGATCCGCACGGGCCGCGAACTGATGGTCCAGGCGGTGATCATCGACATCAGCGAGCGCAAGGCCGCCGAGCAGCAGCTGCGTGACCAGGCCGAGCAACTGATGCTGGCCAACCGTTACAAGTCCGAGTTCCTCGCCAACATGTCCCACGAGCTGCGCACGCCGCTGAACAGCATCCTGATCCTCAGCGACCAGCTGCGGCAGAACATGGCCGGCAACCTCAGCGAGAAGCAGACCCGCCACGCCGACATCATCCACCGTTCCGGCAGCGACCTGCTGCAGCTGATCAACGATGTGCTCGACCTGTCCAAGGTCGAGGCCGGGCGCATGCAGCTCAGGCTCGAACCGCTCAATGTGCAGGACATGCTCGCGGAGCTGGACGGCAGCCTGCGCCCAATGGCCGAGATCAAGGGCCTGCGCCTCTCCACCCACGTCCAGGCGGGGGTGCCGCGGGTTATCCATAGCGACCGGGTGCGTCTGCACCAGATCCTGCGCAACCTGTTGTCCAACGCCCTCAAGTTCACCGAGCACGGCGAGGTGGAGCTGTCGGTGGAGCTGGACCCGGCGGCGGCGATCGACGAGCGCGAAGTGCTCTGCTTCAGCGTTCGGGATACCGGCATCGGCATTCCCGAGGACCAGCACGAACGCATCTTCCAGGCCTTCCAGCAGATCGACGGCTCCACCAGCCGGCGCTTCGGCGGTACCGGCCTGGGGCTGGCCATCACCCGCCAGCTGGTGCTCGCCCTGGACGGCGACATCACCCTGGAAAGCGTTCCGGGACGGGGCTCGCGCTTTATCGTGCGGATGCCGGTGGCAGTGGCCGCCAGCCAGCCGAAGGACGACGAGGAGCCCGCGCAACCGGTACGCAGCGGCCAGGGGGCGGCGGTGCTGATCGTCGAGGACGACGTCAACTTCGCCTCGGTGATCGCCGAAGAAGCGCAGGCCCACGGCTTCTCCAGTGTCCACTGCCGCAGCGGCAAACAGGCCATCGGCCTTTTGCAGAACGAGCGGTTCGCGGCGGTGATCCTCGACATCCTGCTGCCGGACATCAGCGGCTGGCAGATCTACCGGCGCCTGCGCAGCCACGCGAACCACCGCGCCACGCCGGTGAACATCATTTCCTGCGTGCCCCAGCCCCAGGACTGGAACGAGAACGCCACCCGCTATCTGGTCAAACCCATCGCCCGCGAGGACCTGGAGCAGGTATTCCAGGACCTGGAAGGTGGCCGCCCGCCGGAGGAGCGCAAGCTGTTGCTGGTGGAAGACGTCGAGGTGGAGCGCGAGCACTATCGCGAGCACTTGAAGCAACTGGGCTTCGACGTGGTCGCCAGCGCCAACGGCGAAAGCGCCCGCAAGGCCTATGCGCAAAGCGAGTTTTCCGCCCTGGTGATCGACCTCGACCTGCCTGACCAGGATGGCTTCGAGTTGCTCGACAGCCTAGACCGCGAACGCCCCCTGGACGGTTCGCGCGTGGTCATCAACACCGGCGTCGATGTCACTCAGCAGAACCTGCAGCGCCTGCGCCGCTACTCGGCGGTGGTGGTGCGCAAGGCCGGCAACGACCTCGACAACCTCAGCTCCGCGGTCCAGGGCTTCTTCTCCGGCCTGCGCCAGACGCAGAACGGCAAGGGGGTGGACCCGCTGGAAGGCAGCCGGGTGCTGCTGGTGGACGACGACGTCCGCAACATCTACGCCCTGAGCGCCCTGCTCGATGAGACCGGCATGAAGGTCACTGCCGCGCGCGACGGTGTGGAAGCCATCGACTGCTTCCAGCGCGAACCCTTCGACCTGATCCTGATGGACATGGCCATGCCCAATATGGACGGCTACACCGCCACTCGCGTGCTCAAGCAGGAGCATGGCTGCGGCATCCCGATCATCGCCCTGACCGCCCATGCGATGAAAGGCGACCGCGAGAAATGCATCACCGCCGGCGCCGACGACTACCTGGCCAAGCCGGTGAGTCGCCAGGAACTGCTGGATATGCTCTACCGCTGGCTGGAACAACCCGGAGGTCGCCATGGCGCGCCTGCAGCTTAAGGAGGCCCCGGCGGGCAATGTCCTGCTGGTGGTGGATGACCGCCAGGAAAACCTCACCGCAATGGAAGCGCTGCTGGAGGACGGCGAATGGCAGGTGCGCACCGTGGACTCGGGCGAGGCCGCGTTGAGATGCCTGCTGGAAGAAGAGGTCGGCCTGGTCCTGCTGGACGTGCAGATGCCGCGCATGGACGGCTTCGAAGTGGCGCGGCTGATGCGCAGCAGTCCACTGACCCGCTTCACGCCGATCATCTTCATCTCCGCCATCGCCCACACCCAGGACGCCGTGCTGCGTGGCTATTCCTCCGGGGCGGTGGACTTCATCCTCAAGCCCTTCGATCCCCAGGTGCTGCGCCACAAGATCCAGTCGCTGCTGGCCCATGAGCGCAACCGGCGCGAACTGCTGCAACTCAGCCAGCAGCTGGACAGCGCCCGCGCCTTCAACGCCTCGGTGCTGGAGAATGCCGCCGAAGGCATCCTGGTGGTCGGCGAGGACGGCCTGATCAGCTTCGCCAACCCGGCCATGGCGCAGATGCTCCAGGGCTCGGTGGCGGATCTGGAAGGCCGGCCGCTGCTGAGCCTGATCGCCCATCCGGAAACGGGTGGCGAGTGGAAATTCTCGGCCTTCTATCGCCACTGGAAACAGAACGAGACCTACCGCGTCCACGACGCCAGCCTCAGGACCATGAGCGGCGAATGCCTGCCGGTGGCGCTGTCGTCGTCGCCATTGCCGCGCCTGCAGCGCTCCATGGTGGTCATCGCCCTGGACATGTCGGCGGTGCGCCAGTTGCACGCACAGCTCGAATCCCAGGCCATCACCGATGCCCTCACCGGGCTGCTCAACCGCCGCGGTTTCCACCAGGCGCTTGAAGCCTCCCTGGCGCGCATCGAGCGCAACGGCAAGCGCATGGCGGTGTTGTACCTGGACCTCGACGGTTTCAAGCTGATCAACGATTCCCTCGGCCACGAGGCCGGTGACCGCGTGCTGCGGCGGGTGGCGGAACAGTTGAAGAACTGCCTGCGGCCCTACGACATCCTGGCGCGCATGGGCGGCGACGAGTTCACGGCGCTGCTGGATACCCTCGACCATCCCGAGGATGCCGCGCGGGTGGCGGAGAGTCTCATCGAACTGGTTTCGGTCCGCCATCACATCGAGGGCATCGACGTGACCCTCGGCGCCAGCATCGGCATCGCCTGCTTCCCCGAATGCGGACAGAGCGTGGACGGCCTGCTGCGCGCGGCGGATATCGCCATGTACGAGGCCAAGCGCGCCGGCCGCCAGCAGTACCGCTTCTACTCGCCGGAGATGAACGGCCGCGCCCGTTCGCGGCTGATGCTCGAAGAAAGCCTGCGCAATGCCATCGAGCAGCATGATTTCCACCTCGTCTACCAGCCGCAGATCCATATCGAGAGCGGCCGCCTGCGCGGGTTCGAGGCGCTGCTGCGCTGGGAACACCGGGTGGCCGGCACCGTGGCGCCCAACGTGTTCATCCCGCTGCTGGAAGAAACCCGCCTGATCAATCGCCTGGGCGACTGGGTACTGCGCGAAGGCGCCAGCCAGTGCGGCGCCTGGCAGCCGTCGTTCGGCGACGACCTGGTGATCAGCCTCAACGTCAGCCCGGTGCAGTTCGGCATGCCGCAGCTGGTGGACGACCTGAGGCGGGTGCTGGACGAGTTCAACCTGCGGCCCGCGCAGCTGGAAGTGGAGGTCACCGAAGGCGCGCTGATGCAGGACCTGGAGCGGGCCCGCGAACAGCTCCAGCAATTGCGCGCCCTTGGCGTACGCGTCGCCGTCGACGACTTCGGCACCGGCTATTCGTCGCTGGCCTACCTGCGTCACTTCGAGCTGGACACCCTGAAGATCGACCGCCTGTTCATTTCCAGCATGCTGGAGTCGCGGCGCGATGCGGCGGTGGTCAGCACCATCATCGACCTCAGCCGCCACCTGGGCCTGGAGGTAATCGCCGAAGGGGTGGAAACCATGGCCCAGCGCGACTGGCTGCTGGAGCACGGCTGCACCTTCATGCAGGGCTTCCTGGTGGCGCCGGGGCTGCCGGTGGCCAAGGCTGGCGCCTTTCCCCCGGTGGTGGACTGGCAGGCCCTGCGGGAGGGCACCGACAGCCTCACCCCCTCGCCCTGAGCAGGCGGGGGCATCGCGCAGAGCGGAACCGGCGGGCCTACACTTCACCTGTCGGGGCATCCGGGATCAGCGCCCCGGCCAATCGCGATAAGGAGGCTCCATGTACTGCTTTGTTGTGGCGTATCCCAATGCACCGGGCGCCAAGTTCGACTTCACCTACTACTGCGAGGAGCACATTCCGCTCCTGTCCCGCCTGATCGGCGAAAACCTGGTGAAGATCGAAGTGCGCAAGGGGCTGGCCGCAGCGGATGGCGCGGTGGCGCCTTTCATCTGCATGGCCAATATCTGGGTACTGTCGGTGGAGGAATTGCGCAGCACGCTGGAACTGAACGGCGACGAGATAAGCGCCGATATCCCCAACTACACCAACCTGGCGCCGCTGCTCCAGGTGGATGAGGTGTTACAGACCCCATAGACGTGGAAAAGAACAAGCCCGCCGATCGGCGGGCTATTCGTTTCCGGAATCAGGCCGGCGGGAACTGCTGGTGCAGCCTTTCCAGCTGGGCGTCCTTGGCTTCCCACAGGCGGTTGACCCATTGCTGGAAGGCCAGGCGGTACTGCTCGTCCTGGTCGTAGTTGCGACCGATGAATTCGCGGGGGATATCCAGCTCCTCGATGCGTACCACCACCTGGCGCAGGCCACCGGCCAGCAGGGCCCAGAAGCTCGGGTTGCCATCGGGGTAGTGGATGGTGACGTTGACCAGCGAATGCAGCTGCTCGCCCATGGCATCCAGCACGAAGGCGATGCCGCCGGCCTTGGGCTTGAGCAGGTACTGGAAGGGCGAGCCCTGTTGATCGTGCTTGGCGCGGGTGAAGCGGGTGCCTTCGAGGAAATTGAAGATGCCCACCGGGTTGTCGCGGAACTTGGCGCAGGTGCGACGGGTGGTTTCCAGGTCCTTGCCTTTCTTCTCCGGGTGCCTGGCCAGGTAGGCCTTGGAGTAGCGCTTCATGAAGGGGAAATCCAGCGCCCACCAGCACAGGCCGATCACCGGGACCCAGATCAGCTCCTGCTTGAGGAAGAAGCGCAGCAGGCGGATGCGGCGGTTGAACAGGTACTGCAGGACCAGGATATCCACCCAGCTCTGGTGATTGCTGGTGACCAGGTAGCTGTGCTGGTAGTCCAGCCCGGCCAGGCCGTCGACGTCCCAGCGGGTGTCGCGCACCAGGCGCATCCACAGCTTGTTGCAGCTGATCCAGCCTTCGGCGATGAAGCTCGCGGCCCAGTTCAGCACGCCCTTGGTTGTGCGGAACGGCAGCAGCAGTTTAAGCGCCGTGACGGCGAACAGCGGCATGCACCAGAACAGGGTGTTGAGCGCCAGAAGCACGGCTGCCAGGGCGCCGCGCAGGGGAGAGGGGATAAAGCTGAGCATGAAAGGGATGGAGCCTCACCGTGGGGTGGTCATGGCCACCTCGTTATGGACGGGCCCGCTGCGTTCCCTGGCTGCGGGCAGAATGGTGGCAAAGGTTAACGGTTGTTCACTCAACTGCAAGCGCGAAGGGTGACCGGGCGGTCGAAGTTGCTTGCAGGACGGATCGCTCTTTTGTGGGGGAGTGCAACGGTTCAGCTTTCGCTACTGCAAGCCGCCTGTATCGCCGTCAGGGCGATGGTGTGGATGATGTCGTCCACCAGGACATTGCGCGGCAGGTCGTTCACCGGTTTGCGCAGGCCTTGCAGCATCAGGCCGCCGCTCGCCACGGGGTGGCTCTGCTGGGCGTCCTTGTAGGCGGCATCGCCGCTGGCGAGGTCGGGGAATACGAAGACTGTGGTGCTGCCCTCGCGGGCGGCGGCGGAGTGGGGCAGGGGGCCTTCGATGCTCAGCTCGGGGCGGGCGGCGCGGGCCAGGCGGGCGGCTTCGCGGACCTTGGCCAGCGCGGCCTCATCGGGCGAATCACAGATCATCGCCACCCGCGGCACTATCCCCAGGGCTTCGGCCGAATCCGCACTCTGCAGGGCGATCTCCGCCAAGTCGCTGGCATCCGGCTCGGGGTTCACCGCGCAGTCGCCGTAGACCACCACCTGTTCCGGCAACAGCATCAGATAGACGGAGGAGGCGATGCGGTAACCGGGGGCCGATTTGATCAGCTGCAGCGCCGGGCGGATGGTGTTGGCGGTGGGGTGGATGGCGCCGGACACCAGGCCGTCCACCTCATCCAGCGCCAGCATCATGGTGCCGAGCACGACGTTGTCTTCCAGCTGGGCGGCGGCCATCGGTGCGTTCAAGCTCTTGTTCTGGCGCAGGTCCACCATGGGCTGCACGTAGCGTTCGCGGACCCGGTCCGGATCGAGGATTTCCAGGCCTTCGGGCAGTTCGATGCCGTGGGCGCTGGCCACCGCGTGCACATCTTCCGGCCGGGCCAGCAGCACACAATGGGCGATGCCTCGGGCCTGGCAGGCGGCGGCTGCCTGCACGGTGCGCGGCTCGCTGCCTTCGGGCAGGACGATGCGCTTGCCGGCGAGCTGCGCCTGCTGGATCAGCCGATGGCGGAAGGCCGGCGGCGACAGGCGCTGGCTCGCGCTGGGGGCGCCACAACGGGCGCGCAGCCAGTCGAGGTCGAGATTGCGGGCGACGAACTCGGTGACCTTCTCCGCACGCTCGCGGTCGTCCACCGGGATCTCCTTGTTCATCCGGTTCAGGTTGGTCGCCGTGTCGTAGGTGCCGGTGGTCACGCCCAGTACCGGCAGGCCGCCCTGCAGGGCGCCACGGCAGAGTTCCAGGGTGCGCGGGTCGGGCTGGATGTCGCTGGAAAGCAGCAGGCCGGCGAGCGGCACGCCGTTCATGGCGGCCAGGCTGGCGGCGAGGATGATGTCGTCACGGTCGCCCGGGGTCACCAGCAGCACGCCCGGCTTGAGCTGTTGCACGGTGTTGGGCACGGTGCGCGCGCAGATCACGATCTTCTGCACCCGGCGCTGGTCGTAGTCGCCGGCGTTGATGACCTGTGCCTGCAGCAGTTCGGCAACGTCGCGGGTACGCGGTGCGTTCAGCTCATCCAGCCAGGGCACGCTGCCGAGCAGGCGGAAGTCGTTGCCGCGCAGCAGGGGGGACTGTTCCTTGAGGCGGCGGGCGAACGCTTCGTCGCGCACCTTGTTGAGGATCACCCCGAGCACCTTCGGATCGCGTGGGCCGCCGAACTGCTGGGCCTGGATCTCCAGGCGGTCGGACAGTTCGGAAAGGCTTTCGTCCTCCGGCGCCGACACCAGGATCACATCGGCGTCGAGGCTCTTGGACAGGTGGAAGTTGATCCGTGCGGCGTAACTGGCATGGCGGGTCGGCACCATGCCTTCGACGATCACCACGTCCTTGCCTTCGGCGGCCTGGTGGAACAGGCCGGTGATCTCATCCAGCAGTTCGTCCAGCTGGCCGTCGGCGAGCATCCGCTCGACCTGGGACTGGGACAGCGGCATCGGGGGCTTGAGGCCGTGGGTGCGTGCCACCAGCTCGGTGGAGCGTTCCGGGCCGAGGTCGCCGGGGTGTGGCTGGGCCACGGGCTTGAGGAAACCGACCTGCAGGCCGGCCAGCTCCAGGGCGCGCACCAGGCCCAGGCTGGTGGAGGTGAGGCCGACGCCGAAACCGGTCGGGGCGATGAAAAAGCAGTGCATGGTGCTCCTTGGCAAAGGCGATTCAGGCAAGCAGGGCCAGGGTGTCGAGGGCGATCTGACGTTCTTCGTTGGTGGGCACCACCAGCACGCGCGGATGGCCGCGCTTGTGGATGGGGCCGGCGACGCCACGCACGCAGCGTGCGTTGGCTTCGCGGTCGATGGCCAGGTTGAGCAGCTTCAGGTGATCCACCGTGCGGCTGCGCACAAGAGGTGAATTCTCGCCGATCTCGCCGGTGAAGATCAGCCCATCGAGCTGCGGCAGCGCACAACCCACGGCGGCCAGGGTCCTGGCCAGGCGGTAGCAGAAGACTTCGATGGCCAGGGTCGCGCCGGGGTGGCCCTGGTCGCGGGCCTGTTCCAGGCTGCGCATGTCGCCGGCCAGTTCCGAGAGGCCGAGCAGGCCGCTTTCCTGGCGCAGCACCTGGTCGATCTTTTCCAGGCTCCAGCCGAGGCTGCGGTGCAGCTGGATGTAAAGGTGCGGGTCGATGTTGCCGCTGCGTGTTGCCATCACCAGGTTCATGCTGGCGTCGCGGCTCTGGCCGTTGACGATGGCGCAGGCGGAACAGTGCTCGCCCAGGTGGGCCGAGAGCCAGCAGCTGTCGCCCAGGGAAAGCCCGGCCAGTTCGGCGGCGCGGCGGCTGACATAGCGGTGACTGTTGCCGTGGAAGGCATAGCGGCGCAGGCCGTGGTCGCGGTAGACGGCCTCCGGCAGGGCGAGACGGTAGACGTGCTCGGGCATGCTCTGGTGGAAAGCCGTGTCGAACACCGCGACATGGGGCAGGTTCGGCAGCAGGTGCATGGCCGCCTCGATACCGGTGATGCTCGCCGGCATCTGCTGCGGCGCCAGCAGGACCAGGGCCTGCAGGCAACGGATCACCTGAGCGTCGATGCGGCAGGCGGATTTGAACAGCTCGCCGCCGTGCAGCACGTGGTGGCCGATGCCGTGCAGCTTGCCGCCGGCGGCGCCCTGCACGATGGGCAGCAACTGCGACAGCGCGGCGCGGTGGTCGGCGTTGGGGATCATCAGGCTGTCCTTGTCAGCGCCGCGTTGCCAGCGCAGTTCGGCGTCACGGCTGCCGAGTCCATCGGCCATGCCGTGGAGGATGAACTGACTGTGGGCTTCGTTGATCAGGGCAAAGCGCAACGATGTCTTGCGCGCGTGGATTACCAGGATGTTGCGTGCGGGCATCAGGTTTCCTCAGTGGATTCGGGGGGCACGCCCTGTGCGCACCAGCCGCAGGGGAAGAGATGCCCCAGCTGGGCGGCGCGCAGTCCGGAGTCGAGTACCCAGGCGCGTGACTGCCAGGGCGGCTGGTGCCGCAGATGCTGGGTATGACCGCAGGAAAGCACCGCCACCCAGTGACCGTCTTCGTCTTGTCTGTAGCCGACGATCCGGGGCCGCCTGTCAGTGTTCGGGTCGCAATCGACCGGTCGCGCGGTTAAACTTGCCCTTTCCTCATTCATTCCAGAAGGTCTCGCACCATGCTGATCGCCGCCAACAAGGCAGTGTCCATCGACTATACCCTTACCAACGACGCCGGTGAGGTGATCGACAGTTCCGCCGGCGGCGCCCCGCTGGTGTACCTGCACGGCGCCGGCAATATCATCATCGGCCTGGAGCGCGCCCTGGAAGGCAAGCAGGCAGGTGACGAGCTGAACGTTGCCATCGAGCCCGAAGACGCTTACGGCGAATACAGCGCCGAGCTGGTCGCCACCCTGGATCGCGCCATGTTCGAAGGCGTCGACCAGCTGGAAGTCGGCATGCAGTTCCACGCTTCCGGCCCGGACGGCAGCATGCAGATCGTGACCATCCGCGACATCGACGGCGATGACGTCACCGTCGACGGCAACCACCCGCTGGCCGGCCAGCGCCTGAACTTCCAGGTCAAGGTGGTGAAGGTGCGTGATGCCAGCGACGAAGAGATCGCCCACGGCCACATCCACGGCGAAGGCGGTCACCACCACTGACCGGTCGTCTGCGATTGCCGTTCCGGCAAATCGCGAATCGGCTGCTAAGCTGATAAAACCGAAAAGGGCGCCCCGGGGCGCCTTTTTTGTCCGCTGTGAAATCCCTGAGATTTTCGAGGAGTCAGTCATGAGTGCGTTTCACGACCTCAATTTGCGCGCGCTCGACGGTCAGGACCTGCCGTTGGCGCCGTACAAGGGCCAGGTGGTGCTGGTGGTGAATGTCGCCTCCAAGTGCGGCCTGACCCCGCAGTACGCCGGGCTGGAAAAGCTTTATCAGCAATACCGCGACAAGGGCTTTACCGTGCTCGGCCTGCCCTGCAACCAGTTCGCCGGGCAGGAGCCGGGCAGCGAGGAAGAAATCCGCGAGTTCTGCAGCCTGAACTACGGCGTGACCTTCCCCCTGGGCAGCAAGATCGAGGTCAATGGCTCGGCGCGCCACCCGCTGTACCGCCTGCTGGCAGGCGAGGGGGCCGAGTTCCCCGGCGAGATCACCTGGAACTTCGAGAAGTTCCTCGTCGGCAAGGACGGCCGCGTGCTGGCGCGCTTCTCGCCGCGCACCGCACCGGACGATCCCGCGCTGATCCAGGCCGTCGAAAAGGCCCTGGCCTGATTCCCCCCCGCACTCATGAACGCTTGACCGTAGGAGCCAGCTTGCTGGCTCCTACGCTTTCCCGCCACCTCATATCCCCAGGCTTGTAGCCATCAATCACGCCGATCAATAGTGCTGGGCAGGGCGAGACGACCGGTCATATGCTCGCCGCCATGACCCGAATCCGACTCGACAAACGCGACCTCATCCTCGCCAGGGGCTCCCAGGTGATGACCCGCCGTGGCTATCACGGCACCGGCGTGCAGGAAATCGTCCAGGCCGCCGGCATCCCCAAGGGCTCCTTCTATCACTACTTCGCCAGCAAGGAAGACTTCGCCGTCCAGGCCCTGGAATACCTCTATCTGCCGCGCCTGGAGCGCTATGCGCAGGCCCTCGGCAATCCGGCATTGAGCCCGTGCCGGCGCATCATCGGTTACTACCGCGACCTGCTGGCGCATTTCACCAGCCGCGAGAAGCCCGAGTACCACTGTTTCATCGGCAGCCTCGGTTTCGAGATGGCCGAGCTGTCCCCCGCGATCGGGGAGCAGGTGGAAAGCATCCTGCAGAGCTCGGTGGACATCCTGAAGGCCTGTCTGGAAGAAGCCGTGGCCGCTGGCGAGCTGCCGGCCGATGAAGACTGCGCCAACCTCGCGGCCTTTATCGCCAACGCCTGGCAGGGCGTGCTCACGCGCCTGAAGGTGGGCGGTGGCACCGCACCCATGAATGCATTCGTCGAGCGCCTGGAGCTGCTGCTCCGGGCCTGATTCTTCATTGCCTAGAAACCGAGACGACCGGTCAGGCGACCGGCCACAGGAGACCCCATGACCGCTCCCGTACAAGCCCTGTTCGAACCCTTCCGCCTCGGCAGCCTGGAGCTGCCCACCCGCGTGGTGATGGCGCCGATGACCCGTTCGTTCTCCCCGGGCGGCGTGCCCAACGCCAAGGTGGTGGAGTACTACCGCCGCCGCGCCGCTGCCGGCGTGGGCCTGATCATCACCGAGGGCACCACCATCGGTCACAAGGCCGCCAATGGTTATCCCCATGTTCCGCGATTCTTCGGTGAAGACGCCCTGGCGGGCTGGAAGCAGGTGGTCGACGCCGTGCACGCCGAAGGCGGCCGCATCGTGCCGCAGCTCTGGCACGTGGGCAGCGTGCGCCGCCTGGGCACCGAGCCGGACGCCAGCGTGCCCGGCTACGGCCCGATGGAGAAGGTGAAGGACGGCCAGGTGGTGGTCCACGGCATGACCCGGGACGACATTCAGGAAGTGGTCGCCGCCTTCGCCCAGGCCGCCCGCGACGCCAAGGCCATCGGCATGGACGGGGTGGAAATCCACGGCGCCCACGGTTATCTGATCGACCAGTTCTTCTGGGAAGGCAGCAACCAGCGAACCGACGAATACGGCGGCAGCCTGGCCAACCGTTCGCGCTTCGCCATCGAAGTGATCCAGGCCATCCGCGCCGCCGTCGGCCCGGATTTCCCGATCATCTTCCGCTTCTCCCAGTGGAAGCAGCAAGACTACACGGCGCGCCTGGTGACCACGGCCGAGGCCCTGGGCGAGTTCCTCAAGCCGCTGTCCGATGCCGGTGTGGACATCTTCCACTGTTCCACCCGCCGCTTCTGGGAGCCGGAGTTCGAAGGCTCCGACCTCAACCTGGCCGGCTGGACCCGCCAGCTCACCGGCAAGCCCACCATCACCGTCGGCAGCGTCGGCCTGGATGGCGAGTTCCTGCAGTTCATGGTCAAGACCGACAAGGTCGCCCAGCCGGCCAATATCGAAGGCCTGCTGGAGCGCCTGAACCGGGAAGAGTTCGACCTGGTGGCCGTGGGTCGCGCCCTGCTGGTGGACCCGGACTGGGCCGTCAAAGTGCGGGAAGGCCGCATGCAGGACATCCTGCCGTTCAGCCGGGAAGCGCTGGCAAGCCTGGTGTAAGGCACCGGCATGGAAAGGCCCTGCTGATGCGGGGCCTTTATTGTGGGTGCGCCAGGCATGGCGCGTAGCGCCGTGACTGGCGCTGTTCGGTTCACTGTGGTGGTGAACTGGACGACTTGGAGGTGGAAGTCCTCTGCACGCCCGGCAAGGGGAAGTGCTAGCGGAAG
>NZ_JBHZGM010000043.1:0-37134 GCF_043392685.1 Metapseudomonas phytobenefica | reverse complement strand
GGCGCGAAGGCCGACTGGCTGATGAACCAGTCGGGGGCCGAGCAGGCAGCGTAGGCGTCGCCTTCTTCGGTGTTGATCTGGTTGAGTTCCTTTTCACGAATGCCGTTGTAGGGTTTCCGCTCCATGGCGCTCACTCCTTGCTTTGCAAAAGGCTGTGGAGGGAGCCGGCGCTCGGGCTGTCAAGCTGCGCGCGTTGACCTTCAAGCGGATGGCCCTGCTGCGCGGCCGGTTGCTGGGCCTGGTAATCCAGGGCCGCCCGTGCATAGGCCTCGCTATCCCAGTCGTTCTGTTCGGTGTGCAGGCGAATCCGTATCTGCTGGCCCGGGTAGCTGAGCCAAAGATCGGAGGTCCTGTAGTGGTCGAACAGCTGGCTCTGCTGTTCGTCGTCCAGCAGGACCTTGCCCTGGGCGTCGCTTTCTCCCTGCAGCAACGGCTCGGCGGCATTGCCCCGATGGATGACCCATGGCGTGTGAGCCAGCGCGAATCCCTCCTCGCCCGGGACGTCCTGCAAGCGGATGTTGAAAGTCGGGCGTACCGGCAATGCGGGTGGAGCAATCGTCAGGGGGAGCACAGGCATGGTCAGCGGCTGTGTGGCCGGCCCCTGGTAATCGAAGTGCGCCGCCTTGATCAGGTAGTCACCCTGGGTACCCGACTCGATGCTGCAGGCATCGAGGCTGATGTAGGCGCCGCCGGCGTTGAGGACGATCTTCTTCTTGGCGCTGATGCGGATTTCGTCTTCGCTGCTGGTGATCTCCAGGCCGTGGCGGGCGAACAGTTCCAGGCGGTCGTTCTGCGCCTGGATCTGCACCGCGCCCTGGTTGGCGATGAGTTTCAACCCCAGCTTGCGCACGAACAGGCTGACGCCCTCCCCCACCCCGATGAACAAGCGCTTGACCACGCTCACGGCGGCGTCGTTGCCGGCGTTGGCGATGAGGTTGCGCTCGGCGGCCAGCTGCAGATGGTGGCCACTGCTCAGGGCGATGCCCCGCGGGGCGCTGAGCAGCGCCACGGCGCCTTTCAACTGGTCGAGCTGCTCACTCAGCAGGGCCAGTTGGGCTTGCACGTCGGCCGGGTCGGCTTGGGCGGTTTCGGCATCGTCGGATAGCTTGCGCATCTCGCTGCCGGCTTGTTCGAGGCGGGCCACGGCCTCCTGCATGGCCAGCACCTGGCCCTGGGCACGGGGTTGTTCATCGGCGCTGATGAACAGCCCCTTGCCCGCGCGCAGCGCGCCCCAGCCATCGCTGCGCAGCTCGAAACCTTCGCCGCGCTGCTGCCGCTGCGCGTCCACCAGGTGGCCGAGGTTGAGCTGGCTCTTGCCGCTGTGTTCGGTGCTGAGCTTGATGTGCTCCTGACCACGGGTGTCGTCCAGGCGCAGCTTGTTGTTGGCCGGGGTGCGCAGGACATTGCGCTTGTAGTTGTTCAGGGTGACGTGGTCGGGGTGGCGACTGTCGTGCAGGGCGAAGGCGATGTAGCCCTTGTCGGGGTCGCCGTGCTCGAAGGCGATGGCCACCTCGGTGCCCTGGATCAGCGGCAGGTGCAGGCCATAGGTGTCCCCGGCGTAGGGTCGGGCGAGGCGTAGCCACAGGCTTTCCTGGCCGGCGGGCCAGGTGTCGCGGTCGAAGAGGAAGTTGACCTTGTAGCGGCCTTCGAGGTCGATGTGGCTGTAGAGGTCGTCGGGTTGCGGGCTGGTGACCCGCGCCGGGATGGTGCCGGCGATCAGCGGTTTTTCCCCCGGCGGCGGGCGAAAACAGATGTGCTCGACATAGGGAATGGCCTCGAAGCGGACCTCGAAGCTGCGGTCGCGGGCGGCGCTGGCGGTCAGGCGGGTGATGACGGCGCCGGGGGCGAAGGCCGCGGGGGCACCGCCGTCGATTGCCAGCACCTGCCCAGGGGTCAGGGTCGCACTGCTGGTGATGCCGGTGAGGCGGGTACGGGCATTGAGGTAGCGCTCGTGGCGCAGACGGGCGAAGAAGTAGCCGCTCTCGCTTTGCAGGTCTTCGTCCTGGGCGTAGGCGTCGCCCAGTTCGGTGTAGGGCTCGGCGTAGTGGTAGGCCTCGCCGTAGGTGGTGGGGTCGCCCCGGCTCTGGTCGACGTCACCGTCGAGCCGGGCGGCGGCATCGCGCGGGTCGTAGGCGCGGATGTGGATGTCCCGCTCCACCACGCCATGCTGCGATTGCAGCGCCCAGACCGCGTCCTGCCCCGTGGCGCTGGTGCCGGACGGCGGGCGGTACGGCAAGCGGACATCGAACTGGTAGTGGCGCTGGTCGTCGTGGAACTGGACGACGTCGATGTCTAGTCGCTCGTCGGCGGTGAAGCGGTACCAGATGCCGACGTCGGCCAGCAGGCGGTCGATGAAGGCCAGGTCGCTCTCGCCGTATTGCATCACCTGTTCGCGTTTCGGGTACTCGCGCTTGAGGTCGAAGCAGACGTCCTGCCCCGTCCACTGGTGGCGCTCGCTGCGCAGGATCTGCTCGACGATCTCCGGCACCGACAGGTGCTGGTAGATGCGGTACTGGCGGCCGCGCCCGAGCAGGGCCAGGCGCGGTTGCAGCGTGATCGCATAGCGGGCTTCGTCGTTGGAGCCGGAGAGGCGCCGGAAGCCGGTGACCACCCCATGCAAGGTGCGCAAGGGCCGGGCCGGCGGCAGGCTGAGGCCGACGAAAGGCAGTGCGGTGGGCGACGGATGCAGGCTGAAGCTGGCGCTCTGGCCCAGCACCTGCTCGGCGGAGAGGTCGCACTCGCTGGCGGTGAATTCCACCTGGTAGCTGAAGGGCTCGCTGAGGGCTTCGGTGCCCGCGAAGGCGAGCACGTCGAGGGCGGTGTCGAGGCCACGGACCTGGAGCTTGTGGCGGCTGTGGTCGAAGAAGGGGCGGGTTGCGGCGAGCATGTTCAGGCCTCCTCGGGCTGTTCCAGCCGGTCGGTGAAGTGCAGGGTGATGCCCTCTTCGGCGCTGTAGCCCAGGCAAACGCCCCGGGTGCCCTGCTGGGCGGCCTGGCGCTGCAGGAGCTGCTGGCTGAGCACAGGGAGGATCTGCTGGTTGAGCAGGCTGTCGATGTTGCGGGCGCCGCTGTCCGGCAGCAGGCAGGCGGCGACCAGGGCATCGCCGAGGGCGTCGTCGATGTGGCAGCCCAGGCCGTAATGGCGCCGCAAACGAGTGGCGACCCGGGCGAGCTTGATGTCGACGATGCGCCTGAGCGAAGCGGCCTGCAGCGGGCGGTAGACCAGGGTCTGGAAGCGCGCCAGCAGTGCCGGCTGGAAGTGCTCGCGCAGCACCGGGCGCAGCAGTTCCTGCAAGGTGCCATCGGTGGCGTCGGGTTGTTCGTGCAGGCAGGCCTCGAGCAGGTCGCTGCCGAGGTTGGAGGTCATCAGGATGACGGTGTTGCGGAAGTCGATTTCGCGGCCTTCGCCATCGCGCATGAAGCCGCGATCGAAGACCTGGTAGAACAGGTTGAGCACATCGCGATGGGCCTTCTCCACCTCGTCGAGCAGTACCACGCTGTAGGGCCGCTGGCGTACCGCTTCGGTGAGCACCCCGCCCTGGCCGTAGCCGACATAGCCCGGCGGTGAGCCCTTGAGCTGGCTGACGGTGTGGGCCTCCTGGTACTCGGAGAGGTTCAGGGTGATCAGCGATTTTTCGCCGCCGAACAGGCTGTCGGCCAGCGCCAGGGCGGTCTCGGTCTTGCCGACGCCGCTGGTGCCCACCAGCAGGAACACCCCCTGGGGGGCCTTGTCGTCGGTCAGGCCGGTGCGCGCGGCGCGCAGCCGCTGGGCCAGGGCGCCGAGGGCGTGATCCTGGCCGATGACCCGCTGGCCGAGGTTCTGCTCCAGCGCCAGCAGGCTGGCCTGTTCGTCCTTGAGCAGGCTGCCCAGCGGCACCCCGGTCCAGTCGGCGACCACCTCGGCGACGTTGCGCGCGGTGACATCGAGGGACAGCAGCGCCTGATCGCCCTGTGCTTGTTCCAGGCGCCCTTGCAACTCGGCGCAGCGCTCCGGCTGGCGGGGTTCTTCCTGGCGTGCATCGAGCAGTTGCAGGCTCAGGTCGAGCTCGAGACGATAGCGACGCTCCAGTTCCATGCGCTGTCGCGACAGGTCGGCGTGCTCGGCGGCGATGTCGCCCAGTCGATCGGCAGGGGCCCTGCCGCCCAGGTGGGCGTCTGCCTCCAGGGCCTGCTGCTCCAGCCCCAGCGCGGCCTGGCTCGCCTTGATGCGGACCAGCGCCTGGGGTTCGCAATCGAGGCTCATGCGTACCCGGGCACTGGCGGTGTCGAGCAGGTCGACGGCCTTGTCGGGCAGTTGCCGGCCGGTCAGGTAGCGGCGCGACAGGCTGACGGCCGCCTGTACGGCCCCGTCCTCGATGTGTACGCCGTGGTGGCTGGCGTAGCGGGCCTTGAGGCCGCGCAGCATGAGGCAGGCGTTGGCGTCGTCGGGCTCGTCGACCTTGACCACCTGGAAGCGCCGCTCCAGCGCGGCGTCGCGCTCGAAGTACTGCTTGTATTCGCTCCAGGTGGTGGCGGCGATGGTGCGCAATTCGCCACGGGCGAGCGCCGGCTTCAACAGGTTGGCGGCATCGGCGCCGCCCGCCTGGTTGCCCGCGCCGATAAGGGTATGGGCCTCGTCGATGAACAGCAGGATCGGGGGTTGCGCTTGCTGCACCGCATCGATGATGTGCTTCAGGCGCTGTTCGAACTCGCCCTTGACGCCCGCGCCGGCCTGCAGCAGGCCGAGGTCGAGGGTGCGCACGCTGACGGGCTTCAGGCTGTCGGGGACGTTGCCTTCGGCGATACGCAGGGCCAGGCCTTCGACCAGCGCGGTCTTGCCGACACCGGGGTCGCCGACCAGGATGGGGTTGTTCTTGCGCCGCCGGCCGAGGATGTCGATGACCTGGCGGATTTCGTCGTCGCGCCCGAACACCGGGTCGATACGCCCGTCCCGCGCCTTGGCGGTTACATCCTGGGTGTACTTGTCGAGCAGCGCTTGCCGGGCGCCGTCGGTTCCGGTGGAGGGGGCGGCCAGTGGCTCGACGCGGGGCTCGCCCCCTGAGAGGCCAGCCTCGCGTTGGACCTCGGGGCGTTCCTCGGAGTGCTGATCCAGCAGCGGCACCAAGCGCTGCAACTGGGCGTCGGTGAGGCTGAGCAGCGGCCAGGCAGCCTCGCATTCGAGCAGGCTGGGCGACTCCAGCAGGGCACCGAGCAGGTGCAGCGAGCGCAGCCTGTCGTTGTCATCGTCGAGCGAGGCACGCAGCCAGGCGTTCTTGATCAGTTGCTGGAGCTTACCGCCAAGTTGGGGCTTGTCATGCACGCTGCGGGGCAGGCCGTCCAGGTGGTCGAGCAGCGCCCGCCAGAGCGCATCGAGATCCCACTCGTAGCGGCGCGCGATGAGTGTGAGGTCACCCTCCCCTTGCTCCAGCAGCTTGAGCAGCCAGTGTTCGAGGGTGATCTGCCCATGGCCGCGGCTTTGGCACAACGAGGCCGCGGCACCGAGCGCCCGGGCGCAGTAGGGGTTGAGGCGGCGAAGCAGGCTGGCGGAGTTCTGGGCCATGGGCGGTGTGCGTCCTTGTACGAAGTTCGTGGCGCTTGCGCGCCCGGCGGGGCGCGCGTTGGGCCAGCGGAGCGCGAGGCTCCGCCGGCACGGTCAGGCGTCAGGCGCTCTGGCGCTCGTTCCAGGAATCGGCGTGGATGATGTTGCCGTCCTTGTAGGTCCAGGTGATCTTCTCGTAGCGCAACTCGACCTGTTCCAGGTGGTTGTGCTTCTCCTTGGACGGGTCCTTGATGTCGTGCATCTTGGGCGCGACTTTCACCACCTTGACGTTCTCCAGCTTGGTGATGAAGTACTCGACTTCCTGGCCGGCGTCGTCGATGCGATACCACTTGAACTCGGCGCTCTTGAGGGTCTGGCCGGTGGTCACCGCCTTGTACAGGTAGGGGCTGGAGGCATCGATTTCCTTGGTGAAGAGGAAGGGGGTGTGGACCCGGGTGCCGGTCAGCTTGCCGGTGTTGTTGTCGGTGGGGATGTACAGGCTGTGATCCTGCGCGACGACCTCAATGCTTCCCTCGCGTTTCTGCACGTCCACCGAACCCTTGATGTCCGCGCCGCCGTCGTCCTGCAGCCAGAGGTATACGGGAATTGCCATTTGAAGCTCCTTCTCAGAAATTGACAGCCGCGGAGCGCGACTGAGGCTTGCCTTCCGGCGCCACGGTGGGCAGCACGCAGGCCCCCACCTCCGGCACCAGACGGATATCGACGCGCCGGTTCGCGGCGCGCCCGATTTCGGTGTCATTGCTGGCGAGCGGCTGACTGGAACCGAAGCCCTGCACGGCGAAGCAGCTGTCGGGGATATCGCCCATGCGCTGCATCCAGTCGCGCACGGCGCCGGCACGCTCGCGTGACAGTTGGAGGTTCTGCTCGACATTGCCGGTGGCATCGGTATGACCGGTGATGACGATCAGCCAGCCGGGCTGGGCCTTGATGTCGACCAGTGCGCTGATCAGCAGCTTGGTCGACTCGGGCTTGAGCCTGGCGCTGCCCACCGCGAACAGCGAGAGGCTGTCCAGCCGAACGACTTCGGGCATGCGCTTCTCCACCACTTGCGGTACGCGGTAACCCGCGATGGCATCCAGCAGTTCGCGCCGCAGGTGTTCGCCCTGGTACAGGCCGAGCCCGAGCCAGGCCGGCTCGCCATGGCGGTAGTAACCATCCAGGCGCGCAGCGTCGTCACGCAGTACCGACATGGCCGCTTCAGCCGTCTGGCTGCCATGTTGCGCCTGGGGAATGTCCAGGTAGCGGCGCAAGTCATCGCCCACCAGGCGGGCCAGTTGCCTGTTCTGCCAAGCGGAGCTGGCCAGTGCCGTCAGTAGCGTGGCCGCGAACAGCCAGAGCGCGGTGATTCCGGCCCGACGCAGTGGCGTATCCCGTACCTTTACCGGCAACAGCGGCAGCAGCGGGTCCGGGAAGGGCAGCCGCGTCGGAGCTCCGGGAGCGGACAAAGCCCTTTCACCCAGCGCAGTCTTGTCATGCAGCCATCGCTGCCAGAGGTTTCCCGCCACGCCACCAGGCGCTTCCGGCACCAGCGCGATTGCGCAGGCCACCGCCATGGCGGCGGGATCGCGGACTTCACCGGCGACGAGATGCGCCTGCACCTGCTCGCGCACCCAAGCGGCGGCGCTGTCCAGCAGGACGCCGCTGCGGAGGCGAAGTGCCGATGCCTGAAGGTCGTCGACCTGCTCCTGCCATTCGCCAAGGGTGGCGCGGGCGCCGGCTTCGAGGACATCCGGCTGGCGCGTACCCGCCGTCCAGCAGAACCAGGGCCCCTCTGCGAGGCCGCTCGGCACGTAGGTGACCTGAAGCAAAGGCAAGGCAGCGCCATGCCGGCGAGCCAGCGCCAGTTGATGGCGGAAGGTGCGCAGCTGCCCGTGCAGCTGGGCGGCATCCCGGTGCTCGCCCGGATTGACGATGAAGAGGACGCAAAGCTGCCCTTCCCAGTGTGGCCGGTGCGCCAGGACACTCTGGACCACGTGCGGCAGGCGCTCGATTTCCCCCAGACGCAGATAGCAGCCCTGCGCGGTCGTCCTCAATGCGAGGTCATCGACCTCGGCAGTCCCGAACAGTCCATGCTGGCCATCGCCACAGACCAGCACCACCGGTTGCTGGAATCCCGCCGCCGGCAACGACACCTCGCCGCCCAACGAGAGAGCCCGGCGCTGCCTCGCGGCACGCCGCCCCGTGCGGCGCCAGGCCAGGACGGCAATCAACGCGATGAACAATGCGGCACTCCCGCGCTGCCATCCGCTCAACGGAAAGGCGAACGTCAGCGCCAGGAGAAGCGAAGCGCCCCACAACCAGAGTCCACGCGTCAGCTTCACGCTCATCGGCCCCCCGTCACAGCACACCCGGCATCAGCGCGGTGACCGCGTTGGCCAGCAGGTGATTCAGCCCCCACCAGGCGCAGGCGAGCAGCGCCGTGGCCATGCCGAGTTGCATGGCCGGGCTGCGCAGCGCACGCAGCACAGGAGCGCCCCATCCGCTAGCTGAGCCACAGACCAACGCGTGGCGCGTCGCCAAGGGCGCCACCCGGGCATCGAGGGTCCGCAGCAATTGCTCCCGCTCTGGATGCTGCAGGTCGCGGTAGCGTCCCTTGAATCCCAGCATCAGCACACGCTGGTAGGCCGTCAGAACCTGTGGGTCCGGCGCGGGTTCACGGAGGACTTCGTGCATGTCCTCATAGAGGAACTTCCCCGCCTGGTGGCGGTTGAAGAACTTCGCCTGTAGGGGTTCACGTGCCCACTCGGCATGGGCGTCGTCCTTGGCGAAGCCGAGCACGGTTTCATCCAGCAAGGCGCACAGGGCATAGCTGATGTGGTCGATGCTCCGCTGGCTCATGCCGACGTCCTGCAAAGCCTGACGGACCGTTTCAACCTGCCCGGAACAGTGACTCCAGAGGGCGCGGCCGCTACTTGCCGTCGCCCCCTCGCGCAAGGACACCACCAGCAGGTAGCTGTCCTGCAACAACGCATCGATATCGACCGCCGGCAGCCCGGCCATTTCGGTATGCCGACTCATGAGCGCAGCACCGCAAACAGTTCGAGCCTCGCATCCAGCAGCGTGGCGGGGACATAGAAGGCACAGACGCCCGCGGCCAGCATGGCCCGGCCCTTGGGATGCCCGAGGTCGAGCGCGAAGTACTGGTTTTCCAGGCGTAGCGGGATGGCGGCCGGGACATGGTTGAGCGGCTGCAGCGGAACGCCATCGAGCGCCGCGTTGACCAGATGATCGACGTCATCCGGGGCGCCGACCTTGCACAGGCGCGGCAGCTGGCTCTGCAACTGCGCCGCCGGTAGGCGCGAGCGCACGGACAGGTAGAAGTCGGCGCCGCCCGGCTCGCGCAGGCGCGGATCGTTGAGCGATACCTGCCAGCGATTGGCGCCGCCCTCTTCCAGCTCCAACGCGATGACCCGCGATGGCAGGCTGGCTTCGAGCAGGGTGGAGATCATGCCCATCAAGGGTGGAAAGACCGTTTCCAGTTGTTCGTGCCGGTACGCCGGGATGCTCTCGATGTCATGTTCCAGCGAGAAGGTCAGCAGGCTGCCGGCAAGCTTCACCAGCTCCAGGTAAACCTGCTCCGGGTGACGTGCAGGATGTGCCCGCAGGTCGGCGAGGACCGGCTGGTAGGTATTGAGCGCATTGAGCAGCCAGAACAGCGAGACGTCGGCCACGGCGAAGTCGGCCATGCGTTGGTTGCTCTCGCGGCGCATGCCCATCAGCCGTTGGCGCTTGGCGGACAGCTGGCTAAGCAGGTTTTCCAATTGCGTCTGGAGCCCGGCGTGGGCAGCGAAGCTCAGCAGCGGCGGAACGTACGCCGGATCGAGTGTCCAGTTGCCCTGAGCGTCACGGGTCAGGCGAGCGACCTGACACGTCAGGTATTCACCGTTGTCATCGCTGCCCAGGCGCAGACGAAGCTGATGCTCCATCACGCTGACGGACTGCTCTTCGTCGCCGTAGAGGTCCTGCACCGTGCGCCAGCCCTGGCGGTAGCGCGTGGGCCGGTCCTCCTGGCCGCCGTCGAGGATGCAGTTGTTGCCGTTGCCCTGTTCCAGCGGCAACGCCAGCAACAAAGAGGCGCTCCGGGTGTCGTCGGCCAGCACGTGGGACAGTTCCAGTGCAGGCGGCAGGCGATCGGCGCGATCCGTGTCGATCAGGGTGCCATCCGGCATCCGCAGGTAAAGCCGGGAAGCCTTGAGCTTCCCGAACCTCAGCGCGTCCATGTCGAATGTGGCCGCGAGCACACCCCAGGGGTGCACCAGGCTGAGCTGGGCAATGCATTCGTTGGTCCAGGCCTCCCAGCGTGCCTGCTGCTGGAACTGCTGCGGGGACAGGAGCGTCCCCGCAGCCCATAGGGGGCGGTCGATGTTCATGACGTCGTATCCCTATGGCGTGGTTCAGGCCTTGGCCTTGGGCATCTGCGAAACCAGCGACAGGTTGACGTCCATGCCCTCCACCTGGAAGTGCGGCACGGCGTACAGCTTGACGCGGAAAAAGCCGGGGTTGTCGTCGATGTCTTCGACTAGCACCTTCGCTTCGCGCAGCGGGTGGGAGGCCTGCAGGTCGTCACTGGGGTCAGTCATCTCGGTGACCAGGCCACCGATCCACTTGTTCAGCTCCAGCTCCAACACGCGGCGGTCCTTGGTGGTACCGATATTTTCCCGCTGGATCAGCTTCAGGTAGTGGGCGATGCGCGACAGCAGGAAGATGTACGGCAGGCGGGCGTTGATGCGGCTGTTGGCGGTGGCATCGGCCGTGTCGTACAGCGCCGGTTTCTGCGTCGAGTTGGCGGAGAAGAAGCAGGCGTAGTCCCGGTTCTTGTAATAGGAGAGCGGGATGAACCCCAGGTTGGCGAACTCGAACTCGCGAGTTTCCGGAATCATCACTTCCGATGGGATCTTGACCTGGTTGCCGGTACCCAGGTCGTAGAGGTGAATCGGCAGGTCGGTCACCGCGCCGCCCGATTGCGGGCCGCGGATCTGCACGCACCAACCGTTGCTGATGAAGCTCTTCACCATGTTGGCGGCGAAGGCGAACGACGCGTTGGTCCACAGGTAGCGGTTGTGGTCGGGGCCCTTCACGCTCTCGACGTAGTTGAAGCTGCGCACGGGAATGGTGTCCGGGCCGTAGGGCAGGCGGCCAAGAACACGTGGCAGGGTCAGTCCGATGTAGCGGGCATCGTCGCTGTCGCGGAAGGACTTCCACTTGATGTACTCGGCACGATCGAAGTAGTTGCCGATGTCCTTGATGGCGGCGACCTCCTCCATCGATTCCTTGCCGAAGAAGGTCGGGCCGACGGCGCCGATGAAGGGCATATGCGCCGCCGCGGCGACCTTGGAGATGTTGCGCAAGAGGGCGATGTCCTGCGGGCCGCGGCCGAACTCGTAGTTGGAGATGGCCGCTGCGATCGGCTCGCCACCAGGCGTGTCGTATTCCTGGGTGTAGGTGTGCACGTAGAGGCCGCTCTGGGCGATCTCCGGAGCATCCTCGAAGTCCTGGATCAGGTGATCCTTGCTGACGTCGAGCAACTCGATGCGCACGTTCTGGCGGAAATCGGTCTGGTCGATCAGTGACTTGACGCCACGCCAGGTGGACTCGACGCGCTGGAAGTCGGCGTGGTGCATGACCGCGTCGAGCTGACGGCTGATCTGTTCGTCGAGGGAGGCGATGTGTTCATCAAGCAGGGTCCTGTCCAGACGCTCGACCTTCTGCGATGACTGCTTGAGCAGTTCAAGGAAAACGCTGACCGCCGCTGTCACCCGCTCGTCAGCCGAGGTTTCGGACAGCGCTTCGGTGTCCTGGAACGCGTCCAGCTCCCCCAGCTCGCCGATGGGGCAGAGGTTGATCTTGCTGAACAGCGAGGCATAGATGCTGAGGTTTTCCCCACTGGCCACTGCGGTGCCATGCGAGGCTGCGGAGGTGTGTTCTACGGACATGCTTGACCTTCCTTTGACTATCCGGATGCGTTAGCGGGCGTCTTGCGGAGCGAGTGCCGCGAGTTCGGCACGCAGCTCGTCGCTGAGGGCATCGTCCTTGAGGATGCGCTCCAGCTCGTGACGGAACGTGGCGTTGTCCAGCAGGTTGGATTTCAGATCGCGCAGCAGATTGCGCATGGCAAGCAGGGCGCGGAGCTGCGGAATCTGCCGAGCGACCTGCTCGGGCTCGAAGTCCTTCATGCTGCGGAAGGCCAGTTCGACGGAGGTTTCCGACGCGTCGTCAGCCAGGGTGTTTTCCACCGCCAGCTTCAGGCACGGGGAGAAATCGGCAAGCACACTGTCGAAGTTGTTCTTGTTGATGTTGACCTTGCTGCGTTCGGACAGCGGACGCGCCTCCTGCCCATTGCTGTAGTCACCCATCAGCATCAACTTCAGGGGAAGTTCGACCTTCTTTTGCGCGCCGCCGGTATGCAGGTCCAGCTTGATGTTGATCCGTGCCTTGGGCACTTCGTTTTGGAAACTATTCGATGCCATGACTACTCCAGGTATCTCCCGCAGGAGGTCGGATGAGAGCGGTCGAGCAGGAATTCATGACCACAGTCGAGTCGGTTCCCGTGCCGTCTGGTCGATTGAAATAAGTGAATTCCATTTCGCACTCGTTACTTGCTTGGAAGGGGTGTGACTTGGAAGGCGATCGCCATGTTGGCGAGCAGGTGGTTATTTGGTCCGATAACCGCAACGTGACGAAATAGGCCCATCCCGATCGATACTGAGGAATGCTCTGAAGACGCAGAGGGAAATGGTTTAGGCGTTTCGGCCTACCCACTTCTCACAATAAAAAATGTCCGCCAGGCATTGCCCGGCCCACTGACCAGCCCCAGGCGCAAGGATTTCGGTGCGCGCAGCGCACCCTACAGAAGCAGAAAAGCCCCCGCCGGATCGCTCCTGCGGGGGCTTTTTGTCTGAGCAATCAGCTCTTGCGAAGGATCTGGCTGCGCTGCCCGCCGATGCTCGCCGGCACGTCTCCGGCCTGGGTCACGCGGCGGACGATGCACGGCTGAGTGTCGTAGTCGTCCACAGCGTAATGCTGGGTCGCGCGGTTTTCCCAGATCGCCACGTCGCCAGCCTGCACATGGATCAGGTCATGTCCGCCATGGTGCTGGTGGGTCTGGTCGGCGCCCTGCTCGGCGCTCTCGGACAATGCATCGAAACGCGCGCGACGCGCTGGAGACACGCATGAATGCTTTCAATCCCCCGGCCCGGGAGCGGCCAACCAGCTCCACGCCATCGCGCCCCTGGTCAGCTTCGATCGGGTCGGCAAGGTCTTCTCGGTGGATGGCCATCTACCTGCCCCACTGCGGCAGCGGGTGGAGGGGGTGCGGCCGGAGTTCATTGCGCTGCAGGTGTGGCTTCAGCTGTGTGCGAATTCATTCGCGATTGAAATCGCTCCCACACTGCACGCGCGCCCCGACCGGCTACGTAGGTTGGGCTGAGTTCGACGAAGCCCAACGATTCCCCGCTCCGTGTTGGGCTTCGCTGCGCTCTGCGCCAACCTACGGGTCCACGCGCTGAGATCAATCGGCCAGCACGATCTGGTCCTTGCCGCCGCGCTTGGCCTGGTACATGGCGGCGTCGGCGCGGGCGTAGAGGCTGTCGAGGTTGCCGTCGTCGCGCAGGTTGGCCAGGCCCTGGCTGACGGTGATGCCGAAGTTCACACCGTCGACAGTGAAGGCCAGGCGGTGGACTTCCCGCTGCAGGCGTTCGGCGATCTGCATCGCCAGGTCCGGCGGGCAGCCGGGCAGCAGCGCGGCGAATTCCTCGCCGCCGATGCGGCCGAACAGGTCGCCCCGGCGCAGCGTGTCGGCGCCGCACTGGGCGATGCGCTGCAGCACCTGGTCGCCGGCTTGGTGGCCGTGGGTGTCGTTGATCTTCTTGAAGTCATCGACGTCCAGCAGGATGAACGCCAGCGGCCTGCCGAACTGCACGGAGTGCTCGAACTCGCGCTGGGCGCATTCGAAGAAGTGCCGGCGGTTGCTGCTCATGGTCAGCACGTCGGTGGTGGCCAGACGGTGCAGTTCGCCTTCCAGCCGTTTCTTCTCGGTTATGTCTTCGGCGATGCCGACAACGATGGTCGACTGCCCTTGCCCGCCGCGCTGGCTGATGAAGCACTTGTCGCTGATCCAGCGGAGCTGGCCGTCGGCGCGGATGATGCGGTACTCGCGCGCCTCGATGGCGCCCTTCTCCAGCACCTCGGCAAAGCTCTGCGCGGCGTACTCCAGGTCGTCCGGGTAGATGCAGTTGCGCCACTCGTTGTAGTCCGCCAGCAGCAGGGCCGCCGAGCGCCCGAACATGGTTTCGTAGGCGGGGCTGACGTAGATGATCCGCTGGGCCTCCCAGTCGAAGGCCCAGAGCACGGCATTCACGCTGCCCAGCAGGCTGCTGTAGATCGCTTCGCGCTCGCGCAGCCGTTCCACCTCGCCACGGCTGTGCAGCAGGGCAAGGGTGAGCTTTTCCAGCTCGCTTGGGGGTTCGAGGGACGTATCCATGCGGCCACTACCATCAAAGGACCTGCCTTCGACAGATTAGGCGGGTAAAAGTGCTGCCGGCGCTCGAGCCGACGGTCAGGCATGGCTGGCATGACGGAAGGCGGCGAAGCGGTTGAGCAGGCGATGCATGACGAACACCGCCACCAGGGTGAGGAACACCGCCACGCACACCGAACTCAAGCGGTACGCGATGGAATAGACCACGTCGTGCTGCGGTGTGAGGTACTGGCCGAAGACGATGGCCAGGGTGGTCAACGCGCCGAAACCGACGCCCTGGGTGCCTTCCAGAACGTGGATGCGGGCGCAGTAGAAGGCCGCGATCCAGTACATCAGGGTGACCAGCGGCAGCACGTCATAGTGGCTGTAGAGCACCAGTTGCAGCACCAGGCCGATGGTGCAGCCCAGCAGGGTGCCCAGGGCGCGGATGCGTCCGGCGAAGCGGATGCCGTGCCAGTGCATGGGGAACAGCACCAGGATGGACGCCACCTGGGCCGACAGCGAATCACGCAGGTCGAAGCTCTGGAACACCATGAACGACAGGGTGGCGATGGTGGCGCCGAGCACCGCTTCGTGGCGCTGGCTGGGCAGGTCCTTGGCCGGCATCTGCCGGAACGGACGCGGCTCGACGTCGGGGAACAGGTAGAACATCAGCCAGGCGATCAGCACCGTCAGGCCGGAGGCCACCAGGTTGCTGGTGACCAGGTCGTAGAGGTGGGTGTCCGGGTAGCTGGCGAAATGCAGCTGGATGGAAAGGAACACGCTGCCCATGGCGCCGAACATGAGCAGCGGCCCCTGAGCCATCAGGCGGAAGCGCCAGAAGAACGCCAGGAAGGTCAGCGGCACCATCAGCTGCGGTCGGTCGCCGAACAGGCCGTAGATCAGCAACACCTCGACGCTGACCACCACCGATTGCAGGAGGAACTGGCGGACGACATGGGCGTTGATGCTGGGGGTGAGGCCGAGCAGCAGCATCGGGTAGACGCAGAAGAACGAACCGTTGTCCCAGCCCATCAGCTTGCAGATGAACAGCCCGAGGGTGCCGCCGCCGGCCAGCCGCAGGCATTGCCTGAGATCGTTTTCCGTGAGGGCTGTCCTGCGGCTCATCAGTACACGTAGTGCAGGATGCTGATCACGGCGATCTGCAGGCGGCCGAAGAAGTCGGCCAGGTGCGAGTCGTGCGGATAGAGCTGGACCGTCGCCTTGGCACCGCTGGGCAGCGCGCGGGGCAGCTCTTCGGTGAGGCTGACGTGCAGGCGCTGGCGCTGGGCGTCGCGCACCCAGCGGTCGGAGATCGCCGGGGCGGCAAGGTCGCCGTTGGCATCGAGCTGGCCTTCCTTCACGCCGGCGTCGATGGCGCTGACCCGGGCGGAGAAGATATGCCCGGGCAGGGCGTCGAACACCACCGAGGCGCCGTCGTCCAGGCGCACGTAGCGCAGGGCCTTCTCGCGGAAGTCGGCGCTGATGTCGGCATCGTCCGCCACCAGGGCGGCCACCGGGTTGCCGGCATGCAGGAAGGCACCGGGGGACAGCTGCAGGTTGCTCAGGGTACCGGCGCGTTCAGCGCGCACTTCGCTGTACTGGAGTTGCAGGCGAGCCTGCTCCAGGGCGTTGCGGGCCTGGCGCAGGCGCAGGTTGTCGTCACCGTTGGCGCCGCGCTGGGCCAGCAGCTCGCGAATCCGCGCACTGGCGGCGGCCAGTTTGGCCTGGGCGGCCTGGCGCCGGGCTTCGGTCTGTTCGAAGAGCTGACGCGACACGTGCTGGCTCTGCACCAGGCGGCCAAGGCGCGCGGCCTCGCGCTGCAGTTCGGTGGCCGCGGCCTGGGCGGCGGCCTGGTCGGCACGGGCCGCGGCAATGGCGGCGTCGAGCTGGCGGTTGTCCTGCGCGGCCTGCTCCAGCGCCAGCAGAGCGGCGCTCACGGCGAGGCGGAAGGGTTCCGGGTCGAGGCGGAACAACAGCTGGCCGGCCTCGACGTGCTGGTTGTTGGCGACGGCGACCTCCAGGACCTGGCCGTCCACCCGTGGGGCGATGCGCAGCACCGGGCGGGTCAGTTGCGCCTGGGGCGTGATGGGCATCCACAGGTCCGCCGCCAGGAAGTAGGCGAACAGCAGGACGAACAGGACGATGGCCGCCTGGACCCGACGGGTGAATCTTTGATCCGGAGTCATGCGTACCTCGAAGGGGCCCGCCGCAAAGGCGGGTGGGAAGACGGGAACGGCAAGACTTCGGCCTTCGCCGCTCTGGGGAGCCAGTATATTTATCCCCGAATCGTGGATAATCTCGCGATTGCGAGAAGCTGCCTTACATGAGGAGTAACAATGGACACGCTCCACAGCATGCGGGTTTTCGTTCGGGTGATAGACACCGGCAGCTTCACCGCCGCTGCCCAGGCCCTGGACCTGTCCACCGCCCAGGTGTCACGCCTGGTGTCGGAACTGGAGCAGCAGCTCGAGGCCCGCCTGCTGCACCGCACCACCCGCCGCCTGGCGCTGACCGAAGTGGGCGAACGCTACCTGCAGCGCTGCCGGCAGATCATCGGCGAAGTAGACGAAGCCGCCGCCGAGGCGCGCGGCGCCCACCTCAAGCCCCACGGCCGCCTGCGGGTACACACTATGACCGGCCTCGGCCTGCAGCACCTCACCCCGCTGGTGGCGCGCTATTCCGAGCTGTATCCGGAGGTGGTGGTGGAGCTGACCCTGTCCCAGCGAACCCCGGATCTGCTGGAAGACGGCCATGACGTCATCATCACCTTCGCCCGCGAACTGCCCGACTCGCAGATGGTGGCCCAGCTGCTGGGGCCGATGTTCAGCGTGCTCTGCGCCGCCCCCGGCTACCTGAAGAAGCACGGCGTCCCCACCGCCCCGGCGGACCTGCAGCAGCACCGCTACCTGCGCCTGCTCGACCCGCTCTACGAGGACAGCTGGATATTCAACAGCGAGCAGGGCGAATTCAATGTGCTGCCCGCCGAAAGCTTCCAGGTGAACGTCGCCGAGTCCCTGGCCAAGGCCGCCCAGGCCGGCATGGGCATCTGCCTGCTGCCCTCCTTCGTTGCCTGCCCGCCCATGCGCGAGGGCAAGCTGCTGCGGCTGCTGCCGGAATACCGCCTGCGCGAGCGCAACATCTACGCGATCTACCCGTCGCGGCGTTTCCTCGACGCCAAGATCAAGACCTGGGTGGAGTTCCTCAAGGCGGAGCTGCCCCCGCTGCTGACCCAGGACGAGCGCCTGATGGAAGACCCGAAGCACTGGGCCATCAATTCCAAATTGTTGCGTCGCGAGAAATAGTTCTTCACTAAAACCGCTATTTTTCCCCCGCCGGGGCCTCCCTAAGATGGCGCCATGTTTCGCAAGAAACCATCCAAGAGGCTCCAACGTAATGTGATTTTTGCTGCCGTTTTCTCTGTATTTTCCCTGTTTTTCTCGCAACTGAGCCTGGCCGAAGAATCCGGCACCTTTGTTGCGCGCAATGCAGCTCTGGCCGAGCAGCGCGCTGAAGCCGCGCACCAGGAGGCCATCGCCAAGCAAGGCGCCGATCAGCAGAAGCAGTCCGAAACCCGTCGCGACAGCTGATCCCCGCCCTTCCCCGTACTCCAGCTCCTGACGTTGATGCGTGACAGCTCCTTAATCGACGTCCTGTTCGGGCCGCTCATGATGAGCGGCCTTTTTTTCGCCTGCAGATAATGCGGTGGGGAGCCTTGTGTGGCAGCTGCGCCTGGCGATTGAAATCGCCCCCCCCAGGAAAAGCCCGCCCCGCCTTGTGGGGGTGAAGTCGTTCGCCAACCGGACCGCAGGTTCGGCCTGCAATGCCTCCACAGAAAAGGCAAAAGCCGGAAAGCAAGAAGGCCGGCATCTCTGCCGGCCTTCTTGTAGGCGCTTCTGTCGTCAGGCGGCGGCCGGACGCAGGGAGTAGGTCTTCAGCTGTTCGGCGAAGTCGCGCAGGGACTGGATGCCACTGGCCTCGGCCTCGTGCACCCACTGTTTCATGGCTTCGAGCATTTCGTGGCCATTGGCGCTGGTCTTGACCCAGATCTGCTGCAGCGCCAGGCGCTTCTCGTAGATCACCTTGAGGGCCTGGCTCTGCTCCAGCATGGCGGCGATGCGCGCCTGGTGGCCTTCGTCGAGCAGGCTGGTCTCGCGGGAGAGCAGGCGCTTGGCGCGGCGGAACAGGTGGCGGACCGACTCGTCGGCCTTGGCCAGCTCCTGCTTCACCAGAGGGCCGATCACCAGCTTGCGGTACTGGGCCATGATCTGGAAGCGGTTGTTGAGGATGGCCATGGCGGTGTCCATGTCCATGCTGCCCTTGCCTTCGACGCGATGAGCGATGGGCGCCACGCGCTGCACCTTGGCCAGGCCGAAGACACTGAACAGCTTGATCCAGGCCCAGCCCATGTCGAACTCCCACTTCTTCACCGAGAGCTTGGCGGAGTTCGGGTAGGTGTGATGGTTGTTGTGCAGCTCTTCGCCGCCGATGAGGATGCCCCAGGGCACCAGGTTGGTGGCGGCGTCGCGGCATTCGAAGTTGCGGTAGCCGACAGCATGGCCCAGGCCATTGATAACGCCGGCGGCCCAGACGGGAATCCAGGCCATCTGCACGGCCCAGATGGTGATGCCGGCAGCGCCGAACAGCGCCAGGTCGATCAGCGCCATCAGCACCACGCCGCCGATGGGGTAGCGGCCGTAGACGTTGCGCTCCATCCAGTCATCCGGGCAGTTCTTGCCATAGATGCGCAGGGTTTCCTCGTTTTTCGCCTCGATCTGGTAGAGCTCGGCGCCCTTGCGCAGGACGGTCCACAGGCCCTTGACCACCGGGCTGTGGGGATCGTCGGCGGTTTCGCACTTGGCATGGTGCTTGCGATGGATGGCGGTCCACTCGCGGGTGTTCATGGCGGTGGTCATCCACAGCCAGAAGCGGAAGAAATGCTTGAGCGCCGGATGGAGCTCCAGCGAACGGTGCGCCGAATAACGGTGCAGATAGACGGTGACGCTGACGATGGTGATATGGGTCAGCACCAGGGTGACCGCCACCAGTTGCCACAGCGACAGGTCAAGGAATCCGTTGTACCACATGGATGGTGTTGCCTCGGGTGAAGTGATCGGGGTTTGCAGGACAAACCTGGTTTGGATTATCACAAAGCGCCCGGAGAAAACCATCCTGTCTTTTAGATAGAAGTCCCGCCGATCGTCGGTTGCTTCTATAATGCGCACCCCCACGTGTGCCCCAGGAAGGCCGCACCCCATGCGTTCCATATTCAGCGCCCTGAAGCTGGCGCTCCCCTACGCCATTCTCGCCAGCCTCTGGGTGCTGTTCAGCGACAGCTTCCTGCTTACCCTGGTAGATGACTCCAAACTGCTGGCCAAGCTGCAGACCGCCAAGGGGCTGCTCTTCGTGGCGGTCACCAGTGCGCTGCTGTTCATCCTGGCCTACCTGCAGCTGCGCCACCTGAAGGGCTACCTGATCGCCCGCCGGGCCCACGAGAGCAGCCTGCGCCAGGCTGCCGCGGTCTTCGACAGCACCCAGGAAGGCGTGCTGGTCACCGATGCCCAAAGCCGTATCGTCCACGTCAACCGCGCCTTCGCCCGCATCACCGGTTACGAGGAAGCCGAGGTGCTCGGCAAGAATCCGCACATTTTCAGCTCCGGGCGCCACACCCAGCCGTTCTACCAGGCGATGTGGAATGCGCTGGAAAACCGCCGGGAGTGGAGCGGCGAAATCTGGAACCGGCGCAAGAACGGCGAGATCTACCCGCTGTGGCAGAACATCCGCGCCATCCACGACGGCGACGGCCAGCTCACCCATTACGTGGCGGTGTTCTCCGACATCAGCGCGATCAAGCGCTCCCAGCATGAGCTGGATTTCCTCGCCCACCACGACCCGCTGACCAACCTGCCCAACCGGCTGCTGTTCACCGAACGCGTCGAGCAGGTGCTGGAGCGCACCCGCCGCGAGAAACAGCGCGGCGCGGTACTGCTGCTGGACCTGGACCACTTCAAGCACATCAACGAAAGCCTCGGCCACTCCCAGGGCGACCAGCTGCTGAAGATGGTCGGCGTGCGCTTGCAGGGCCTGCTGGAAGGCGGCATGACCCTGGCCCGCCTGGGCGGCGATGAGTTCGGCCTGCTCTGGGACAACTGCCCCCAGGCCAACCAGGCGGCGGAACTGGCCGAGCGCATCCGCACCAATCTGTCGACGCCCTTCCGCCTGGGCGACCATGACCTGTTCATCAGCACCAGCCTCGGCATCAGCCTGTTCCCGGATGACGACGCCAACGTCGAGCAGGTGATGCGCAACGCCGACTCGGCGCTGTTCAAGGCCAAGAGCTCGGGCCGCGATTCCTATGCCTTCTACAGCCAGGAGTTGACCGAGCAGGCGCGCCAGCGCATCGAACTGGTCAGCGCCCTGCGCCAGGCGCTGGAATGCGACCAGCTGCGGGTTCACTACCAGCCCATCCAGTCCCTGGCCGACGGCCACCTGATCGGTTTCGAGGCGCTGGTGCGCTGGGAGCACCCCGTGCGCGGCTTGGTTCCGCCTGGCGAGTTCCTGCCGGTAGCCGAGGAAAGCGGCTTGATCGGCAACATCGATACCTGGGTGCTGGAGCAGGCCTGCCGGCAGATGCAGCACTGGCTGGAGCAGGGCCACGCGCTGTCCTTCGTTGCGGTGAACCTGTCCTGCCGGCTGTTCCGCCGTGCCGAACTGGATGGCGAAGTGGCGCGCGTGCTGGCCGCCACCGGCCTGGACCCGAAGTACCTGGAACTGGAAATCACCGAAAGCGCCGTGATGGAAGACCCGGACACCGCCGAGGCCCTGCTGACCCGCCTGCGCGACCTGGGCGTGCGCCTGGCCATTGACGACTTCGGCACCGGCTATTCCTCGCTCCAGCGCCTCAAGCGCCTGCCGGTGCACAAGCTGAAGATCGACCAGAGTTTCGTGCGCGGCCTGCCGCACGATCAGAACGATATCGCCATCGCCAGTGCGATCACCGCCCTGAGCCACAGCCTGGGCCTCTGCGTGCTGGCCGAGGGCATCGAGGACGACGCCCAGGCCGGATTCCTCCGCGCATTGGGCTGCGATTACGGGCAGGGCTACCTGTTCAGCCGCCCCCTGCCGGCGAACGAAGTCGAGCGCCTCTGGGCAGCTGCGTAAGCCCCCCGGCCCGCCGCCAAGGGCGGGCCGATCTGCCCGCCTGAACCATACTGAATTCTGGTTATATAAAAATTCTTAAATAGTATTTTTAAGAATATTGGCGCCTGCTTAAGATTCGCTCCACGCCACGCGGAACCCTACCTGTCCCTTGCCGCGGGCCCCAATTCAAGGAGCACGATCATGAGCGCAACCCTTCGTAGCGTGGAAGGCCAGGACGAAGCCAGCATCCTGCGCGAAATCCAGGCTGCCCTGCATGGCCTGCGTTTCGGCTCGGTGGAGATCACCGTGCACAACGGCCAGGTGGTGCAGATCGAACGCAAGGAAAAATTCCGCCTGCAGCAACCCAACCAGCGTAACCACTGAATTTAATTGAGCCGGGTAAGCCGCAGGCAGGCGAGGAGCGTTTAACGCAGCCTGACCGACGCGCAGCCAGCTCGAGGCCCGACCGGACAGCCGGAGGGCGTTTCGACACACACACAACAGCCAGCACACAAAAAGAATTCCAGTTTCCAGGAGCTTGAAAATGTCGATTCGCCGCTTCGCCCTCGCCGCCCTCGCCAGCGCCCTGATCGCCGGCCCGGCTGCCGCCGCCACCGAACTGCTCAACGTGTCCTACGACCCGACCCGCGAGCTCTATCAGGAATACAATGCCGCCTTCGCCAAGCACTGGAAGGCCGAAGGTGGCGAGGATGTGAAGGTCCAGCAGTCTCACGGTGGCTCCGGCAAGCAGGCCCGCGCCGTGATCGACGGCCTGAAGGCCGACGTGGTGACCCTGGCACTGGCCGGCGACATCGACGAGCTGCAGAAGCTCGGCAAGCTGATCCCGGAAAACTGGCAGGCGCGCCTGCCGGAGAACAGCACCCCCTACACCTCGACCATCGTGTTCCTGGTGCGCAAGGGCAACCCCAAGGGCATCAAGGACTGGGGCGACCTGACCCGCGAAGGTGTGGAAGTCATCACCCCGAACCCGAAGACTTCCGGCGGCGCCCGCTGGAACTTCCTGGCCGCCTGGGCCTGGGCCAAGAAGCAATACGGTAGCGACGCCAAGGCACAGGAATACGTGAAGGAACTGTTCAAGCACGTACCGGTTCTGGACACCGGGGCCCGTGGCTCGACCATCACCTTCGTCAACAACCAGATCGGCGACGTGCTGCTGGCCTGGGAAAACGAAGCCTTCCTGGCCCTGAAGGAACAGGGTGGCGAGAATTTCGAAATCGTTGCGCCGAGCCTGTCGATCCTGGCCGAACCGCCGGTATCGGTGGTCGACAAGAACGTCGACAAGAAAGGCACCCGCAAGGTTGCCGAGGCCTACCTGCAGTACCTGTACAGCGAGGAAGGCCAACGCATCGCGGCGAAGAACTTCTACCGCCCGCGTAATGAGAAGGTTGCAGCCGAGTTCGCCCAGCAGTTCCCGAAACTGGAACTGGTGACCGTGGACAAGGACTTCAACGGCTGGAAGGAAGCCCAACCCAAGTTCTTCAACGACGGAGGCATCTTCGACCAGATCTACCAGGCGCAGTAAGCGCCGGATCGAGCCAAGTAGGGTGGATCACGCTTCACCCATCCACCATCGGCCTCCGCGCGGGGCCGATGGTGGAAGCAAGAAGCGACTTCCACCCTACAGCTTGATGAGCTCCACGGAGGGAGCGAAAACCAGGCCTGATCCTTGGATCGGGCCTGTTTGCTGGAAGCGGCTCGACGGGGCCGTTTCCGGAAAACCAAGCGTTCCAACGCAGAGTAAGGACAGAACATGTCGCGACGCATCTCCCCGGTCATACCCGGCTTCGGGCTGACCCTGGGATACACCCTGGTGTATCTCAGCCTGCTGGTCCTGATCCCCCTGGGTGCCCTGTTCCTCAAGACGACAGAACTGACCTGGGTGCAGTTCTGGGGCATCATCAGCGCCCCCCGCGTGATCGCCGCCCTCAAGCTCAGCTTCGGCACCGCCCTGGCCGCCGCCGTGATCAACGGCATCATTGGCACCCTGCTAGCCTGGGTGCTGGTGCGTTACGACTTCTTCGGCCGCAAGGTCATCGACGCCATGGTCGACCTGCCCTTCGCGCTGCCCACCGCGGTCGCCGGTATCGCCCTCACTGCGCTTTATGCGCCCGCCGGCCTGGTGGGCCAGTTCGCCACCGACCTCGGTTTCAAGATCGCCTACACCCCGCTGGGCATCACCCTGGCGCTGACCTTCGTCACCCTGCCCTTCGTGGTGCGGACGGTGCAGCCTGTGCTGGCCGATATCCCCCGCGAGGTGGAAGAAGCCGCCGCGTGCCTTGGCGCCAGGCCGCTTCAGATCTTCCGCCATGTGCTGCTGCCGGCCCTGTTGCCAGCCTGGCTGACCGGCTTCGCCCTCGCCTTCGCCCGTGGCGTGGGCGAGTACGGTTCGGTGATCTTCATTGCCGGCAACATGCCGATGAAGACCGAAATCCTGCCGCTGCTGATCATGGTCAAGCTGGACCAGTACGACTACGCCGGCGCCACCGCCATCGGCGTGCTGATGCTGGTCGTCGCCTTCGTCCTGCTGCTGATGATCAACCTGCTGCAACGCCGCATCGAGACCCCGTGAGGAGAGCGCCATGAGCAATGCAAGCCTGACCGCCGCGTCCTCCGCCAACGCCGCCCGCCGTGGCAGCGCACTGGGCCGCCGCGTCCTGATCGCCGCCGCCTGGCTGGCCTTCGCCCTGTTCCTCCTGCTGCCGCTGCTGGTGGTTCTGAGCGAGGCGCTGAAGCAGGGCCTGGGCACCTTCTTCGATGCCATCTTCGAGCCGGACGCCCTCGCCGCGCTGAAGCTGACCCTGATCGCCGTGTTCATCTCGGTGCCGCTCAACCTGGTGTTCGGCGTGGCCGCCGCCTGGTGCGTGAGCAAGTACGAGTTTCGCGGCAAGAGCCTGCTGGTGACCCTGATCGACCTGCCGTTCTCCGTGTCGCCGGTGATCGCCGGTCTGATCTACGTGCTGCTGTTCGGCGCCCAGGGCTACTTCGGCGAGTGGCTGCAGGACCGTGACATCCAGATCGTCTTCGCCGTGCCCGGCATCGTCCTGGCGACCATCTTCGTCACCTTCCCCTTCGTCGCCCGCGAACTGATCCCGCTGATGCAGGAACAGGGCACCCAGGAGGAAGAAGCCGCACGCCTGCTCGGCGCCAACGGCTGGCAGATGTTCTGGCACGTGACCCTGCCGAACATCAAATGGGGCCTGATCTACGGCGTGGTGCTCTGCACCGCGCGGGCCATGGGCGAGTTCGGCGCGGTGTCGGTGGTGTCCGGCCACATCCGTGGCGTCACCAACACCCTGCCGCTGCATGTCGAGATCCTCTACAACGAGTACAACCACGTCGCCGCCTTCAGCGTCGCCAGCCTGCTGCTGGTGCTCGCCCTGTGCATCCTTCTGCTCAAGCAGTGGAGCGAGTCGCGCCTGTCCCGTCTCAAGTCGAATGCTGATGAGGAGTAACCACCGTGAGCATTGAAATCCGCAACGTCAGCAAGAACTTCAACGCCTTCAAGGCGCTCAACGAGATCAACCTGGATATCCAGAGCGGCGAACTGGTGGCGCTGCTGGGCCCGTCCGGCTGCGGCAAGACCACCCTGCTGCGGATCATCGCCGGTCTGGAAACCCCGGACGCGGGCAGCATCGTGTTCCACGGCGAGGACGTCTCCCAGCACGACGTGCGTGACCGCAACGTCGGCTTCGTGTTCCAGCACTACGCCCTGTTCCGCCACATGACGGTGTTCGACAACGTCGCCTTCGGCCTGCGCATGAAGCCCAAGCGCGAGCGCCCGAGCGAGAAGCAGATTGCCGAGAAGGTCCATGAGCTGCTGAACATGGTGCAGCTTGACTGGCTCGCCGACCGCTATCCGGAGCAGCTTTCCGGTGGCCAGCGCCAGCGCATCGCCCTGGCCCGCGCCCTGGCGGTGGAGCCGAAGATACTGCTGCTGGACGAGCCCTTCGGCGCCCTCGACGCCAAGGTGCGCAAGGAACTGCGCCGCTGGCTGGCGCGCCTGCACGAAGAGATCAACCTGACCTCGGTGTTCGTCACCCACGACCAGGAAGAAGCCATGGAAGTGGCCGACCGCATCGTGGTGATGAACAAGGGCGTGATCGAGCAGATCGGCGCGCCGGGTGAGGTCTATGAGAACCCGGCGAGCGACTTCGTCTACCACTTCCTCGGCGACTCCAACCGCCTGCACCTGGGCGATGACCAGCATGTGCTGTTCCGTCCCCACGAGGTCTCGCTGTCGCGCTCCGAAGTGGCCGAACACCGCGCCGCCGAAGTCCGCGACATCCGCCCCCTGGGCGCCATCACCCGGGTGACCCTGAAGGTGGACGGCCAGGACGAACTGATCGAAGCCGAAGTGGTGAAGGACCACGACAGCCTGGTCGGCCTGGTGCGCGGCGAAACGCTGTTCTTCAAGCCCAAGGCCTGGCAGAAGGCGGCGGGCTTCTGAGCCCTGCCCGGGCTGAGCACAGCGAAGCCCAACGCGACGGCGCCCTCTCCCAGCGGGAGAGGGCGCCATCCGTGCCGCTCGAACGGTGAATCGTCAGCTCAAACCGCCGCCTTCTTCTCCCGAATGCAGGTCGGGCCGGCGTGTTTCTCCACGGCGCGCTCGACGTCCTTGCGCAGCCCCAGCAGGAAGCCCAGTTCGGCCACCACGAACAGCGGCCCGATGATCAGCCCGGTGAGGTCATCGACGAAGGCCGGCTTGCGGCCCTCGAAGTAGTGGCCGATGAACTGGATGATCCAGCCCACCACGAACAACCCCAGTCCGACGCCGAGCCAGGTGGCGGTGCCCTGCACGGCGAAGGCGGCGCCGATCCACAGGCTGATGGCGAGCAGCACGGCCATGACCAGGCCGTAGCGCAGGTCGAGGCGGAAGTAATAGAGCGCGGAAGCCAGGCTGACCAGCGCCGCCGGCGACAGCCAGAGGCCAAAGGCTGCGGTGCCCGGACGGGACAGCAGCACGGCGACGGCGACGACGATCAGCGGAATGCCGACGAAATGGGTGGCGATGTTGCGGCGGTCGCGGTGGTACTCGGCGTACTGGCCAAGTTGGTCGACGAGGGTTTTCATTGTTGTGTCCTCAGGTTTGCACGCTGTTGCGCCGATAATGGCGTCATACCCCTGGCAACCTCTGTCAGCTAGCCGACAAAGCCCATGATCGAATTCAAGCACCATCGCGACCTCCTGCTGACCGGCCAATGGTTCAGCCTGTTGCCCGCCGCCCTGCAGGACGAACTCCTGGCCATGGCCCAGCTGCGCCGGCTGGAACCCGGCCAGCGCCTGTTCCGCCGGGGCGATCCGCCCTGTGGGCTCTATGCGGTGCTAGAGGGAGCGGTTCGCGTCGGCAGCATCAGCGAGAGCGGCAAGGAGGCTTTGTTGGTGCTGGTGGAGCCGCCCCACTGGTTCGGCGAAATCTCCCTGTTCGACGGCCAGCCGCGGACCCACGATGCCTTCGCCGAGGGCCAGGCGACCCTGCTCCATCTGCCCCAGGCGCCGCTGCTGGCCCTGCTCGAACGGCAACCTTCGCACTGGCGCGAGCTCGCCCTGCTGATGAGCCAGAAGCTGCGCCTGGCGTTCATCGCCCTGGAGGAAATGAGCCTGCTGCCGGCACCCCAGCGCCTGGCGCGGCGGCTACTGATGATCGCCGAGGGTTATGGCGGCCTGGCGGTGCGCCGGCGTTCGATCCACCTCGCCCAAGAGCAGCTGGCGCTGATGCTGTCGATCTCCCGCCAGACCACCAACCAGATCCTCAAGGACCTGGAAACCCAGGGTGCCGTGCGCCTGACCTACGGGGAGATCGAAATCCTCGACCCCGAACGGCTCAAGCGCGCAGCCCAGGGCAAGCTGTAGTCCTGCAACTGCGGCGGCGAATTGAAAGGGTGGTGCAGCTTCCCCCTGCGACTGCTCAGAAGCGCAGGCTCAGCCGCGCCGTCATCCCATTGTCCCGCGCGTCCTCGGCGTAGGTGCCGTTGTAGAACAGGCCAGCGTAGAGCGCTTCGCCGAGCTGGTAGTCCAGGCCCATGTCGAGGCGGAACGCGTCCCGGGTCAGCGCCACGGCGGCGCCGCTCTCATCTTCCAGCCGGCTATCGCTGAAGGCATGCCGCCAGCCGGAACTGATGCGTGCCGTCAGGCGCCGCCCCGAAGCCCGCTCGATGCGCGTGGTGCCGCGCAGGCCGAAGGTGCTGTAGCCGATCTCATCGCGCTGGCTGTCCTGGGCGCCAAGGGCATCGCTATCCAGCCGCGCATAGGCCAGTTCGCTGAAACCCTCGACGCTGAAGTCGCGGAAATCCAGGGAATAGCTGAGCTCGCCGAATACCTGGCCGCTGTCCCCGTCGGCCGCGCGCCGGTCGCCGTCATGGCCGCTCCAGGCCGCCCCCAGCTTCACGCCGATCTGGTTGTAGATCTTGGTACCGGCGTAGGCGCCGAGGTGCAGGCTTTGGATATCCGCGTCCTCGCCCGCCACTTCCACCGAGCTCGCCGAATAGCCGCTCATCCCGCCCACCAGCCACTTGCCCAGCATGAATTCGCTGCCCAGCAGCCCGCCGCCGATATCCCGCTCGCGGCGCGGCGCACGGTGGTCCGCGTCTGCCGAACCCCGGCTGCTGAAGGCACGCACCCAGGCCGGCGTCTGCCCCTCTTCCAGCGGCGGTTCGCGAAAGGAAAAGCGGATCTGCTGGATGCGCTCGAAGGCGGCGTCACGCAGGAAGTGGCTGTCTTCCAGCAGGTAGGCTCGGCTGGCGGCGGCTAGAGGGTCGCCAAGGGCGGGGGCGCTTATCAGCAGGGCGCAGAGTCCGGCCAGGGCAGCGCGCGACGATTGATACTGAGCCATGACGGGCATCTCCAGGCGGGGGCATGTGGATAACTCTAGCGTCATGTCGGCCATTTCAATCGCCCGAATCCATCCGCGAACGTCTGCGCGGCCGGGGAAGCGTCGGCTGGCACGCAGTTCCGTAGGTTGCTCCGAGGAACGAGGCCCAACACCGCCGGGCAAGTCCGCTGCGTTGGGTTTCGCAGGCTCGCGGCGCACCGCCCAACCCAACTACAAAAGCCCCCCGCCCTGTGGGCGATTTCAATCGCGAATGAATTCGCTCACACAGGCGCAAATAAAAAGACCCGCCGAAGCGGGTCTCTTTTCACTACCTGGGGAATCAGGCCAGTTCGTCGAAGCACTCGGCGACAATGGCGATACCCTTGTCCAGTTGTGCGTCGGGAATGGTGACCGGCATCAGGAAGCGGATGACGTTGTAGTAGGTGCCGCAAGACAGCAGGATCAGGCCCTTCTCGCGAGCCTTGGCCACGACCTTGCCCACCAGTTCGGCAGCCGGCTTGCTTTCGTCGCCGTCTTCGAACAGCTCGATGGCGACCATCGAACCCAGGCCACGGACGTCGCCGATGACCTTGTGCTTGGCGGCGATTTCACGCAGGCCGGCCTTCAGGCGCTCGCCCACGGCCTGGCTGCGCTCCAGCAGTTTCTCTTCGTCGAACACCTTCAGCACGGCCAGCGCCGCGGCGCAGGCGATCGGGCTGCCGGCATAGGTGCCGCCCAGGCCGCCGGGAGCGATGCTGTCCATGATTTCGGCCTTGCCGCATACGCCGGAGATCGGGAAGCCGCCGCCAACGGATTTGGCGAAGGTGGTCAGGTCAGGCACAACGCCCAGTTGCTCGGTGGCGAAGAAGGTGCCGGTACGGCCAGCGCCGGTCTGTACTTCGTCGGCGATCAGCAGGATGCCGTGCTGGTCGCACAGGGCGCGCAGGCGCTGCATGAAGGGCTTGGAGTTGACGTAGAAGCCACCCTCGCCCTGAACCGGCTCGATGATGATGGCGGCGATGTCTTGCGGCTGGGCGTCGTTCTTGAAGATGCGCTCGATGCTGGCGATGGAGTCGTCTTCGCTGATGCCGTGCAGTTCGCACGGAGCCAGGGCACGGAACACGCCACCCGGCATCAGGCCCATGCCGGCGGAGTACGGAACCACCTTGCCGGTCAGGGACAGGGTCATCATGGTGCGGCCGTGGTAGGCGCCGGTGAAGGCGATAACGCCGCTGCGGCCGGTGGCGGCACGGGCGATCTTCACGGCGTTCTCGACGGCTTCGGAACCGGAGGTCACCAGCAGGGTCTTCTTGGCGAAGTCACCCGGTACGCGCTTGGCGATCTCTTCGCAGAGCTCGATGTAGGGCTCGTAGGCCAGGACCTGGAAGCAGGTGTGGGACAGCTTGGTCAGCTGCTCCTGAACGGCCGCGACCACTTTCGGATGCAGGTGACCGGTGTTCAGTACGGCGATACCGCCGGCGAAGTCGATGTACTCACGACCGTCGACGTCCCAGACGGTGGCGTTCTCGGCGCGCTCGGCGACGATCGGGTGGATCTGGCCAACACCGCGGGCAACAGCTGCAGCACGGCGTTTCAGCAGGGATTCGTTCTTGCTCATAAGTTCCTCACGGCCGCTCATCGGGCGGCTCAGTCTCAAGGATGAATGCCTCCGGTAGGGGCCGTCGCAGCATACGATGATCGACTGCGAAGGCTTGCCGGAGGCTCGCTTCTTCAGGGGTGGAGCTGGGGCGCCGCGCGCTCTTTCGCGCCTTGCCCCGTCTTTGGATCAGATACCGCCGAGGCAGAGATACTTGATCTCCAGGTAGTCCTCGATACCGTATTTGGAACCTTCGCGACCCAGGCCAGAGGCCTTGACGCCGCCGAAGGGCGCCACTTCGTTGGAGATCAGGCCGGTGTTGATACCCACCATGCCGTACTCCAGCGCCTCGGCCACGCGGAACACGCGGCCCAGGTCACGGGCGTAGAAATAGGAAGCCAGGCCGAACTCGGTGTCGTTGGCCATGGCGATGACGTCGGCCTCGTCCTTGAAGCGGAACAGCGGCGCCAGCGGACCGAAGGTTTCTTCCTTGGCCACGGCGGCGTCCTTCGGTACGTCGACCAGGATGGTCGGCTCGAAGAAGGTGCCACCCAGGCTGTGCGGCTTGCCGCCAGCGGCCACTTTGGCGCCCTTGGCAACCGCGTCGGCGATGTGCTCCTGGACCTTGGCCACCGCCTTCTCGTCGATCAGCGGGCCGGTGGTGGTGCCATCTTCCAGGCCGTTGCCGATCTTCAGCTTGGCCACGGCGGCCTTCAGCTTCTCGGCGAAGGCGTCGTAGATGCCGTCCTGCACGTACAGGCGGTTGGCGCAGACGCAGGTCTGACCGTTGTTGCGGTACTTGGAGATCAGCGCACCTTCTACGGCGGCGTCCAGGTCGGCGTCATCGAAGACGATGAACGGAGCGTTGCCGCCCAGCTCCAGGGACACCTTCTTGATGTCCTTGGCGCATTCGGCCATCAGCTGGCGACCGATCTCGGTGGAACCGGTGAAGGACAGCTTGCGCACGATCGGGTTGCTGGTCAGCTCGCCGCCAACTTCGCCAGCGCTGCCGGTCACCACGCTCAGCACGCCTTTCGGGATGCCGGCGCGCTCGGCCAGTTCGACCAGGGCCAGGGCGGAGAACGGGGTCTGGGAAGCGGGCTTGATCACCATGGTGCAACCGGCGGCCAGGGCCGGGCCGGCCTTGCGGGTGATCATCGCGGAGGGGAAGTTCCACGGGGTGATCGCAGCGGTCACGCCGATGGGCTGCTTGATCACGATCAGGCGCTTGTCCGGCTGGTGGCCGGGAATCACGTCACCGTAGACACGCTTGGCTTCCTCAGCGAACCACTCGATGAAGGAAGCGGCGTAGGCGATCTCGCCCTTGGCTTCGGCCAGCGGCTTGCCCTGTTCGATGGTCATCAGGCGGCCGAGGTCGTCCTGGTTCTCCATCATCAGCTCGAACCAGCGACGCAGACGGTTGGCGCGTTCCTTGGCGGTCAGCGCACGCCAGGCCGGCAGAGCACGCTCGGCAGCCTCGATGGCGCGGCGAGTCTCGGCGGTGCCCATCTTCGGCACGGTGCCGATGATTTCGCCAGTAGCCGGGTTGTTGACCTTGATGGTCTGGCCACTGTCGGCGTCCAGCCAGGTGCCGTCGATATAGGCTTGCTGGCGGAACAGCTTGGCGTCTTTCAATTGCATCTCTGTCTCCTTCACACCGGCGCTACACGGGGCCGGGGCAGGTTGTTGTTCTTCAGCCAATGCGGAATTGGCCAGGACGGAGTGATTGGAACGGCCCGGCTTATGGTGGGGCGGAGGGGCGTTTGAAATCTCAAACGGAATCGTAGGGTGACGAAAACCTGAGGGCAATAGCCCGTTCGATAAAATCAACAAAAAGTCGATACTGTTTGTCGAAATCCTGATCAAGGGTGACCGGATGCTGGACCATCGTTCAACATCACGAACAAGGGAACCTGCATGGACGCCAGGCTCTGACATCGGTATTATTGCGCCCCCATAAGCATCCGTAGCTCAGCTGGATAGAGTACTGCCCTCCGAAGGCAGTGATCATCGAGTTGAGAAGGGTGCAGGCTAGTGGTCAAATAGTTCGCCGCAACACATACGCACCTGTAGCTCAGCTGGATAGAGTATTGCCCTCCGAAGGCAAGGGTCGTGGGTTCGAATCCCGCCAGGTGCGCCATATCCTCTTGATTCAATGGCCTTTTTCTAAGGCTTCGCCGCTTCCGCTGCTGAATCGGCGCCCTCCAGCAAAATTCTCTTGATGCCAGCTCTCAGGCTGCGATGAGCACTGCCCTCAGTGTCATCTAGCGGCGGCTTTTCAGGCTGTGCCAATTCTGTGCCCAAAGCGTGCCGCACGGTGAGATGGCATGCCGGTTACTTTGCAGAGATTGTGTATTAGCCACAATCAGGCACAACTCCCAACTCATCTGAAAGCACCTAAGCAGAAGGGGCCTTTCGGCCCCTTCGTTACTTTAGTTGTTGAGCATGCTCTCCAGCTTTTCGATCAGGAAGTCCAGCGGGCTGCGCCCCTCCAACCGTTTCTCGAAGACCTCATTACGGTGATAGGCGACCCAGGTATCGAGAGCCTGACGGTTGTTCTTCTCGTAGCCGGAGCCAAGGATGCAGACCAGCTCATTGCCGTTGGGGCTCTCGAGGTAGTGGCTCATGGCAGAAGCCAAATGCTTCAAGTACTGGTGTTCACGAGCTTCCATCGCCGGATGCAGGTGCGTGACGTTGCTGCGCTTGATCAATTTCATGTGAGTACTCCTCAGGCCTTCAAATTGGCTTGGATCAGATTGTCGAAGGCGCTTCCGTCACGTCGGGTCAAGTTAGGCACGTAGCGCGAGTAGACGCGGAACAGCATCTCTGTAGTTGTGTGGCCCATCTGCCGGGCAATCCACTCCGGGTTTTCGCCTGCAGCCAGCCAAAGGGTCGCAGCCGTATGGCGGGTCTGGTAAGGGCGTCGCTGGCGCAGCCCCAGATGACGCAGCAGCGGAAACCAAACCCTGTTGTTGATGTTGCGGTACGAAAAAGGCGTACCTTCCCGAGAACAGAAGACGAACTGACCACTCCCTGTCTTCTTCTGCTGATCGAGCAGGGCCTTGTACACCGGGCCAGACATTTCGATTTCGCGTTGCGAGCCGTCATTCTTCGTGTAGTCGAGCCGGCCACCGACCCAGGTTTCGCGGATAAGGATTTGCCGCCTCTGAAAGTCGACGAATTTCCACTGTAGGCCGTCGACTTCTCCCGTGCGCATCCCGGTGAAGAAGCGCACCGTGTAGTAGTTGCGAAAGTCCTCGCGCACGGCACCGAGAATCTGCAGCACTTCATCCAGGGTGAACGGCTCCACATCGGTCTTGGGAACCTTCAGCGATTTGATGTTGAGGTACGGTGAAGTAAACTCGAACCGGTCAGCCGCCTCACTAAGGATCATGCGCAATGGCGTCATGATGTGGTTGATTCGCGTCGCTGACAGAGCTTGCCCCTTCAGCCCGGGAACTTTGCCGAGTGCCGAGCGGAAGGACAGGACTTCTGCCTTGGTGATGGCGCTGACCTCTTGCCTGCCGAATGTTGGTAGCAGGTATTTATCGAGGGTCTGACGTACCGTCGTTGTGTGTGTGTCGCGCCACTCCACACGCTTTTCGTCGAACCAGCGTTCGGCGAAGTCCCTGAACGTTGGAGTCTTCAGTATCGCGCAACCAGCCTGCAGTCTTGCGAACTCCTGCACCCTGCTGCTTTGCGGAAAATAAGTGGCATAGTCGAAGCTTCCCAGCGTGATTTCTGCCTCAATGCGCTCAAGGATTTTCTCCAGTTTTTTTCGGTTGGCCGGCGTATCAGGCAGCGTGGTTTGCTCACGGCAGCGCTTGTCCAGATAAGTGAAGTCGAAGAACAATCATCGCCTGAACGGTTCTGTCGGACACACGGCCGTTGGCCTCCGACTCGAAACGACCATCGCGGATGACGGGAATGGCTGCTTCCACCGCTTCGACGAATGCGCGGCCGGCAGTCAGGGCGCGCTCGCGGTATTCCTTCCAGCAGGCTTTACGGGGATCGGTCGAGAGAGTATCGGTCAGTTTCATGGACGCCAGAGACATGATGCGGAACCTCACATTGTTGTTGTGGGGCCAGAATTTATTGGCGACCGCAAAACCACTTCAAACCATATTTATGACTCATGCATGAGAAAATCTCATTCATACATCAGAAGCGCTATATGCCTGCGTTACAAGGAAGCATCACAGCCAGGTTAGGCGAGTCGAGAATCCAACGAGACGCTTAGCAACATTCCGAACAAGGTCACCAGTTCAGATTGCTGCTATTCAGAAACACAGGAATTATTCTCCCGCTGCAGATAAGAATTGACGCAGCAGGACGCCTCAAAGGGCTGGCTAGTGGTCCTTCGCTTCGGCAGAGCCCCATCTTTTTAAGGACATGGGCAACCACCCCCGGTTGCCCTGATCACCGCCGGGCGGCGGCCTCTTCGACAAGCTCAAAAGAAACTACCAAGGCGTGGCTGTCATGGCCTGCGCCTTTTTGTGGTTGACGATGTGTGTAATGGCACCAGTCGAAGTTCACGTGCCCCAGCCGAGCCAGGAAAGTTTTGTCTCTGGCAAAGCGGAATGCGAAGGAGCAGCAAAATACCTTGCTCGGATAAAGGGGCGGAGATTCGCTTATTCCCGTACGCTCTATCAGAAAACCTTGTAAGTCCTGAACGCTTTACCCATAGGAAAGGCTGCGTTTAGAATGATGGCATTGTGATGCACCCGCTATGGATTGCTCCGCACGTTTTCTCACAACCAGGGACGTTAAAAATGACGATGCTGAAACATGGTCTGGCTATCTCCATAGCCGCTATTCTCGTCGGCTGCCAAGCCACTGGAGAGCAGTACCAGGCCGATGTGTTCGACGCCAGCCAGGTCAATACTCAGCAAGAGGCGAAGACCGTCAAGATCCTCACGGTTTCGCCCACCAAGATCAAAGTCAGCAACGAGCAGAACAAGAAGGCCGCCATGATGGTCGGCGGCATTCTTGGCGCCATCGGTGGCGCAGCGCTGGGCAACCAGCACAACCGTGACACCGCCATCGTTGGTGGCGTTGCTGGCGGCGCAGCCGGTGCCGCTGCCGGTTCGCTGGTCAACGACACCTCGCTGGTTCCCGGCGTGCTGATCGGCTACTCGGAGAACGGCAAGATCTTCACATCCGCCCAGGTGGGCCGTCCGTGTGAGTTCCAGATCGGCGAAATCTCCCTGATGGTCATGACCGTTTCCAACGAAACGCGCATCCAGCCAAACGCAAGCTGCCCGGATCCCAAGAAGAGCTGAGGTACCGGAGCATGAAACGTATCGTTCTGGGTTCAGCCCTGACCCTCTTCGCCCTCCCGGTGCTGGCAGGGCAGTTCGACCAGCTCTATCAGATCGAGCAGCAGACCAAGCGGGCGGAAGCCAATGCCGAAGCCGAGCGCATTCGTCAGGCCGCCCTTGCGCAGGAACGTGCCGAAGCTCGCGAAGCAGCCGCTCGCAAAGAGCGTGCAGCCGCGCAACGCGCCGCAGCGCAACGCGCCGCCGAACAACGTCAGGCGCAGGCAGCCGAGGAAAAGCGCATACGTACTCGTGAAGAAAACTACGAGGACGAGTTGCGTGCACTTGAACTGGAGGAGCGTCGTCTGGCATTGCAGGCCAAGCGAGCCAAGGTGGCACGCGCCAACGACTATATCGACGCCGAGCTTCGCGACAGCGCAGCCCGCACCGATGTGATCCAGTCCGAAGCCGACGCCGCGCGCAACGTGACCTCCGGCACCAAATCCCTGCTGGAAGATGCCGGCAAGGCCGAGGTCAATCGGTCCAAAAGCCTGTTCGGCGAGTAATTCGCCCTATCGATCAGCCCCGTATCCGGGGCTGATTTCATTCGAGAGAATCAATCATGCTGCGTCTGTTCACGTTAGTAGCAGCCGGGCTGCTGCTGACTGCCTGCTCCAAGGAAGACCCACAAGCCCAATTCCCCGCGGTGGACCTCCACGGGCGCCTGGTGGTTGACCAGGAAATGACCGCGAGCCGCCAGGCCCAGGGTATCCAGGGCGAGTACTTCAAACGCGTTCTCAGCGTTAACGGTCAGGACATGGTGTTCGCCGACTTCATCAAGCAGTACTGCCCTGACCCCAACACCCGTAACGAAACCTGCATCAAGGCCTTCCGCATCAAGAAGATCGACGACGTGGCAGGTGCGACCAGGTTCCTGCCCAACGGGCTGTGATAACGGGGCTGGCGCATCTCGCCCAGCCCCAACGGCAGCCACCCTGGGCTTCACGACAAGCCCGGGTTCTGGTGCCGACTCAGTCTTCCCCGCGCGGACTCAGCCCGCCATCTCTCCACAGAAGTCCTGCGTCATCCAGCGCTCCACCTCTGCCTGTGAAAGACCGGCCCCTATGAGGCTGAACAGCTTCGCCAGCGCAGCTTCTCGAGTCATGCCTCCGCAGGACACCAGACCACTACCGGCCAGCTTGCCACCAGCCGCATAGACGCCGAATTCGACGGCACCCTCGGGCATTGGCTGATGGCGGCCAGCACCACGCCACGAGCGTGTGCCTCCTTCAAGGCAGCCAGGAAGTCCGTATCGCCGGAAGGACCGGTGCCACTGCCATAGCACTCCAGCAGAAGGCCCTGGACGCCACTGTCGATTACGGCGCGGAGCTGCTCTGCCGCGAGCCCCGGAAATATCGGCTGGACCGCCAGGCGAACCGGTTTGCGAGGCCGCTGGTAATCGATCTCGGCCGGGATGCGGGCCATACGCTGCCCCTGGCGCGGGCGCTGGGAGTCAGTGAAGGCGTCGAAGGCATCGGTCTTCTGTTTGGTGGCTCGTGCGCCGTTGAGAAGCAGGCCGTTGAAGTACAGGTGCACGCCCGGGGCAATCCCTGCATGAAGTAGGGCCAAGGCACCGAACAGATTGGGCCACCCATCGCTGCCTTCAATGCCGGCCGGCTGCATGGCGCCGGTCAGCACAACGGGTACGGGGAGGCCGAGCAGCAGGAAGGACAGCGCAGCAGCGCTATAGGCAAGGGTATCGGTGCCATGCAGCAAGAGGACAGAGTCGCAGCCATCCCGCTCCACCCCTTCGACTATGGCATCGCGCATGGCCAGCCAATTGGCTTTCGTCATGTTGGCGCTGTCCAGCGGTGGGGAAAGTTCGCGGAATAGCCAGTCAGGAACCAGGCGCTCGGGGTGGGCCGTTTGCTCGGCTTGAAGCCGGGCTTCGAAGCCAGATGTAGGCGCAAGGCCGGCGTCAGTCATCTGCATGCCGATGGTGCCGCCGGTATAGAGCACCAGGAGCTTGCGGGAGGGGGACATGGTTTCTCCGCTATTGTTGTATTGCTGTCCCAGCCATCCTAATCTCGCTCAGCATCTTGGCCTACGGGCTATTGGTTGTATCTCGCGATAGGTTAATTTTCTCGCGCGCAAAGACAAACCCCCGACACGCCTGGGCGTATCGGGGGTTTGGGATAGAAGCTTGACGATGACCTACTCTCACATGGAGAAGCTCCACACTACCATCGGCGATGCGTCGTTTCACTGCTGAGTTCGGGATGGGATCAGGTGGTTCCAACGCTCTATGGTCGTCAAG
>NZ_JBHZGM010000042.1:0-38153 GCF_043392685.1 Metapseudomonas phytobenefica | reverse complement strand
GCCGCGCGCATCGCCCGCGTGCTGACCAATGACCCTGCCACTGGCGTGATGCGCCATGCCGATGCCGGTTACCAGATCGCCATCGACTGCGCCCGGGAACAGGGCCTGAACCTGCCGATGATCACTGCTGACTGAGGACATGCCATGAGCAATGTGACTGAACTGCCCACGCCGCAACCGCTGAATGGAGTGCGTGTCCTGGACCTGAGCCGGGTGTTGGCCGGCCCGCACTGTACCGCGATGCTCGCCGACCTCGGCGCCGAAGTGATCAAGTTCGAAGTGCCGGGGCACGGCGACGACAGCCGCCACCTCGGCCCGTTCAAGGATGGCGAAAGCGTCTACTTCGGCCTGATCAATCGTGGCAAGCGTAGCGTCGAACTGGACTTCAAGGCGCCAGAAGACCTGCAGCGCTTCTACCGGTTGGTGGCCGACGCCGACGTGGTGGTGGAGAACTTCCGCCCCGGGGTCACCCAGCGCCTGGGCATCGACTTTGACAGCCTCAAGCGGCACAACCCGAAGCTGATCTACGCGAGCATTTCCGGTTTCGGCCAGAACGGCCCGCTGTCGAAACGCCCCGCGTACGACATCGTCGCCCAGGCGATGTCCGGGCTGATGAGCGTAAGCGGCTTCCCCCAAACCGGGCCGACTCGCAGCGGTGAGGCGCTCGGCGATCTGTGTGCCGGCGTCTACGCTGCCTGGGCGATCAGCAGCGCACTTTTCGCCCGCGAACGCCAGAACAGCGGCGCACAGTACATCGACGTCGCTATGTTCGACGTGCTGGTCAGCCTGCAGATGACCGGCCTGTCCAACCTGTTCGCCCAAGGCCGGGCGCCAGGGCTGGTAGGCAACCGCCATCCGGTGTCCACGCCCTTCGATACCTACCGCGCAGCCGATGGCCTGGTGGTGATCGCGGTGGCCAGCGACAAGCTGTTCCGGCGCTTCTGCGAATGCATTGGCCGCGCCGAACTCGCGGACGATCCGCGCTTCGCCGACGACCCGTCGCGCACCCGCAACGAACAGGCCCTGCGCGCCGAGATCGAGCGCTGGACCAGTGCGCGCAGCGTCGAGCAGGCCTGCGACCTGCTGCTGGATGCCGGAGTGCCGTCCTCGCCGGTGTGGAATCTCGCCGAGGCTACCGGCAGCGAGCAGGCGCAGGCACGCCAACTGCTGGTGCGGCCCAGCGACGACCTGCCACCGCTGGTGCCGCAACCTGTGTACTTCAACGGGCGCAAGCCCCATGCCGCCACACGCGCGCCTCGCCTGGGCGAAGCCAATGCCGTGTTTGGCCTCGACAACCGTACTGGAGCTGCCCAATGAACTTTGAAATCGACGCCACCGAACTGGCCATCATCGACTCGGCTGAGCGTGTCTGCCGTGACGTGCTGGCCGCCAACGCACAACGCTACGACGAAGAAGAGAGCTTCTGCGCCGAAAGCCTGCAAGCTCTTGGCGAGCTGGGCTTCATGGGCATCAACCTGCCCGAAACCTACGGTGGCTTCGGGATCGGCAGCCTGGCCATGAGCCGGGTGGTGGAGGCGGTTTCCGCCGCCTGTGCGTCCACCGCCTCTGCCCTCACCGCGCACTTTCTCGCCACCGACTCGATCCTCATCGGTGGAACCGAAGAGCAGCGTCAGGAATGGCTGCCGCGCTGCGCGTCCGGCGAACTGCTCGGTGCCTTCGGCCTGACCGAGCCGGCGGCGGGTTCCAACCCGGCGGACATGCGTACCCGTGCGGTACGCGAGAAGGACGGCTGGCGCATCAGGGGTAGCAAGCACTACATCACCAATGCCCGTGAAGCCGACTTCATCGTGCTCTATGCCAAGACCGACCCGGAAGCCGGCGCCCGTGGCATCAGCGCCTTCATGATTCCCAAGGGGACCGCCGGAGTGACCTTCGCCAATCCGGAAAAGACCATGGGCCTGCGTGGCAGCACCATCTACGAGCTGGCGCTGGACTGCTGGCTGCCCGCCGACGCACTGCTGGGGCAAGAGAACCAGGGCTTCCGCACCGCGATGGAAGTGCTCGACCGCGGCCGCGTGGAAGTCGCTGCCATGTCCCTGGGCATCGCCCGCGCGGCTATGGAGTACTCGCTGAAGTGGGTGGACGAGCGGCAGATCGGGCCCAAGCCGCTGTCGGCCTACCAGGGCACGCAATGGCGCATCGCCGATATGCACACGCAGTTCGAAGCGGCGCGCCTGCTGACCATGAAGGCGGCGGCGCGGCGCGACAGCGGCGAGCGTTTCAGCCTGGAATCGGCTACCGCCAAGCTGTTCGCCGCCGAGGCCTGTGGCTTCATCACCGACGCAGCTCTGCAGCTGCACGGCGGCTACGGCTACATCCGCGATCTGCCGCTTGAGCGCTTCGTGCGCGATGCGCGGATCCTGCGGATCTTCGAGGGAACCTCCGAGGTGCAGAAGATCATCATCTCCCGCGCCGTGCTGGATGCCGCCCGCCATTGACGGCAGGCATGGGGCGGCCTCGCTGGCCGCCCCGACGAGTCAGGAAACACTGTGAATAACAACAATAACGCGGTCGGACGAGTGGTCCTACGCGAGGAGAAAGCCTAATGGCTGGTAAGTCCCTGATCGAAACCCGTTCCATTGATTACATACCCGAGTCTGAGCGGCATGGCCGGCTGTTCAGCCAGTTCACCCTGTGGTTCGGCTGCAACCTGCAGATCACCGCGATCGTCACCGGCGCCCTGGCTGTGGTACTGGGCGGCGACGTGTTCTGGTCGCTGATCGGCCTGCTCATCGGCCAGATATTCGGCGGCGTGGTCATGGCCCTGCACGGTGCCCAGGGGCCCAAGCTGGGCCTGCCGCAGATGATCTCCAGCCGGGTGCAATTCGGCGTGTTCGGAGCGGTGATTCCGCTGGTTCTAGTGTGCGTGATGTACGTCGGTTTCAACGCCACCGGCACGGTGCTGGCCGGCCAGGCCATTGGCCAACTACTGCACGTCAGCGACACAGTGGGCATCCTGGTATTCGCGGCAGTCATCGTCGTGGTCACGGTCTGCGGCTACCGGGCGATCCATCTGCTGGGCAAAGCCGCCAGCGTGCTGGGAATAGTCGCCTTCGCCTACCTGTTCGTGCGCCTGCTGTCGGCCAACGACATCGGCGTGCTACTGGACAATCGCCACTTCGCCTGGAACACCTTCCTGCTGGCGGTATCCCTGGCAGCCTCCTGGCAGATTGCCTTCGGCCCCTATGTCGCCGACTACTCGCGCTACCTGCCCAGCCACACCTCCTCACCGAAAACCTTCCTCGCCGTGGGCCTGGGTTCGGTGATCGGCTCGCAGACCTCCATGGTATTGGGGGTGTTCGCCGCCGCACTGGCCGGCAAGGCTTTCTCCGGCCAGCCGGTGGCCTATGTGGTAGGGCTAGGCGCCAGTGGTCTGATGGCTGCCGCGCTGTTCTTCAGCGTCGCCTTCGGCAAGGTCACCATCGCCACGCTCAACGCCTACGGCAGCTTCATGTGCATCGCTACCATCATCAGCGGCTTCCGTGGCCAGCTGCAGGTGACGCGGCTGCAGCGCCTGGTGTTCGTGCTGTTGATCGTTGGTCTGTCCACTGGCCTGGCGCTGGCTGGGCAGCATTCCTTCCTGGCTGCATTCAAGTCGTTCCTGCTGTTCCTGCTGGCGTTCTTCACGCCCTGGAGCGCCATCAACCTGGTGGACTACTACTTCATCACCAAGGAGCGTTACGACGTTGCCGCCCTGGACGATCCGAATGGACGCTACGGCCGCTGGAACTGGGTCGGCATCGGCACCTATGTGTTCGGCGTGGTAGTGCAGATGCCCTTCATCGATAGTGGTTTCTACACGGGCCCGCTGGTAGAAACGCTCGGCGGAGTGGACATCTCCTGGCTGATCGGCCTGGTGCTACCGGCGATGGTCTATCACCCGCTCGCCCGGCAGTGGGCTCGGCGCACGCCGGAAGCACAGGCTCAATGCATTATCCAGGGACAACGCTAACCCCTGAGCCCGGCTTGTCGCCCCTCCAGGGCGGCAAGCCGGTTTCCCGCCCCACTCCGCCAACACACTCAGAGTCCTCATGAACTGCAGCTCGAAATTCGCCCAGCCGACCGGAACACAAGAACGCCTGCGCCAGGCGGCCGTGGACCTGTTCAGCGAACAGGGCTACCAGAACACCAGCCTGCGTGACCTGGCCGCCCACCTGGGGATAGCTGCGGGATCGCTGTACAACCACATCGAAAGCAAGCAGGCATTACTCTTCGACCTTGTCGAAGAGTGCATGAGCGACCTGCTCAGCCTCACCCGGGCAAGACTGAAGGCAACCAAGGGTACGCGCCCCCGCCTGCGCGCCTTCGTTGGCGCCTTCATCGAGTTTCAGCAGGGCGAGCGGAAAAGGCTGCAGCTCATGCTGCGGGAACGGCGCAATCTGACGACAGAACAGAATCGCGTACTGGCCGATCTACGCAATGACTATGCGCAGTACCTGACCGGCATCATCGGTTGCCTCCCAGCCCATCGAGGCCTTGAAGGCTCACAGATGAAGTTCTTCACCAGCAGGGTCATCGGCATGCTGGAAAGCCTTCCGGACGCCGAGGATGTCGAATCCCCCCTGCCATCCCTGCAGATCGCCGAACAACTTACCGAGATGATTCTCGGCGCCGCCTCCAGCCTGGAACACACCGCTGCGGCCGGCTGCGATGCCAGCCGGATCACCACCGGCTGACACAACCACTGGAGCGAGTACCAGAACGCTCCAGACCAACGACCGCCGACAAGCGGCCGTCGATTCGCCAGCCCCCTGGGGTGGAGCTATCCGTTCCTGGTGAGTCCTTCTTTCGCGCATTGGCGCAATCTCGCGCCGACCTCACTTTTCGGCGCCCTGGTGGGGCTACCCGCTCCACCAGAACTCCCAACCGGATTACTCGGGATCTGAGGGTTCTCCAGCGCAACCGGCCAGTGCTGGTCGTCCACCTCGCAGCTCACCATCGAGAGCCACCAGTGCTTGCCGTGCCTGCGCATCCCGGCGCTTTTCCGTTTCCAGCCTGGCTACCGTACCGTCCTCCAGCCACGCCGTAGTGATAGCGGTGAGGATGCCAGGGGTATTCCAGGTGGTGGTGCGAATCACCCGCCCCAGTCTTGCAGTCAGATGCTCTGGAGCCACGACGAAACCAACCCGTAGCCCTGCCGCGACGTTCTTCGAGAACCCGGAGACATACACCGTGCGCTCCGGGGCGAGCTGTGTGACAGGCGGCGGGGCGGCCTCGACCAGATAGGCATAGGCCGCGTCCTCGATGATCATCAGGTCATGTTTGCTGGCGATGGACACCAGGCGCTCTCAACCGGCAGAAATGGCCGACCGCTAGTCGGAATGCCCGGGGCTGGTGTCGGGGGCGAACTAGTCTGGATTTTGGCGCCAGGGATTGCGCTGAAGCTTCAAGCCCATGAAGGGTTGTTTCGTTTCCTGGCGCTTTATTTGCCGAGGAGACGACAATGAAAAAGAGTACCCAACGCTCGGCGTACTGGAGCTGTACCGTCGCCAGCGTTCTCACGTTACCTGCCTTAGCCGCTACTCCCCCGCTGTCCCCGCAGATCCCTTTCGATGTCACCGTGGTCCCACCGGTCAGCCTGCAAAGTTTGCAGCACGATTTCGATGTGCTGTCCTGGCAGACCTTCGTCGCGATCAACTGGCCAGCCCTGGCTAACGGCCTGCCCGACACCGATGCGCAGATCGGCAAGCCGGACGCGCCGACAGTGTGGGAGTCCTGGAAAGAGAGCTACCAGATCTTCCTGCCCAACGGCCAGACACCGACCGGCTGGAACCAGCCTTCGCCGCCACCGGCTGCCTGCCAGGGACTGGAGAGCGGGCGCGTGCTGCAACAGGTCGGCAAGGTGCCGGATGTGCTGGACGAGTTCATCCAGCCCTTCAAGACTGGACCGCTGATCGACCAGAGCGGCCAGTACGCGCGCAATGAAATCGTGGTGAACCAAGCGATGTTCGACGGAATCGTCGACAACGGCCTGTACAGCGTCGAGGGCCAAGAGAAGTTCTTCGCCAACGCCCAGAACCGGGTGGCCTTCAGCTGTGGTTCGAACGAGACCCAGGAGGTCGGTTCGATCATGGTCAAGGCATCCTGGAAGCTGCTGGACGGCAACGACCAGCCGGACCAGTTCCATACCGTCAATGCGCTGATCTATACGCCGGGCAACGATGATCCGGAGAAGGGGCCGATCATTCCCGAGTCCTGCACCTCAGCCAAGGTCGGGCTGGTCGGCCTGCACATCGTGCACAAGACCGCCGATGCGCCACAGTGGGTCTGGTCGACCTTCGAGCACGTGCGCAACGTGCCGGAGAAGACCACACCAGTAAATGAGCGCAAGGGGCCGTACCTGTTCTACGACCCCCATGCCAGCGACCGTCCGGTGAACGAGCCGCCGCCGCGGCCGTGGAATCCGTCGGTCGCGACCACGCCGTCGCAGATCGTGCGGGAGATTCCCATCGACGCCGCGACCCAGCAGCTCAACGCGCAGTTCCAGGCGGCGCTGCAAGGCACGGTATGGGCCAACTACCAACTGGTCAGCACCCAGTGGCCGACCAACCCGGCGAACGACTGCCAGGTGCCGTCGCCGACCAATCCGCTAGGCACGCCGGCACCCACCTTCCTTGCCAACACCACCCTGGAAACCTACATCCAGGGCACCACCCCGCAAGCCTCGTCGAGCTGCATGGAATGCCATAACAACGCCACCACCAAGGTGACGCAGTCACCCCGCACCAGTTTCGCGGACTTCACCTACCTGCTCGAACGCGCCCAGTCCAGCGGCGACAAGGAGTGATGCCATGAGCGACCAGAACCTGCAGAACTTCGTCGACCTGTCATCGGCCCTCACCGGCCTGGCGTCGAGCAAGCTCGCCCCGTCCATCGACCCGATCAACCTGCCGCCGGTGTTCTTCGATACCGCCCAGCAAGGCCTGGGCGCCGCGGTACTGAGCAGCCTGCTGGAGCAGTACGCCACCCTCAAGGGCGAAGGCAAGACGGCGGACCAGATCGCCGCCGCCGTGCTGGCCGATCCGAACAGCCAGACCGCCCAGGGCGCCCGTTCGATCATGAAACTCTGGTTGCTGGGTGTCTGGTACCAGCCGTACGACCAGGGTGACCAGCACCAGGGCGACCAGCATGTGGTCTCCGACCAGGCCTACAAGGAAAGCTGGGCATGGCGCATCGCCCAGGCGCATCCCATGGGCTACAGCGAATTCCATTTCGGTTACTGGGCCGAGCAACCACCGAGCCTGGAAGACTTTACCGGCGTGCCCGCCAATGGAGGTCCCAGCGTATGAACACTGAACAAGCGGATGTAATAGTGGTGGGCGGTGGCATGGCCGGCAGCGTGATGGCCTACCAGTTGGGTCTGGCCGGACTGAAGGTGCTGGTGCTGGAGTCAGGCCCGGCGATTCCACCGAATCGCAGCGAATACCTCGAGCGTTTCTATACCGCTATCCTCAAGGCCCCGGAAGCGCCCTACCCACCGAACGAGATGGTGCAGGACCCGGCGCAGCAGAACGCCCCGCGCGCCACCATCGCGGACCTGATCAACGGCTGGCAGGACCCGCAGAAGAGCTACCTGGTGCAGAAAGGGCCGCTGTCCTTCAGCAGCACCTACGAGCGTCTCGGCGGCGGCACCATGTGGCACTGGATGGGTACTTCCTTGCGCCTGTTGCCGAACGACTTCCGCATGAAGACGGTTTACGGTGTGGGCGTCGACTGGCCGCTCAGTTATGACGATCTGCAAAGCGCCTATTGCCGAGCCGAGGCGGAAATCGGCGTGTCCGCCGACGTCGCCGCGCAGAGCTACCTGGGGGTGACTTTCCCGCCCGGCTACCAGTACCCGATGCATGGTATTCCGCCATCACTGGTGGATCAGGGGCTGGCTGCCGCGGTGGATGGCCAGTCGTTCCAGGGCCTGCCGCTGCTGGTCAGCCCGACGCCGGCCGGGCGCAACTCGCAGAACGACAACGGCCGGCGGGTCTGCGCCGGCAACACCAGCTGCACGCCGATCTGTCCGATCCAGGCCAAGTACGATGCCACGGTGACCATGAACAAGGCGCTGGACACCGGCAACGTGCGCATCCTCTACCAGAGCGTGGCCAGCCGCGTGCAGGTGGACGGTAATGGACAGGTCAGCGGCATCGAGTTCATCCAGTACGCCACCGGCGATGGGCCGGCCACCGGCACCGGCCTGGCCCGGGGCAAACGCTATGTGATCGCCGCCCATGCCATTGAAACGCCTAAGTTGCTGCTCAACTCAGCTTCTCCGCAGTGCCCGAAGGGGGTTGCCAACAGCAGCGGCCAGGTCGGCTGCAGCCTGGCCGACCACCCCGTGTACCTGGCCTGGGGGCTGATGCCGGAGGGCAAGGCGCTGTTTCCCTATCGCGGGCCGCTGTCCACGTCGGGAATCGAGAGCCTGCGCGACGGCGAATTTCGCCGGCAACGCGCGGCCTGGCGCATCGAGATCGGCAACGAAGGCTGGAACTGGTCGGAGAACGATCCCTACACCACCGTCTGCGACTACATCGACGGTACCAATAACGGCGGTACCAACCCGCTGCCGTCGCAACAGGGTCAGCCATCCCAGGCATTGTTCGGCACGGCGCTGGTGCAGAAGCTCAATAGCATCCTCACCCGCCAGTTCCGCCTCGGCTTCCTGGTGGAACAGGTGGAGGAGAACCCTGAGCAGCCGTTGTGCCGGGTGGTGCCGTCGCAGCAGTACAAGGACCATCTCGGCATCCCGCGGCCGGAAATCCATTACGACTTTTCCAAATACACCAAGGAGGGCTTCAAGCAGGCGCGCAACGCGGCGACGCAGATCATCACCGAGCTGCTCGGCGCCGAGGAACTGACCAACCTCAACCCATCCATGGAGAACTCGCCGCCCGGTGTCTTCAGCTACCAGGGTGCGACCTATGCCTATGAAGGCGCCGGCCACCTGATGGGCACCTACCGAATGGGTGACGACCCAAGGACCTCGGTGGTCGACAAGGACCAGCGCAGTTGGGATCACCGCAACCTGTTCCTGATCGGTGACGGCGTCTTCCCCAGCACCGGCACAGCCAACCCGACCCTGACCATCACCGCCCTGGCCTTCCAGGCCGCGGACACGGTGGCCAGCGATTTGCTGGCGCTTACCGTGCAGGTGCAGGCCAATCAGGCCTGGCAAGGCACCGGGGTGCAGGTCAACGGGCAGAGCTGGCAACTGGCGGTGTGCCGCAGCGGGCAGTGGACCGCTAACCCGGCCACCGGCATGGTCGGCGGCGACGGCCACGCAGGGCTGATCGCCAAGCCCGGCTACACCCTGCCCGGGGCCAACGAAGGCGCGCTGATCGGCCGTATCGGCAGCAACGGCGCGCCTTTCCTGGTTGGTGCCCAAGGCCAGTTACCGCGTGGCCAGAAAGGCGAGTTGCAACTGTGCATCAACGATGATCTGGACGGCCGCTACGGCGCCGGCCTGAGCGACAACCGGGGCAGCTTGGAGGTGGAGGTGCGCTTCGGCTCGTTGTAGCGCCAGCCTTCGCTCTTGTGGGAGCGGACTTGTCCGCGATAGGGGCAACAGCGTTGTCTCGCGGCCATTGGCCGCTCCCACGAGGGTGCGGGGATAGCAGGACGAACGACCACAAGCACTACACCAGGCTCGTCTCTCGTCGCTTGGCCCAAGTCTCTGCAGACTGTTTGCGGGAGAATGTCTGGCTCTCTTGGTAGACTTGCGCGCCGTTCTTCTTGAACCGGATTCGTACCGTGTAGCGGAGCGAGCCGTCCGCGCCCTTCCGGGCCCGAATGGTCGCCACGGCAGTCTGCCCTTGGCTGGTGGTACAAGAAGATATCCAGGCGGTACGCTTTACCATCCGCTTGAAAAGAACGTTCGGAAACCCTCGAAAACACGTTGAGAACGCGACACGCGAAATGCCCCTAGAATCAGGCTCAAATCCAGTAACCACGCGCCCTGCCCTGTCCCGCCGCTTTTCCGTGGCGCCGATGATGGACTGGACAGACAGACACTGTCGCTTCTTCCTGCGTCAGCTGTCGAAGCACGCCCTGCTCTACACCGAGATGGTGACCACCGGCGCATTGCTGCATGGCGACCGTGAGCGCTTCCTGCGTCATGACGAGGCGGAGCATCCGCTGGCATTGCAACTGGGCGGCAGCGTGCCGGCGGACCTGGCGGCCTGCGCGAAGATGGCGCAGGAGGCGGGTTATGACGAAGTGAACCTGAACGTCGGCTGCCCCAGCGACCGCGTGCAGAACAACATGATCGGCGCCTGTCTGATGGGTCATCCCGCGCTGGTGGCCGATTGCATCAAAGCGATGCTGGATGCGGTAGAGATTCCGGTCACGGTGAAGCACCGGATAGGCATCAATGGACGCGACAGCTACGAGGAACTCTGCGATTTCGTCGGCCAGGTGCGCGAGACTGGCTGCCGCAGCTTCACCGTCCATGCACGCATCGCCATCCTCGAAGGCCTTTCACCCAAGGAAAACCGCGAGGTCCCGCCGCTGCGCTATGAGGTGGCGGCGCAGCTGAAGCGGGATTTCCCGGATCTGGAAATCATCCTCAACGGCGGTATCAAGACCCTCGACGAGTGCCGCGAGCACCTCGATACCTTCGACGGCGTGATGCTGGGCCGTGAGGCCTACCACAACCCCTACCTGCTGGCTGAAGTGGATGCCGGGCTGTTTGGCGGCAATGGTCCGCAGATCAGCCGCGCCGAGGCCCTGGAGGCCATGCGCCCCTATATCGAGCGCCATATCCAGGAAGGCGGGGTAATGCATCACATCACCCGCCACGTCCTCGGCCTGGCGCAAGGCTTTCCTGGCGCGCGGCGCTTCCGCCAGTTGCTTTCGGTCGAAGTGCACAAGACTGACGACCCGCTGGCGCTGCTGGATCAGGCTGCCGAGCTGCTGCGCGGCCGCTGAACGGAAAAACCTCGCGTCCCAGGAGGGCACCAGGCAGAGGATTTCCATTACTTCCAGGCAAAGACTCGGCGACGCAAAGCCTTCACCGGGTCTCCTGCCAGCCTGCCTCCCAAAAACTCGGGCCCTCATGGAAGTAAACGGATGAGCGCGAAAAAACCGCAATAAAAATGCGAAATCTTTTCCCGTGCGGAACCCTCAGGCCCCTTTTCCGGGTCTGTTGAGATGGGCAGGCCGATGGCCTGTAAAAAAGCCCTTACGCCCCCGTTGAGCAGCCCCCGCGGCTCGGGTAAGGTCAGATCATCCGCCACGACAAGGTTTTGCCATGACCTCCAAGCTGGACCAACTCAAGCAATACACCACCGTCGTTGCCGACACCGGCGACTTGGACGCAATCGCCCGCCTGAAGCCGGTCGACGCTACCACCAACCCTTCCCTGCTGCTGAAAGCCGCCGCCATGCCACGCTATTCCGAGTTGCTCGACAGCGCGGTGGCAGGCGCCGGCAGTGACCTTGGCCTGGCTTGCGACCGTTTCGGCGTGGCCGTAGGCCAGGAGATCCTCAAGGTGATTCCGGGGCGTATCTCCACCGAAGTGGATGCCCGCCTGTCCTTCGATACCGACGCCACCCTGCGCCGCGCCGAACGCCTGATCGGTCTCTACGAGGAAACGGGCATTGGCCGCGAGCGAGTGCTGATCAAGATCGCCTCCACCTGGGAAGGCATCCGCGCCGCCGAACAGCTGGAGCGCATGGGCATCCAGACCAACCTCACCCTGCTGTTCAACTTCGCCCAGGCGGCCGCCTGCGCCGATGCCGGGGTGTTCCTGATTTCCCCCTTCGTCGGCCGCATCTACGACTGGTACAAGAAAGCCGAAGGCCGCGATTACGTCGGCGCCGAGGACCCGGGCGTGCAGTCCGTCTCGCGCATCTACCGTTACTACAAGGCCAACGGCTACCAAACAGTGGTGATGGGTGCGAGCTTCCGCAACCTGGGACAGATCGAAGCGCTGGCCGGCTGCGACCGGCTGACCATCAGTCCCGAGCTGCTGCAGAAGCTGGCGGACGATCAGGGCACGCTGGAGCGTAACCTGGCCCCTGGCACCGATGCCGAAGCCCGCGTCGTGCTGGACGAAGCCGCGTTCCGCTGGCAGCTCAACGAAGACGCCATGGCTACCGAGAAGCTGGCCGAAGGTATCCGTCTGTTCGCGCGCGACCAGGAAAAGCTGGAAGCTCTGCTCGCCTCGCGCCGTTGAAACGCAAACGCGCGCAACCTTTGCGGGCTGCGCGCGATTTCATGCGTTGGGAAGATCGACGAATCAGCTGCGCTCGAGGGCGCTGACCAGGTCGTGGAAGGCTTCGCGGTTGGACTCGTTGAGTCCCATGAGGATGCGGTGGGCCTCCAGCACCTTGGTGCGGACGACGTCCTCTGTCTGATCCTGCGGCGGCAGGTCCTCGAGGCTTTCCGGGCAGGGAACCGGCCTACCGACGATATTGAATACCTGATCGAACCCCATCGACTGCAGCAACCGGGTGATATCGGGGTGCGTGGTCACTACTGTGGGCAACAAGCCCACCTTCTGCCGCGAAAGGATCGACAGCTTGGCCAGCAGGCCGAGGGTAGTGCTGTCGATACTCTGGGTTTCGGTCAGATCGATCACGATCGCCGAGAAGTTCAGCGCCGAGAAGATCTTTTCAATGGTCGCATCCAGGGCCGAACACAGGGTCAGACGGATTTCTCCGACGAACTTCAGGACAAAGGTCCCATCCTGCTCGGCAAACTGGATTTTACCGGTACTCATGCAAGGTTCCTGCTCAACACCAGCAAGGCGATATCATCCGGCATCTCGCCCAGGCTGGCCAGTCCAAATACTTGTCGCAAGCCATCCAGACTGCCACCTGCCTCACAAACCATCTCTGGCAGTGCGGCCTCCTTATCTTTGAGGGTCTCGCCGGGCAAAAGGTCCAGGATTCCGTCAGAGAGCAAGGTAAGGCTGAAGGACGACGGCAGATCGATGATCTGGTCATCATAGCTCGCCTCCTCGAATAGCCCCACCGGCAGCCCCTTGCCGCTCAGGTAGGAGGCCTTGCCCTCGCTATAGAGCACCGGCAGGGGCAAATGCCCGCCGATGCTGTAGGTCAGTTTGCCGCTTTCCTCGTCGATCACGCCACCGAGCATGGTCACGTGCTTGCCCAGCCTGGTGTTGATCAGGCCGCGGTTGATATGCCCCAGCACCTCGGAAGGCTTGAATTCGGGCAGCATGCCGTTGCGCCGGGACTCGTAGAGCAGGCGTGTGGTCATGAACTTGAGCAGCACTGTCACGAAGGCCGATGACGCGCCATGGCCGGAAACGTCCGCCAGATAGAACGCAACCCGGCGCTCATCCACGCGGAAGTAGTCAACGAAGTCGCCAGACAGGTACAGGGAAGGGATGATCTGGTGGGCGAAGCGCAGGCTGTCCACTTCCCAGGGCGTCACCGGCAGCATGTTCATTTGCACCTGGCGCCCAGCGTTCTGGTCCTCCTGCAGCAGGTGCAGGCTGGCTTGCAGTTCGCGGTTGGCGGCTTCGAGCTTTTCCCGGTAGCGGCGGTTCTCAAGGCGCAGGGCCGCGCGGTCGAGCGCACGGCGCACCGAGTGCTCGAGAACAGCCAGGTCTTCCAGGGGTTTGATCAGGTAATCGGCTGCACCCAGGCGCAGGGCTTCGACCGCGTCGCTCATGACGCCGGCGCCGGAGACCACGATCACCGGGGTTTCTGCTTCCAGTTCGGAAATGCGACGGATCAGTTCCAGGCCATCGACCTGAGGCATGCGCAGGTCGCAGATCACCAGATCCGGGCGCTCCTGCTCGAAAACCTGCAGCCCTTGCAGGCCGTTGCTGGCCTGCCGAACGCTGAATCCACTGTCTTCCAGATAGGCCGCAAGGCTTGCGCGCACTACCTCGTCGTCATCAATAATCAGCAGCTTGGCACTGGGATTGTGCATGGATTATCCAGGCAAACGGCGCCAGGGATGGGTTGTTGTAGCACCCGACCTAAGGCCCGAGCACGAGTACGGGGGTTCGCTTTACGGCGCAGACGGTACTCCCATCCGCAGGGCGATTCAAGCTTGCACCGCGCGCCAGACTCTGCCTTTACACCCTAAATCGCCGGAAGTTATAAGAGGCTCGCTCACACCCCACGAATACAAGAGGATCAGCGCGTGAGCCTGGACGACCGCAACTACAGCGAGAAGCGCGATTTCATCAGGATGCGGGTGCAGACCAAGGCCATCCTGGAACAGGCTGGCCAGCAGTTCCCTGTCCTTTGCCTGGACCTCTCCAGCAGCGGTATGCAGCTCGAGGCAGAAATCGCCCTGGCGCTGGGTGAGCGGGGCCGCGTGCTCATTCCTTCCGGACACTGTGTCCCCAAGGGACTTGAAGCCGATGCCGAAGTGGTGCGGATCAGTGAAAGCGGCAACGGCCGCAAAACCCTCGGGCTGGCTAACCTTGACATGCGCTAGCGGCACTGGCCGCATCTGGCCCTGAAATTGGTTGACACCTTTCAGGACGACGATTTGCCTGTGGGAGATTTCAATCGCGCATGAATTCGCTCACACAGGAAACCAGAAACGAAAAAGGCGACCCTGGGGTCGCCTTTTTCATGTCGTAGCAATGCGTGGCCAGACTTAGAAGTCGTCTTCCACTTCGCCGTCCTTCACCTTGAACTCACGGTTCTGCAGGTAGGCGTTGCGAATGAAGATGTACTTGTCGCCGGTGATCAGCTTCTCCGCCGACAGCAGGCTGGCGCGGGTATCGACCACATCGACGGCACGGGTCACGTTGCGGGTCGGCACGTGGTCGATGTAGGGGTAAGGCTCAAGAAAAGCGTCCGGGATCTTGCCGCCGGCGTCGCGCACAGTGCTCGGGCCAAGGAACGGAATCACCAGGTAGGGACCGCTGTCCACACCCCAGTAACCCAGTGTCTGGCCGAAATCTTCATCATTGCGCTGCAGGCCCATGTGGGTGGCCACGTCGAAGAAGCCCAGCAGGCCGAAGGTGGTGTTGAACACCAGGCGGCTGGTGTCCACGCCGGCATTGTGGAACTTGGCCTGGAACAGGTCGTTGACCAGGTTGCCCACGTCGCCGATGTTGCTGAAGACATTGTGGATGCCGTCTTCGAGGAACTGCGGGGTTACCGCCTGGTAGCCCTGGGCGACGGGTTTCAGCGCATAGGTGTCGAGGGTGTCGTTGAAGCGGAACATTGCACGGTTGAAGCCCTCCCAGGGATCCTCCTCCGCGGCGTTCGCTGTGACGGGCAGAACCGCCAGGGTGACACAGGCCAGGACCCGGCCCAGTCGATCGAGCCACCGAGCACCGATCAATCGCATTGCAGACTCTCCTTGAGAAAAGTAGTGTGGCGGCCCGCCGCCCTATCAAAGGCGCGCAGTATAAGGCCATCGCCCTTTTTGGGCAGCATAGTGGATTGCCAGCATGCCGGAAAAAACCTTACTCCATGTTGCCCACATCCCGGTTCGCTGGGGCGATATGGACAGCTACGGTCACGTCAACAACACCCTCTATATCCAGTATCTGGAAGAAGCCCGGGTCGCCTGGTTCGAGAGCCTCGGCATCGACTTGAACAACGTACCCCAGGGCCCGGTGGTACTGCAGACCCTGCACACCTACCTCAAGCCCGTGGTTCACCCGGCCACCGTGGTCATCGAGCTTCGCGCAGGCCCGGTAGGCAATAGCAGCCTGGTGGTGGAGCACCGTCTGAGCACCCTGGAAGACCCCTCGACGCTCTATGGCGAAGGCCACTGCAAGCTGGTGTGGATCGACCACGCTACCGACAGATCCGTACCGGTGCCGGACGAACTGCGCCTGGTCATGGGCGCAGGCAAGCGGCAGTAACCTCGCGGCCATCCAGGGCGGGCAGCCTGCGCCAGGCCCCGTCAGAAGGACGTAGATGCCCTCCCCTCCTCTTCGGCCTTTCCGGTTGCCGCCGACCCCGACCCGGTACATTCGTTTCAGACTTGATCCGAATCAGGCAGGCCCGACAAGGCTGGATTAATCTCTATGGCATGAGGGACCTTTGAATACTCCAACCGGTCCACTCCTGAGACATTCGCAAAGGGAGAAAGACATGCCTGAACGCCTGCAGCAGCAACTGCAACAACTGCGCGACCAGCTGGCCCAGGAACCGCCGCTGGATGCGGAGGAACGCGCATCGCTGATCGAGTTGATGCAGGAAATCGAACTGCGCCTGGCCCAGGATGCCGCCATGGCGCCGGACGCCACTCTCGTGGATGGGGTCAACCTGGCCGTCGAGCGCTTCGAAACCCGTCACCCCACCCTGGCCGGGACCTTGCGAAACATCATGCAGAGCCTGGCCAACATGGGCATCTGAGGCCGAGCACAAGAAAAAACCCCGACTTCAGGTCGGGGTTTTCATTACTGCCGAACCAGACGGCGATTGTCCGGCTGGACGGGGTGAGTGCTGCGGTAGGGATTGATATCCAGGCCGCCGCGACGTACATAGCGGGCGTGAACGGTGAGCCGCTCCGGCTCCAGCAGACGCTTGAGGTCGAGGAAAATGCGCTCCACGCACTGTTCATGGAAGTCGGCATGCTGGCGGAAGCTGATCAGGTAGGCCAGGAAGCCGGCGTGATCCAGACGCTTCGCCCCGCGGTACTCCACCACCACCGTGCCCCAGTCCGGCTGACCGGTAACCGGGCAGTTGGACTTCAGCAGATGGCTGTGCAGCACCTCTTCCACCTGACCGTTCTCGGCGCGCAGCAACTCGGGCTGCGGGTGCTCGTAGCGGTCGATAGCCACATCAAGCTCGTCGATGCAGATGCCCGGGGAGGCGGCGACGCCTTCGGCTTCCACCTCCGCCAGGCTGCGCACCCGCACCGCGACCGGAGCGCCAGCCGCCCCGCTCAGGTCCCGCGCCAGCACCTGCTCCAGTTCGGCGGCACTGGTGTACACGGACTGGTTGAGCGAGTTGAGGTAGAGCTTGAACGACTTGGACTCGATGATGTTCGGCGAATCGGCCGGAATGGCGAACTCGCCTATCGCCACCACTGGCTTGCCGGAGGGCATCAGCCAGGACAGCTCATAGCAGTTCCAGAAATCCACGCCCTGGTACGGTAAGGTCGCAGCGGTCAGCCCCAGCTCGTTCCACTTGGTCACACGGGAAATGGGGAACAGCAGCTCCGGGCTGTAAGTGCTGACGTACTCGCTGGACTTGCCCAGCGGCGAATGTTCGGCGGGATGATGCATGGGCGGGTGGACCTGAAAATGCGGAAATCAGGCAATTGTATACAGCCGGGCGGCTGCTGAAAAATCCACGGCACCAACGGTGCCGCTGCATTACAACTTTGTCAGCTCGCCCTGCGCATCCTGTCGGCGCGGTATAAAGCAGCGATTCGAGCGATGAGCTCCCCATGAAGCTACTGCCCCATGAAACTACTGATAGTCGAAGACGAACCCAAGACCGGCCAGTTCCTGCGCCAGGGCATGACCGAAGCCGGCCTTGACGCGGATCTCGCCACCAACGGCCTGGAAGGCCGGGACCTGGCCCTCACGGGCGGCTACGACCTGATCATCCTCGACGTGATGCTCCCCGGCCTCGACGGCTGGCAGGTGGTGCACAGCCTACGCCAGGCCGGCCTGCAGGTTCCGGTGCTGTTCCTGACCGCCCGGGACGCCGTGGAAGAACGCGTTCATGGCCTGGAGCTGGGGGCCGACGACTACCTGATCAAGCCCTTCGCCTTCGCCGAACTCCTCGCCCGCGTCCGCACCCTGCTCCGCCGTGGCGCCAGCGCCTCACAGGAAACCAGCCTGGACCTGGGCGACCTGCATCTGGACCTGCTGAGCCGGCGGGTCGAGCGCGGCAGCCGGCGCATCGACCTCACCACCAAGGAGTTCGCCCTGCTGGAATTCCTCCTGCGGCGCCAGGGCGAAGTGTTGCCCAAGACGCTGATCGCCGCCGAGGTCTGGGACATGCACTTCGACAGCGACACCAACGTCATCGAAGTGGCCATCCGCCGGCTGCGGGCAAAGCTGGACGACGACTTCCCGACCAAGCTGATCCATACCGTGCGCGGCATGGGCTACGTGCTGGAGGCGCGCGAAGGCTGATGCGCGGACTCTCCCTCACCGCCCGCCTGGGCCTGCTGTTCGCCGCCTGCACCGCTGCCGTCTCGCTGATCGCCGGGGTGCTGTTCAGCCGTGCCAGCGAAGCGCACTTCATCGAACTCGACCGGCAACTGCTGGAAATCCGCCTGGATGCCTTCCGCGCCCTGCTCGGCAGCGTCGACAGCCCCGCCACCCTGGCGCCCCGGCTGGATGCCCTGCAGGCCGAACTACGACTGCATCCGGACCTCACCCTGCGCCTGGAAGGCCGCGATGGCCGCGGCTGGTTCAACAGTGCCGACGGCCTTCGCGCGCCGGCTCACGATGGGCTCCATGACTGGCAGCAGGATGGCACCGACTACCGGGTGCTGAGCGCGCCGCTGCGCCCGCAGGACCCGGCTTCGCCACGGCTGGCCCTCGCGCTGGACATCACCCACCACCAGCACTTTCTCGAACGCATGCAGCGGCTGATCTGGCTCACCGTCGGGCTCTCCGCCCTGGCCACCGCCCTGCTCGGCGCCTGGGCCGCACGCAGCGGCCTGCGCCCCTTGCACCGTATGGCCGAAGTGGCCGCCGGGGTTTCCGCCAGCTCCCTGACCACCCGCCTGGCCGACGATCAGGTCCCCCAGGAGCTGGTGGAACTGGTACGCGCCTTCAATGCAATGCTGGGCCGGCTGGACGACGCCTTCCAGCGGCTTTCCGCCTTCTCCGCCGACATCGCCCATGAATTGCGCACGCCGCTGTCTAACCTGCTGACCCAGACCCAGGTGATCCTCAGCCAGGATCGCGACCTGGACGAATACCGCGAAGCCCTGCACTCCAACCTGGAAGAACTCCAGCGCCTGGCTCAGATGGTCGGCGACATGCTGTTCCTGGCCAAGGCCGAGCACGGCCTGCTGGCGACCCGTCGCGAGCCCCTGGCGCTGGCCGCCGAGCTGGACACCTTGCTGGACTACTTCAGCCCCCTGGCCGAGGACCGCCAGGTGACCATCACCCGCTGTGGCGAAGCCCACCTCAGTGCCGACCGGGGCATGTTGCGCCGCGCCCTTTCCAATCTGCTGGACAACGCCCTGCGCTTCACCCCGGAAGGCGGACGCATCGAACTGAGCCTGACCAGCGATGCCCGGGGCCTGAGCCTGACGGTGGCCAACAGCGGACCGGAAATCCCCGCGCAATGGCTGCCGCGACTGTTCGATCGCTTCTTTCGCGCTGACCCCGCGCGCCGCGAGGGCCGCGAGCACGCCGGACTGGGCCTGGCCATCACCCACTCCATCGTGCGCGCCCATGGCGGCGAAATCCGCTGCGAATCCGCCAACGGCTGGACGCGCTTCATCCTCGAATTCCCCGCCCCCTGAAGCGCAAAAGGCGCGCCCTGTGGCGCGCCTTTCTGGCAACCGCTGCGATCAACCCTGTGCGGTGGACCAGTCGATCACGCCGAACTGCCAGGTCGCCAGGATCAGCAGGCCAAAGCCGATGCGATACCAGGCGAAAGCCGCGTAGCTGTGGCTGCCGATGAACTTCAGCAGGCTGCGTACGGCAATCATGGCGAAGACGAACGACACCACGGAACCCAGGGCGAACACCGGCAGGTCGCTCGGCTGGAACAGGTCGCGGTACTTGTAGCCCGAGTAGACCGCAGCACCGACCATGGTGGGCATGGCGAGGAAGAAGGAAAACTCGGTGGCCGCCTTGCGCGAAAGGCCGAACAGCAGGCCACCGATGATGGTGGCTCCGGAACGCGAAGTCCCCGGTACCAGTGCCAGGCACTGCGCGCAGCCGACCTTGAGGGCGTGCTTCCAGGTCATGTCGTCGACGCTTTCGGCCTGCACCTGATGCTTGCGCTGTTCCGCCCAGAGAATGGCCACGCCGCCGACCACCAGGGCGGACGCCACGGTGATGGGGTTGAACAGGTAGTGGTGGATCAGGTCGGAGAAGGCCACACCGAGGATCACCGCCGGGAAGAACGCCACCAGCAGGTTGACGGTGAAACGCCGGGCGCTGCGCTGGGTCGGCAGGCCGATGACGACGTCGAGGATTTTCCGCCGGTATTCCCAGACCACCGCGAGGATGGCCGCCAGCTGGATGATGATGTTGAAGGCGATCGCCCGTTCACCGGTGAAACCCAGCAGGTCCGCGACCACGATCTGGTGGCCGGTGCTGGAAATCGGCAGGAACTCCGTCAGGCCCTCGACAACCCCCAGAATGATGGCCTGCATGGCCGTCCACAAATCCATCGAAACTCTCCCCCGAGGCGCGCTGTTCTGGCGGCCTTTTCGTTACGTATATGCAGGTAATTGGCGCTGCGAGTGTGCCGTTCGGCGATGAGACCGGGCACCGGCAACCAGGTTCCGGGGACGAATGAGCCTTCAGCTTTGCCCCGAAGCGCCGAAATGCTAACAGAGAGCCATCTGGAAATCGCGGCTAAAGGCTGATTGAAAACCGCCAACCGGCCTGTTCTGCTTGCGCTACGTAGTCAAAAACAAGAAACCAGGAGTTCCTGCCCTATGCATAGCTTGCGCAACCTGCCGATCAGCCGCCGTCTCTGGCTGATCCTGATAGTCGCGGTTTTCATGCTGGTCACCCTCGGCGTACTGATGCTGCAGCAGATCTACAACGGCCTCTATCAGGGCAAGGAACAGAAGACGCGCCACGTCGTCGAGACCGCCGCCGGCGTGCTGCAGTACTACCAGGCGCAGGAAGCCGCGGGCACCCTGACCCGCGAAGAGGCGCAGAAACAGGCCATGCAGGCGGTGCGCGCGCTGCGCTACGACCAGGGTGACTACTTCTGGATCAACGACCTGACCCCACGCATGATCATGCATCCGACCAACGCCAGGCTGGAGGGACAGGACCTCTCCGGCCACAAGGACCCGGACGGCAAGGCACTGTTCAACGAAATGGTGCGCGTGGCCAGGGCCGACGGCGCCGGTCTGGTCGACTACCGCTGGCCCAAGCCGGGCGCCAGCGACCCGGTGCCCAAGGTGTCCTATGTCCAGCTGTTCGCCCCCTGGGGCTGGGTGATCGGCTCCGGCATCTACATCGACGACATGCAGGCCGAGTTCCGCGCCCAGGCCATTCGCGCCTCGGCGATGGGGTTGGCCATCGCCCTCATCATGGCCTTGCTGGTCATCCTCATCGCCCGCAGCATCACCCGGCCACTGGATGAAGTGGTGTCCGCAATGGCCAGCATCGCCAGCGGTGAAGGCGACCTCACCAGCAGCCTGGACACCCACGGCCGCGACGAAATCACCGCCCTTGGTGGTTATTTCAACGCCTTCACCGGCAAGCTGCGCGGCGTGATCCGCCAGTCCCTGGACGCCGCCAACGCCCTCGACCAGGCCGCCGCCAACCTGGACGGCATCGCCAGCCAGGGCCTGCGCCAAAGCGAACAGCAATCCCTGCAGATGGAACAGGTGGCCACCGCCATCAACGAGGTCACCTACGGCGTGCAGGATGTAGCGAAGAATGCCGAGCATGCCGCCAGCGAAGTGCGCCATGCGGAGGAACAGGCGCGCCAGGGTCACGACAACATCGACAGCAGCCTGCGGCAGATCGACCAGCTCTCCGCCACCATCACCAAGGCGGTGGAAGTGATCCAGACACTGGCCCAGGAAAGCGCCCAGATCGGCAGCGTGCTGGAAGTGATCCGCTCCATCGCCGAGCAGACCAACCTGTTGGCGCTGAACGCCGCCATCGAAGCCGCCCGCGCCGGCGAACAGGGACGCGGCTTCGCCGTGGTAGCCGATGAGGTCCGCCTGCTGGCCCAGCGCACGCAGAAGTCCACGGCGGAGATCCAGACCATGATCGAGCGCCTGCAGCAGAACTCCGAAGCGGCGGTCCAGGTCATCGACGAAAGCAGCCGGGCGTCCCACGCCACGGTGGAACAGGCCAGCCAGGCCGGCGAAAGCCTGGCGCAGATCGCCCAGGCCCTGCGCAACCTCACAGGCCTCAACGCCTCCATCGCCAGCGCCACCCTGCAGCAATCCCACGTGGTGGAAGACATCAACCAGAACGTGACCCAGGCCGCCGGGCTGGCCCACGACAGCGCCAGCGCCGCTGAGCAGACCACCGGGGCCAGCCAGCGCCTTGGGCAGCTGGCCGAACAGCTCAATCACCTGCTGGGCCAGTTCCGCGTTTAGCCGTAACCCAGCCGAAACCGCAGGGAGCCGTTACAATCGGCGGCTTTCCTCCACGGAATCGACAAGGTGTCCCCTCTCGAACTCGTCGCCGCCAGCCTGGGCGTGCTCGCCGTCTGGCTCACCGTCAGGCAGAACCCCTGGTGCTGGCCCATCGGTCTGGTGATGGTGCTGATGTACAGCTGGATCTTCCTCGAAGTGAAGCTGTACTCGGACATGCTCCTGCAACTGGTTTACGCCGGCCTGCAGCTGTACGGCTGGTGGCAATGGACCCGCGGCGGCGCCCGGCACGCTGGTCGCCAGGTCGGTCGCCTGGGCGTGCAATCACTGGGACTTGGCCTGCTGACAGGCGCCCTCGGCAGCCTTGGGCTGGGTTACGCCATGGCGAGCTGGACCGATGCCGCCGCGCCCTGGTGGGACGCCGCGCTCACCGCCTTCAGCCTGGTGGCCCAGTTCTGGATGGCACACAAGCGCGTGGAATGCTGGCTGCTCTGGATAGTGGTGGACGTGCTGTTCGTGGTGCTGTTTTTCAGCAAGGGGCTGTATCTCACCGCCGCGCTCTACGGGCTCTTCACGCTGCTGGCCGTGCAGGGCTGGCGCACCTGGCGACGTGAGCTGGAGCCAGCCACGGCATGAAGGTACTGGTGCTGACTGGGCCGGAATCCTGCGGCAAGAGCTGGCTGGCGGCGGCGATCCAGGCCGAGTTCGGTGGTCTGCTGGTAGGCGAGTACGTCCGCTATTTCATCGATCGCGAGCAGCGCGACACCTGCTACGCCGACATTCCGGCAATCGCCCGTGGCCAGCTCGAGTGGGAAGACAAGGCACGTTCCGAAGCGCCTCCCCTGCTGATCCTCGATACGCATCTGCTCAGCAACATCCTCTGGAGCCGCAAGCTGTTCGACGACTGCCCCGACTGGCTGGAACGCGAACTGCTGGCGCGCCGTTACGACCTGCATCTGCTGCTGAGCCCGCAACAGGTGGAATGGGTGGACGATGGCCAGCGCTGCCAGCCAGACCTGGCAGAGCGCATGACCTTCTTCGAGGATTGCCGCAGCTGGCTGAAGAGCAACGGCCAGCGCTATGAAGTCGTCGAGGGTGACTGGGAGACCCGACGTCTGCTTGCGCTACAGCACATATCCCGCTGGCTGCACTGATACGCAGCACTGCAAATCCATGTGGAGGCATTCGCCAAGAGCAGCGCAACTGCCTCATCGAGGCTGAAGAGCGCACCTTCGGTCCGCTTGGCGATTGAAATCGCCCCAGTAAAAGCGCCCTACGATGGCGTTGTTGCCGGAAGCTCGATGCGCACCCGCAAGCCACCCAGCGGGCTCTGTTGAAGACTCAGGCTGCCATTCCAGGATTCGACAATGTCGCGCACGATGCCGAGTCCCAGGCCATGTCCCGCCACCTGTTCATCCAGTCGCGCGCCACGGCCGATGACTTCCTCGCGTTTGTCTTCGGCTATGCCCGGGCCATCGTCGTCCACCGTCAGGCTGTAGCCGCCCTCCCCGCCTCGGATGGTCAGGTTGACCTGGGTTTCCGCCCACTTGCAGGCGTTGTCCAGCAGGTTGCCGAGTAGTTCCAGCAGGTCTTCCCGGTCCCAGGGCAGGCGCAAGCCTTCGGGCGCATCCCAATCCAGGTCCAGCCCACGGTCGTGGATCATCGCCAGGGTGTTGAACAGGCCGGGCAGCTCCTGGGCGCAGTCGAAGTGGGCACCCGGCAATGCCTCGCCAGCCAGGCGCGCGCGGCCCAGCTCACGCCCCAGGCGCTGCTGGATCTGCGCCAGTTGCTCACGCAAGGTTTCGCGCAGCTCGGGCTGGTCGCGCAGCTCTTCGCGGTCCGCCAGGCTGACCAGCACCGCCAGCGGCGTTTTCAGCGCATGGCCGAGGTTACCCAGGGCATTGCGGGAGCGTTTGAGGGTGTCTTCGGTGTAACTAAGCAGGTGGTTAATTTGCGCAACCAGCGGGTCCAGCTCCTCAGGCACCCGGTTGTCCAGCTCACTGCGCTGGCCCTGCTGCAGCTGGGCGATCTGCTGGCGAACGTCTTCCAATGGGCGCAACGCCCGGCGCACGGTGATGCGCTGCAGGGCGAGGATCAGCAACAGCCCCGCCGCGCCCAGGGCAAAGCCCGTCCACTGCACACGGCGAAAACTTTCCAGAATCGGGGTGTAGTCCTGCGCAACGACGATGCGTACCTGGCGGCCAAAGCGTTTGTAGTCGCCGCGCCAGGCCAGCAGCTCCTGCTCGTCCGGCCCCGGCAGCAGATGCGGAGCGAGCCCCTTCTGCGCGGGCATGGGCAGTTCGGCATCCCAGAGGGAACGGGAACGCCAGGGCTCCTCGTCCAGCCTGATGAGGAAATAGCGGCCCGAATAAGGCTGCTGATGAGCGGGGTTGAGGCGTTTCTCGTCCAGCTGGATGCCATTGGGGCCTCGCACCAGTGCACTCAGCAGCAACTCGGCTTCACTGCGCAGGCCTTCGGCCAGGTAGCGCCGCAAACCCAGGTCGAACAGCCAGAGGCTGGTTTGCGCCAGCACCAGCCCCACCAGCAGCAGGACGCCGATCAGCCCCAGGCTGAGCTGGCGCTGGATCGACCTCATCGGCCCTCACCGGTGAATCGGTAGCCCTGCCCTCTTCGCGTCTCGATGACGTCGCGACCGAGCTTGCGTCGCAGATGGTTGACGTGCACCTCGATCACGTTGGAATCCCGTTCGGTCTCGCCGTCGTAGAGATGTTCAGCAAGGTGGCTCTTGGACAGGATCTGGCCGGGATGCAGCATGAAGTAACGCAGCAGGCGGAACTCGGCGGCAGTCAGCTGGACTTCTTCGCCATTGCGGCTGACGCACTGGCGCCCTTCATCCAGTTGCAGGCCGGCCGCTTCCAGTTGCGGCTGGTTCGCCAGCCCGTGGGCACGGCGCAGCAGTGCCTGGATGCGCAGGGCCAGTTCTTCCGGATGGAAGGGTTTGGTCAGGTAATCGTCGGCGCCGGCCTTGAGACCATCGATGCGCTCCGCCCAGGAACCACGCGCGGTCAGGATCAGCACCGGCGTCGCCAGTCCGCCCGCACGCCATTCCCGCAACACTTCGAGCCCGGGCTTACCGGGCAGGCCAAGGTCCAGGATGATCAGGTCATAGGGTTCGCTGGCCCCCTGGTGCAACGCGTCGCGGCCGTCGGCCAGCCAGTCCACGGCGTAGCCTTGGCGGCCGAGGCTGCTGGTCAGCTCATCGGCCAGGGGTACATGGTCCTCTACCAGCAACAACCGCATCAGTCGTCTTCCTCGTCCTTCAGAATGCGCCCGTCGCGGGCGTCCAGTTCCAGTTCTCTCACCGTACCGTCGGCAGTGACCAGCTCAACCTCGTAAATGTAGACGTCATCTTCCTCTTCCAGCTCGGCCTCCAGCAGCCGCGCCCCGGGGTAAAGCCCCAGGGCGCTGCGCAAGAGTTGGTCAAGGGGCATGATGACCCCCTCTTCACGGAGCTTCAGGGCCTCGTCCTGATCCAGGTCCCTGGCCACCGCTTCGAAGGTGAAGATGGCCAGGACCAGGGCGACGATCCCACTGTAGCGAAGAATCCGGCGCATCAGTCGTCCTGGTGATCCTTGAGGACCTGGCCGTTGGTGGCGTCAAGTTCCAGATCCCACTGCACACCCTGGCTGTCGCGCAGCTCTACCTGGTAGATGTAGCGGCCGTATTCCTCTTCCAGTTCGGTTTCATTGATCGTGCTGCCGGGGTGCTTGGCCAGCGCCGCGGCATTGAGCTTCTCGAACGACTGGATGGTACCGGCATCACGCAGTTTCAGGGCCTCGTCCGGGCCAAGGTCACGGGCCTGGGCAATACCGGCGGTGGCGGCGAGGGCAGTTACGGCGAACAGGGCAGCGAGCTTCTTCATGGGGTGATCTCCTTGGGAGCTTGTGTGCTTTCGATGGGAGCAAGATACCGGGAACGACTTAATTGAAGCTGAATTCGCCTTAAGACTTGGGAAGGATCATTCATACCCTGAAGAAGCTTGGCCTTGACGGGGTCGCCACTATAATCGCTGCCATGCCTCCAGGAGCCCCGCATGAGCGCCATCCAGATCAAATTTCCCGCCCTGACCCTGCGTGCCGGACGCCGTGCCCTCGCCCACATTCGTGGGCAGGGCCTGAAGCCGGCCGACGTCGGCATCCTGCCGGGTGCGGCGGGCGGCCCCAAGGCATTGGGCATCCAGGGACTGGATCTGGTACTGTTCGGCGACTGGCTGCCAAGGGCGCCGCGTGAACGCGCCTTGATCGGCGCCTCCATCGGTTCCTGGCGCTTCGCCAGCGCCTGCCTGCCGGACGCCGCCGACGGCATCCGCCGCCTGGGCGAGCTCTATACCAGCCAGCGCTTCCCGAAGGGCGTGAGCATGGCGGACGTCAGCCGCCTGTGCAGCCTGATGCTCGATGACCTGCTCCAAGGCCACGACGCCCATGTGTTGTCCAACCCCCACTACCGCCTCAACGTGGTGGTGGTGAAGAGCCACGGCCTGCTCGCCCACGACCGTCGTGGCGCCCTGGGGCTCGGGCTGTCGTCGGTGATCGGCAGCAACCTCCTCGGCCGTCCGCACCTGGCGAAGCACTTCGAGCGCGTCATCCTCCACGATGCCCGCCAGGCCCCGCCGCTGGCACCGCTGTCCGACTTCCCCTCGCGCTTCTACGCGCTGGATGCCGGCAACCTGCGTCATGCCCTGCTGGCCTCGGGCTCGATTCCCATGGTCATGGAAGGCGTGCGCGACATCCCCGGCGCCGGCCCCGGCACCTACCGCGACGGCGGCCTGCTCGACTACCACCTGGACCTGCCCTACAACCCGGGTGGCGTGGTGCTCTATCCGCACTTCACGGACAGGGTGGTGCCCGGCTGGTTCGACAAGAGCCTGCCCTGGCGCAAAGGCGATGCCGAACGCTTGCAGGACGTGCTGCTGATTTCCCCGTCGCGCGAGTATCTGGCCACACTGCCCCACGGCAAACTGCCAGACCGCAGGGATTTCAAGCGCTATCTCGGGGACGACGCCGGACGCGAACGCTATTGGCGCAAGGCAATGGCCGAGAGCCAGCGCCTGGGGGATGAATTCCTCGAACTGGTGGAGAGCGGCAGGTTGGGAGAGCGCCTGCAGAGCCTCTGATCCGAAACGCATGGAGCGAAGGGAGCACAGGGATGAAGCTTGCAGTTGCCATCATTCATGGCATCGGCAATCAACAGGACGCGAGGGATGCAGAGGGTCAGCACGCCTTCGCCCAGGGGCTGATCCGCGGCCTGCGCAAGCGCCTTGACGCGGAGGCGGTAGACATCGCCTTCCAGTCGCTGTACTGGGCCAACGTGCTGGACAAGCGCGAGCTGGCCTACCTGGAGAGGCTCGAACAGGAACCGGTGCGCTGGCGCTGGATGCGCCGCATGGTCACCCTCTTCCTCGGTGACGCCAGCGGTTACCGCAAGGTCAGCCAGGCCTACGACACCACCTACGAACAGGTCCATCAGAGCGTGCGCAACGGCCTCAACGCCTTGCGTGCCAAGGTGGGGCCGAACACCCCATTGGTGATGCTGGCCCACTCCCTCGGCGGACACATCATTTCCAACTACATTTGGGACCAGCAGAAGCTCAACACCACACCGAGCTGCCCGCGGGATCCCTTCCTGGCCATGGAGACCCTGGTGTGCATGGTCACCTTCGGCTGCAACATCCCGCTGTTCACCTTCGCCTATGACCCGGTGCAGCCGATTCGCTTTCCCGGGTACTGCCTCGATGAGCGCCTGTCCCGCTCGGCGCGCTGGCTGAACGTCTACGCACCGGCCGACCTGCTGGGTTACCCGCTGCGCCCGGTACAGGGCTACGCCGCGGTAGTGCATGAAGATCGGCCAATGGCAGTGGGTTCCTGGTTCCGCCGCCACACGCCACTGAGTCACCTGGAGTACTGGAACGACGCCCGCTTCCAGGATTATCTCGCCCACCACCTGCGCGATCTGCTGCGCGCCTGCACCGGCACGTCCACCGGGCCGGCACCGGTTCAACCCGGTCTGCCGTCCACCCTCGGGGTGCAGAGCAACACGGCGTAATGCCGCAGGAACAGCGCAAACGCGGCAGCCCAGCACACGGCAGCCAGCCAGAGCGCAGCATTTCCAGCGATCGGCAACAACACCACGCGCGCAGCAGCTCCCAGGTTGATCAGCGCGAACGCCACACCCATCACACGGGGCGGCTCCAGCGGCCGCCCGCTATGCCCCAGGCTAACGCGGGCGATCATCGCCAGGATCAACCCGCCCATGGCACCGACGCCCAGGGCGTGCTGAGCCAGGCTCGGATTGGCCAGGATGCCCAGGTGCCAGGCCGCAAGCCCGAGCGGTGCCAGAGCAAGCCAGGCGAACGCCAGATGCAGCGGCCAGAGCAGCGTTACTTTCCAGATGCCGGCGTCATACCAACGCGCCAAGCGCAGCAGATTGCCCAGGCCGAGCAGCAGGCAGAGTCCCGCCAGCCAGGGATTGGGCCGCAAGCCCAGGCCACTGGCGAAGCTCGCCGCCAGCAGCACGCCGCCCACTAGCATGCTCCAGTCCAGCCAGGGCCAGGCCTTCACCTGCTGAACACGCCCAAGGCCACGCTGGGTAAAGAACGGAATCACCCGCCCACCAATCAGGCCCATCAACGCGGCTACCAGCCAGAGTGCAGCCAACACGCCCTGACGCTGCACAGCAGCGTCGCCAAAGGCCAGCCCCCAGAGCACCAGGGCATCGGCCGCCGCCAGCAAGCTCAGCACCACCACCACCGGGTAGTTGCCACGCTGGCGCACGCGCCAGAGGCTGCGCCCCATCACGAATGCGACTGCGGGCAAGAAGGCCAGCTCAAGGGGAATGACCAGCATCAGGGGCGCGCCCATCAACCAGGCTACTCGCGCGGCCAGCCAGAGCATCGCCAGCAGCGCCAGGGATCGTCCGCGCAGCCCGGGGTTGCCGGTCCAGTTCTGCACGGCTGTCAGGAGAAAGCCGGCGATGATGGCGCCGCCGAAGCCGAACACCATTTCGTGGCGGTGCCAGGCGAGCCAACCGCCAGCCGGTTGCCAGGCGGCGTTGCCCTCAAGGGCTGCCAACCAGATCAGTACCGCCAACAGAGCGAAGGCCGTACCGAAGAGAAAGAAGGGCCTGAAGCCCAGACGCCAGATCGGCCGTATCGCCAGTTCGCGAGACGCATCAAGCAATTGCACAGGCCAGCTCCCTTTCTTCCTTGCGCATCTGGTACAGGGCGGTCAGGCGCATCACATAGCCCAGCTTGATCAGCGTTGGCCCCAGGATGACCAAGCCGTGGGCGCCGACCAGCGTAAGCAGGCCCAGGTGGACATCAAGGTAATAGGCACCGGTAATCCCCAGCAGAAGCTGAGACAGACCGATCCAGAGGAACAGGTGAGAGAGTTGCAGCAAACGCTGGGGGCATCCGAGCAGATGGATCATGATCTTGCACTCCTCGCATGAAGACCCGGCGCCACCTTGGCGCCGGGTGGCTGGGTCAAGCCTCCAGGGCGGCGGCCGGCCCGAAGAACTCGTAGTGGCACTGGCGCTCGGGTACCCCAAGCTCGTGCAGATGCTTCTTCACCTGGGCCATGAAGACTTTCGGCCCGAGGAAGTAGGCATCCAGGTCGCGCTCGGCGGGCAGCCACTGGGCCAGTTGCTCGCGACTCACCAGGCCTTTTGCATCAGGCTGGTCGTCCGCATGGGGCTCGCTGTAGCAGAAGAAGCGGCTCAGGTGCGGGATGGCAGCGACCTTCTCGTCGATCCAGTCGCGGAAGGCATGGACCGCGCCATTGCGCGCGTAATGGATGAAGTGGATCGGCCGACCGCTGTCCTGCGCGGCTTCCAGCATGGCCAGGGCCGGCGTGATGCCGACGCCGGCGGTAATCAGCACCAGAGGCTTGCTGCCCGGACGAAGGACGAAGTCGCCGGCCGGAGCGAAGAGCTCGATGCGATCGCCTACGTGGAATTCGTCGTGCAGGTAGTTGGATACACGGCCACCTTGCTCACGCTTGACGCTGATGCGGTATTCGCGGCCATTGCCGAGTGCCGACAGGGAGTAGTTGCGGCGCACTTCCTCGCCGTCGAGGTTCAGACGCAGGCCGATGTACTGGCCCGGGGTGAAGTCCATCAGCTCGCCGCCATCTTCCGGAGCGAAGTAGAAGGAGGTGATCTCCGCGCTTTCCACTTCCTTGCGCACCAGGCGGAACCAGCGAGCACCGCGCCAGCCACCCTTCGCAGAAGCGCTGGCGGCGTAGATTTCCTCTTCAGCGCCAATCAGCAAGTCGGCCAGTTGGTTGTAGGCAGCAGCCCAGGCTTCGATGACTTCATCGGTGGCGACTTCGGCGCCCAGCACTTCACGGATGGCCCGCAGCAGGCAGGTACCGACGATCGGGTAATGCTCCGGCAGTACTTGCAGCGCCACGTGCTTGTTGATGATCTTGCCCACCAGCGGGCCGAGGGCCTCGAGCTGGTCGATGTGGCGCGCATACATGAGTACGCCGTTTGCCAGAGCGCGCGGCTGATCACCGCTGGCCTGGTGAGCCTGGTTGAACAGCGGGCGGACCTCGGGGTATTCGCCCAGCATGATCTTGTAGAAGTGACTGGTCAGCGCTTCGCCCCCGGTCTCCAGCAGGGGTACGGTGGATTTGACGATGGCACGTTGTTGGCTGGTGAGCATAAAAACTCCGATTTATGGGTTTGGTCTTTCTGCATCTTCTATTCCAGATTTCGTGCCAACCCTTTACTCTATTAAAATCAATTACTTACATTTTAATGTGTTATTTTGACTACACTAGTGATCGAGTCATATCGACATGCCGGAGTCATAATGACAACTCAGCCCTTCCTGCAGACGCTGATCCCCCTGGTCAGCGATCTGTCCCGCGAACTCCCTGAGCGCGAACGCTACCGCCGCCTGCTGGAGGCCCTGCGCGGCCTGCTTCCATGCGACGCGACCGCCCTGCTTCGCCTGGATGGCGACCAGCTGGTACCGATGGCGGTGGATGGCCTCAGCCAGGACACGCTCGGGCGGCGCTTCAAGGTTTCCGATCATCCAAGGCTGCAGGCTTTGATGGAGAAACGCGGCGTCATCCGCTTCGCGGCCGACTGCGGCCTGCCGGACCCCTATGATGGTCTGGTGGAAGGACACCAGGAGCAGCTGGAAGTGCACGATTGCATAGGCTGCTCCCTCTATCTGGACGACCGCCCCTGGGGTGTGTTGACGCTGGATGCCATGGACCCATCGCGATTCGATGGGCAGGACCTGGACATTCTTGAAGGCTTCGCCAGCCTCGCTGCCGCGACAGTGAAAGCTGCCGAGCGCATGGAAACCCTCACTCGCCGCGCCCAGGACGAACAGCAGCTGGCGGAGGTCTATCGCCAGGCCGCCGGCCAGGCCCGTCCGCAGGAGATGATCGGACAAAGCGCCGCGCATAAGGCACTGGTAGAAGAGATCAATCTGGTGGGGGGGAGTGAACTCACCGTACTGATCAGCGGTGAAACGGGCGTCGGAAAGGAACTGGTCGCCCAGTCCATCCATGCCCGATCGCTACGCTCCCGTCATCCGCTGATCAGCCTCAATTGCGCCGCCCTGCCCGACACCCTGGTTGAGAGCGAACTGTTTGGGCATGTGCGTGGCGCCTTCTCCGGCGCGACGAACGATCGCAAGGGCAAGTTCGAGCTGGCCGATGAAGGCACGCTGTTCCTCGATGAGGTGGGCGAGCTGCCATTGGCGATCCAGGCCAAGCTGCTGCGAGTACTGCAGAGCGGGCAACTCCAGCGGGTAGGTTCGGACCGCGATCACCGAGTGAACGTACGGGTAATCGCGGCCACCAACCGGGATCTGGCAGAGGAAGTGCGTGCTGGCCGCTTCCGTGCCGATCTCTACCACCGGCTCAGCGTCTACCCCCTGCGCGTCCCGCCCCTCCGGGAACGCGGCCGTGATGTGCTGCTGCTAACGGGCTTCTTCCTCGAAGAGAATCGCGCCAGACTTGGCCTGCGCAGCCTGCGCCTCAGCCAGGACGCCCAGGCAGCCCTGCTCGGCTACGATTGGCCCGGCAACGTACGGGAACTGGAACACCTGATCGGCCGCGCCGCGTTGAAAGCCCTGGCAGCCTGCCCCGAACGCCCTCGCATCCTGACCCTGACCGCCAATGACCTGGCCCTGCCCAGCAACCAGCCGACTCCTGCTACCGAACCGATCAATGCACCGGCGCTTGAAGCCGTCAGCGACCTGCGTGAAGCCGTGGACCGCTACCAGCGCCAACTCATTACCGCGAGCCTGGAGCGCCAACAACAGAACTGGGCAGCTGCAGCCCGTGAACTGGGCCTGGACCGCGCCAACCTGCTGCGCCTGGCCAAGCGACTGGGAATCAAGTGAGGCATTAGCTCGTCCGGCAGTACCTGTCTTTTCGGTCAGGCTGCCGGAGAGCTGGTAGAATCAGGGCTTTCCTGCTTTGGTCAGTCACTTGGCCGTCACTTCAAGAGCGTTGTTCAGTGGAAATCTTCAAGGACTCTACTGACCTCTCCCGCCAAGCCCCACGCGATACCGCAAAGCCCAGACCATAAGCCTTCCGAGTGGATTCCAGGTATCACAGCGTACCGCTCGGAACCTTCCCAATGTACTCCATTCAGTACATTATTCAGTACATCGACCCACCCTCACGAGGAGAATGTACTAGTGGCGCTCTCGGATACCGCCGTCCGGCAGGCGAAGCCGCAGGACAAGGCTTACACGCTCGCCGATGCCCTCGGTCTCGCCCTGTACATCGCCCCCAGCGGTGTCAAAAGCTGGCACTTCCGCTTCACCTGGCTAGGCAAGCAGGCGCGCATCTCGCTCGGTACCTACCCGGAGATCGGCCTGAAAGAGGCGCGGGCACGCCGGGATGCGGCGCGCGAGGATGTGGCACAGGGGATTGACCCGCGCGAGGCCAGACGGGAACAGAAGGCTGAACGCGAAGGGGCCAAGGGTCGGACCTTCCGGCGTATCTATGAGGAGTGGATGGATTTCAGGAAAGGCAGCGTCTCGCCGGCCACGCTGAAGGTGATCAGCAATGCCATGGACCTGGACGTACTGCCGGCGTTCGGTGACAGGCAGATCGACGCCATCAAGCGCTCCGATGTCATCGGACTGATCCGCAAGATTGAGGGGCGCGGGTCAATCACCTCGGCGGTGAAGGCCCGGCAATGGATGGGACAGGTGTTCCGCTACGCCATCGCCACAGGCGTCATGGAGAGCGACCCGACAGCAGAAATGCACGCGGTCACCGAGAAGATCAACCAGCACAAGCACCGGCCGTTCCTCGGTTTCGAAGCGATGCCGAAGATCATGCAGGCCATCTTTGAGTGCGACACCAGCCACTACAACCGGATGGCCACGCTGATGATGATCTACACCGCGTCTCGCCCGGGCGAGGTGCGGTTCGCGGAATGGAGCGAGGTGGACCTGGAGGCGGCCACCTGGACGATTCCGGCGGCGAAGATGAAGATGCGGCGCGACCATGTGGTACCTCTCTCACGCCAGGCGGTGCGGTTGCTGGAGGACATGCAGCCGCTGTCCGGCCGCTTCCGCTATGTATTCACCCACCGCAGCGACGTCACCAAACCGATCGGGACCAACTACGCCATCTATGTGATGGAGGCCTGCGGACTCACCGGGCGGCAGTCACCGCACGGCTTCCGCCACATGTTCTCCACCGAGATGAACAACCGCGGCTACAACCGCGACTGGGTCGAGCGCCAGCTCGCCCACGCCGACACCAGCGTAATCCGCGACATCTACAACCATGCGCATTACCTGGAACAGCGCCGGGAGATGATGCAGATCTGGGCCGACCTGATCGCACCAGAGTCCGGCGGTCCCCGTCCAGTAATGCAGCAGTAGCCGAAAGTCGACGCTGCAACGCCCGCCCCGCCTAGCTCTGAGGGTGAAGCTGTCTAAAACGAAATGCCGAGATAGCGCCCCTAAGAGCCAGTATTTCCGAGATCAGGGGACTTAGTTTTAGACAGCATTCCCCGCCCGTTCTGGGCACTTATTCCTCTCCCCTCACCTTGTCGTAAATCCGCTCGCACGCTTGTCCAGAAATTCGACTTCGGTCAAGCGCAGCCGCCAGAGCAAGGTTCCGATCGGTACTCTGATTGAGCAGCTTCGAGAGCACATCCCTGGCATCATCCTCGCGCGTAGCGCCCAACTGCCTGTGCCAGTCCTTGAGTTCTGCAGTTAACGAATCAGCGCACGAAGGCGCGCAAAGAGTGGTCAGATCCTCCTGCCTCGCCACAGCAGGAAGCTCGGGCATCGCCGGGGAAGCGTACAGCCCGCGCGCCAGCCCGTCCTTTGCCTCCGGGGAAAACGACACAGGTGAATACTTGGTCAGCACCGTAGCAGCCCACTCCCTCAACGCCGGATCTTGCTTGCTCGGATTAGCCCTGAGCACTTCAGCGGCAATAGAGACATAGTCCTTCTGTATCCCGTCATCAGCAATTTGCCTCTGGACGAAATACCCGACAACCGCGATCACAACCGGAATCGCGATAGCGGAGGTGATCGACGCAATGCTTTGAAGTCGGCTCAAAGTGCCCTGCCGGTTTTGCATATTCGCCTCCTTTGGCAAAAGCCCAAGGCTACTGGCAAGCTTTCTGCGCCGCCAGCAACTCCCTCTCATAACCGATCCGCTGCCGGCGCTCGGCCAGCAGCGCCCTCACCTTCACCTCCAGGCTGTCGGTCTTTTTCAGGCCGGCGGCTGCCCAAGTCGGCACCGCTACCGTGTCGACCTTGCAAGGTACCGGCACCGCCACTTCCAGGCGCACAATGCGCGGCTCCGGCTCGACGGCCGGGTGGCCGGCGCACCCCGCCAGCGCAATGCACAATCCCAGCATCAGCCGACTCATAGCCCCAACTCCTTATTGATCACGGTCTCCGCAGCGATGCATGCGTCACCGCCGGTACGCTCCTGCTGCAGCCGGTTTGCTGCCTGGTAGTCTTCTTCCGCCTCCAGCCGGGCCGCCTCCAGCTGTTTCCTGGCAACCGCCTCTCGATCGAGCGCGGCTTGGCGCAGACCGGCCAGCGCCTGGTTCTGTTCGCCTACCTGGACCAAAAGGCTGCTCCGTGTCTCCCGGCAGGCAGCCAGCTTCTCGCCCGAAGTACGCGCCGCGCCCTGTGCTTCGGCCAGGTTACCCTGTAGCCCAGCAACCCGAAGTTGCTGCCCCCCTCCGACGACCAGCAGCGCCAGTGCCCACCAGCACCAGGCCGGAACCACCTTCAGCCAGGTCATGCCAGCACCGCCTTGGCGCGCTCCCAGAACAGCACGCGCTCCTCGAATCCGTGGGTGCCGCCGTTGATCCGGCGGGTGATGGTCTCGAACTTACCGGCATCCGCCAGTTCGTTCAGGCCGTGCTCGGCCCAGAACCAGGCCGCCGACAAAGCGGCGTAGCGCGGCTGCTCCAGCAGTTGCGGAATGCCTTCGAGGTCCACTCCCAGGGCGCGCCCCGTCTCCCGGTAGTTGGCCCGACCAGTGGTCTGGATCAACCCCCTGCCCCGGTAGCGCCAGCCGTCGCCGCTCGCCTCGGGCCCGTTGCCCAAGCGGCCGCCATACACCGCGTTGGCAATCGCCTCGGGCTTTCGGGCCAGCGCCAACGCGCGGGCGCTCGGTTTGCCATCGGCACCGCGGAACCGCGCCGGCCAGGTGGCGGCCAGGCCCTGGGCGCTGTAGTTCAGGTTTTCCACCAGGCGCGTGAGCTGGGCGCTCTCGTGCCCGATCTGGGCCAGCCAGGCGGCGGTACGCACCCGGGAGTCGATCCGGTACCGCGCCATGGCCGCGTTGAGCTCAGCAACGAAAACGCCCGCAACAGGGCGGGCGTTCGGGAGGATCAGCAGCAGCTGCTGCTCAGTGATCTGCATGCGGGTCTCCAGAAATGAAAACCCCGCCGAAGCGGGGTGGGTGGTGGAATGGGATTGATCACTCTGTGGCCGCAGGCGCCGCCACTGCATCGCGCTGCTCGACAAATCCCTCGCCGCCCTGCGGCGGGTTGTCATAGGTGCCCCACAGCCAGCCCCAGGTGTAGCGCTGCCGACTGTACACGTCCTCGCGGGTGAACAGGGCAATCAGCGGGGCGGCCAGCGGCACGGTAGGCAGCATGAGCAGGTTGAGCAGACTGAACAGCAGCCACTTCAGGTAGATCACGCCGCCACCTCCGGCCAGACCATCGCCGGCAGCCCGGCGAAGAACTCCTCAGCCGTGGGGATCGGTCGCGTACCGGCCAGCACTTCGTCCAGCACGGCATAGCCATAGGTCCAGCAGGCATCGCGCCAGGCCACTCCGGCCTGACCCTCGGCCTGGAACCGGGGCACCGTGCTGGTGGCATAGGTACACAGGCTGAGGATGCCGTCGTAACCGCGCGTGCGGGCTTCGGCATCCATCAACTGCTGGGCCAGAAGGGTGAACTGGCGTTGGGTCTCGGCCAGTTTTTCCGCCTGAATCTGCTCGGCGGGAATCAGTTGGCTCAGGTCGATATTCATTCCAGGTCCTCGTTGGGCAGCTCAGGCGTCAGCAGGTCATACGGCGGCAGCGATACCGGGCCGTTTGCTGGGTCAACGATGGGTGTCGGGAAACAGGTCTCCGGGGGACAGGTCGCCCCATACGGTAGGCGCAAGGTCAGCTCCAGCACACCGTCGACACGAGTTACCGTGTCGAGGAAATGCGGGCGGCTGATGGCCGAGGCGGGCAGCACCGCACCTTCCGGGATCACGGAGAAGTCGAAGACTTCCCCGTCGATGATCAAGCTGTCGCCCTGGCGTTCCACGGCAATGGGTTGGTCAGCCCGTACCGGACTCAGGTTGATCTTCATGGATACTCCTTAGAACCAGCGGCCAATGGCCAGCAGAGACATAGTGATGTTGGCAGCAGTCTGCGAATCTACAGCCGTAGCCACCCAGGTCGCTGAGTTAATCCCCACGCCAGTACCAACCCCGCTAATCGCATTCAGGGAAACGGGGACTGCCGAAAAGGACGGAGCAGCTACAAACCCTGCGGGGTACGCCCACAGTTGACCTGCGCCCCTGAAACCACCTAAAAAAGCCGTCGCTATTGCGGTGTTAGCGGTTACGGTGTGCGTGCAGATCAGCGTGCCGTCGGCAAATTTCACATACGCGCCGTTGGCATTGGAGCCCCGTTCGATTATCGCACCCGTGGGTATCCCGCTTGCCTGCCCAACGGTGCCGAGAATATTTCGGTCGCTGTAAAATTCTGCCCAACTACCGAACGCCGCGGCAGAGCTTTTCGAGCGCGCGAACAGGCGCGGGAACGGTACATAGTTGCCGCTGTCCGTGGTGTAGTTGAGGAACAGCTGTCCGCCGAGCGTGGTCATGCCCGCCGCGTGCGGCATCCCGATGCCGTAGCCGACCCCCACCGTCGGGGCGTTCGGGGTGCCCAGCGACACCACGCGCCCCAACCCGCTGAAGGTCAGGTGGTCGACATCGCTCAGGGTATAACCCACGTCGCCCAAGCCGAACGGACCGACACCGCTGTTGCCCATCACCAGCACGCGGCCCGCGCTGCTGTCGAGCTGGTTGGCCTGCTTGAACAAATCATTGGTTCGCCACAACCGCCCCGGCGTGGTATCGGTCGGCGAGGTGGTGGCGTTGGCCGTGGCCGCCGTGCCCAGACCCAGCAGGGTGCGCCCAGCCGCCTCGTCGATGATGTTCCACAGCTGCCGGCCGAGGCTGCTACTCGCCGCCAGCGCCCCGGCCCCGGCGGCGGTGAAGTAGAACACCGCCCCGGCCGAGCCGGTGACCCCGCTCAGGGCGCTGAGGTTGGCGTGCGCATCCTGCTTGGCGCTGAGGTCCGGCAGGTTCAGCGGGTAGCTGACGACGGTTCCGGCGTGGTTGGTGGCGTAGAGGTCGAAGCCCGCGCCGGCGCGCACCAGGTAGAGGGCATCGGGCTCCAGGCTGGCCGGCAGGCTGGCGACGACTT
>NZ_JBHZGM010000041.1:0-42153 GCF_043392685.1 Metapseudomonas phytobenefica | reverse complement strand
CGCCTGCCAACCGCCAGCAGCGTTGAGGATTACGAAGCACTGCTGCCGTGGAACTGCTCGCCAGCTTCTGTCCCGGCTTCCTGAAAACAAACCCCGTCCAGGCGGACGGGATTTATGGAGCGCTTACGTTGAGTCCCCACCCACTGGGCAAGGAGGGCAGATGGCGAGCCAATCCCTCACTCGGCAGCCCCAAAATGCCGGTGGCACAAAAAGTGGCACAAAATTCAGCTCGCAGATAAAACTCCCGCCCATAAAAAAATCCAGCCACCGCTAAGTGACTGGATTTTCTAGGGATTTTTGGTCGGGACGGAGTGATTCGAACACTCGACCCCTTGCACCCCATGCCGGTGGTCGACCTCGTAACTCATTGATTTTTCTAGCATCATCTAGGGCGCTCGCTGCAACCGATGTCCTACGGTACCTGACGGTTTTCAACGATTTCCCGCAAAAGTCCCTGTGTGCCTGGACCACCTTGGGAGCGTTGATATTGGCAACGTAGCAGGTGCCCGGCCAGCTTGGAGGAGACTCCCCTCCTACCTTGCAATCGAGTACAGCCTTGATCCGTGCTCCACTGGGCCCACCGAGCGGATCGTGACAGTGTTGGTTAAAGGTCGTCATGGCCCCAAAATTAGGAAACCTGGTCATCGCTCCCCTCCCAACTACCGCTTATTGCGCGGTTCTCCCTGCAAAACACTAGCCGTGCTAGGGTGGGCAACCCAAGTCACCGTACGGCACTCCAGAAACCCCATGGCCAGCGATACTCCAGTCTATTTGGACAGCCCGCTCACCCTTGCTGTCGTCCGCATGTTCGAGCGCGTACTGCCGCTGCTGGAAGGAAAAAGATCAGGCGCATTCAAGGCCTACATCTTCGGCGGTTGTGCCCTGCATATTCTGACGAATGCTCGGGGTAGCGCGGACGTTGACGCAGAACTCGAAATCTCCAGGGGAGTGGATCGCAAGGAAGTGATGGCCCTGCTCGATGGCGTCCCCGAGGACTACGAAATGGACGGGCGCGAGCTGCAGGTGCAGTACGACCCACGCTTCAATACAACCCTCTGTCCTATCCACGAGGATTTCGCAGAGCGGGCGATCCCGTTGATACCGGGCCAGGAAGACGCAGTACTGCAGGTGTTCGTAGCTTCGCCCGTCGATCTGGTCATTACCAAATTGGGCCGTTTCAACGAGCGCGATCACGAAGATATTCGCACGCTCATCCGAGCGAAAAGCATCAACCTCGAAAGTCTTGATATGCTTGCGCGAAGAGCGATTGATGATTGCCCGTGCGACAAACCGACAACTCTAAGCTACTTGAAACTGGTGCTAGATGAATTCTGCTACCAAGCCTAAGCCAAGAAACCGCACCCTGGACAACCTTGAGTATGTTCTGGTGATGGTGAGCAAAGCCCCCCTCTACAAGGTGGAGGAGGATGTCTTTGCACTCTTCGCGAAATCTGTGTGGTATGACACTTCACGCGCCAAGAGCAAGGTGCAGGCACGCCTGAATGACCCAGTTGTGCCGCCGCTACGCAAGCGACGCCTGCTTTACCTGCTGGATCGCCTCCGCCGCTATCCTTGCTTAGACGACCGCAGGGCGGGCGAACTCCAGCAATTCGTGCGTAAGTGGGAGACCCAGTTGGTCAACGCCAAGCCATGGCGCCAGTCTGCCAACCACACAAAGGACAAGCTGGCCAAGCAGTGGGGTGTAGATGAGGACGCAAGTCGGCTGTTCTCATCCGTCCTCGACTACCAGACTCGCCACTATGTCGATGAACATCATGTGAAGTCAGGCTACAAGCCCCTTCAGCAAGCGGTCAAAGCCTCTACCTGAGAGCATCCACTCTCCCCTATTCTCAGGCCCGCTCTGCGGCCAGCTGCTGAAATGCCTTACTAGGTTCTGTACGAAAAGTCGGTACAGGTAGAATCACCTCCATGATTGGCTGGAGGCCCACATGGCAAGGCGCTACGAACTCCCGGATGCGGGCTGGGAGTTGATCAAGGATCTGGTTTCCCCGGAACAGAAGATGGGCCGACCTCGAAGTGATGATTGGCTGGTGCTCAACGGCATCTTCTGGATTCTCTGCTCCGGTGCCGCCTGGCGTGATCTGCCGGAACGTTTCGGCCCGTGGCCGACGGTTTACAACGGTTCCGTGACTGGCGAGACGACGGCACGTTTGACTGAGTATTTGAGCGATTGCACGTCCGGTTGAATCACGAAGGCCTGATTGACCTGGATACGTGGATGGTCGACTCCACCGCGGTGCGTGCCCCCCTAGCCTCTTCTGGCGCTGGGAAAAGGAGAGGGCAGAAGAACCGGTAGATCACGCACTGGGACGTAGCCGAGGCGGCCTGACCACCAAGACTCACCTGATCTGCGATGCCAATGGGATACCTCTCCGCTTCATGCTGTCACCGAGGCAGGCCAGCGACATTGCCCCATGCTCAGCCACTCTTGGATCAGGTACGCATCCCCGGAAAATCGGGACGGCCTCGTAAGCGCTGCCATTGGTTACTGGCAGACAAAGGTTACGATGCCGAGCATCTGCGCCTGTACTGCGACCGCTACCGCATGCAGCCGGTGATTCCGCAACGCACCATGAAGCGCAAACCCAAGCCAGGACTACCCCGACTGTTTGATCGTCCGAAATACCGGCAGCGGAACATCATCGAGCGGATGTTTGGCTGGCTCAAAGAGAATCGGAGAATCGGCACCCGTTACGACAAGCTCGCCAGGAGTTTTGCCGCAATGGTCACGCTGGCTTGCACGCTGCGATGCCTACGGCAGTACTTTTCGTACAGAACCTAGGTGCTATCTCAGACGATGCCGAACTGCAGCTCTATGTGATTGGCCAGCGAGTCCGCACCCTGCCAGCTGTGATAGACCTCCCGGCTTTCGCCGGTCAGTTTATGGCCGGCCGCGCGGGCCTTCTCGACGAGCTCCGCATAGCCTCGGGCAAAGACGTCGGCAAGGGGTCCGCGGTAGTCGCCATGGACACAGCGCAAGGCCGTTAGCAGCTGGCATTCGACTGCACCGGCTGGCTCGTCCAGGCTACCCTCCACTGGCAGGCAGAACTCGATCCGGAACCGGTCGCTGGCATTGTCAGGAAGCTTGTGGGAGACGAACACCCAAGGGCCGGCGACTTGAAGTCCCCGCTCTTGGGCCACTCGTATGATTTCGGCACAACACACCTGCGCTTGCTCGGCGACTTCCGGGATGGACAACTCTTGGCCGATGAAAAGCACCCGCTGTGGGGCAATGACTTTTTCCTTCATCTGTAACTCCCTGTTTGCCTGGCAGATCACCATGAGGCACTTTCATCCCTTGCCGAAATCACCTGTATTGCCTCCGCCCAGGTTTAGCCAAGCGAAAAGAGCTATTGCGGCTCCGGGCGGCTAAGAAAAATAGCAGTTGCGGCAACACCCTGGCCAGGGGCAGTCCCTGGAACCGCCGATACCGGATACGGCTATCCAGCTGGACATTGTGCCGAACCGTGTCGGCAAAGAACTTGATCCGAGTGAAGCTTCTGCTCGGGGCGCCATACCAAGTTAGTGCCTTGGAGGATCGCTTGTGCAATTCCCAGACAGCCCCTAGAATCACGCCCCGGTCGGCCGGATCAGCCGACTGTCTTTCCATCCGCGAACAAGGAGGTGCCCCATGACCCAGCTTCCAATGATGTGTCCGCTAATGAACCGTCAACGAAATCCTGGAGGGGCCCTTGCTGCCCCGCGGAGAATCCAACATGTCTACTCTTTGCCCACCGGTGTTTCTTGTTGCCCTCAGCTCGCCTGAGGAAGAAGCCCACTGCCGTGCCCTGCGGGTACGCGACGACCAACTTGACTTCATCGCCAGCAATGCCGAATCGCTGGAGCAGGCTGCCGACAGTCCCTGGTGTGAACCCTTGGCCGTACGTGCCATACAGACCGGTGAAATTGTCGGTTTCTTGATGCACGCCCTCGATCCGGACGAGAACCGCCGCTGGCTTTACCGCCTAATGGTCGACTACCGCCACCAGGGCCGCGGCTATGGCCGCGCCGCTCTGCGGGCACTGCTGGCATACCTTCAAGGGTTACCGGGTGGCCCCGGTGTCGCCCTTGGCGTCGCCCCGGAGAACATCGGGGCACGACGTCTCTACGCCTCCGAAGGCTTCGTCGAGACCGGCGAAGTCATAGATGGCGAGCTGATCATGCGACGGATGCCAGCATGATCAAAGGCGGGGGCGCCCTGGCGCCCCCGCCACTATGAATCGGCGACTCTTCCTGCAGCGACTTTTCGTACAGAACCTAAGACTGCGAGTGGGCTTGGGGTTCCTTCACGATCCTTGCGAGGTCGGCAAGATGAATCGTTTTCGCCCACTCGCTACCGTTAGCCGCTTACCAGACGGTCTGTCCCGGCCCGAGTGGACAGACCAGACAACGTCGAAGATTCCACCACTGCTTGGAAATGCAGCAATCGAGACTGTTGCGGTCGTCGGGCGCATTCAAGCCGGCAAAGGGGATGTAGGTCCCGCTGCCACCCGCTCCTGGCTAGCTTGCCTTGGCAAATTCTGGCTTTTCCAGATGCGATTGCTGGATCGTCCTTATCAACCAAGTCCGGAATGCCGTGATTTTGCTCGATTCCGCATACTCAACAGGCGAGACGAGATAGAAACCATGTGCTGACTTCAATCGTATATTGAAAGGCGCGACCAAGGCCCCGGACTTCAGATCGTTTTCAACGTAGCTGGTCCTACCGATGCATACGCCCATTCCGTTGACCGCAGCTTGGACAGCCATCATGGCCAAGTCGAAGGTCAAGCGACTCGACTTCTTCAGTTCCCCCCCGACCCTGGCCGCCTGTAGCCAATCGTTCCAGTCGCCACCTGTCATCCCGCTAACTTGTAGCAGCGTGTGATTGACCAGGTCACGGGGCTCGCGAAGAGGATGCGCAGAGTTCAACAACCGGGGGCTGCACACCGGAAATACCTCGTCCGACATCAACCAATCAGCTCTCAGGCCCGGCCAATGGCCATTGCCAAAGCGAATGGCGGCATCAACGCCCCCGCATCTGAAATCGACCAAGTCAGTGGACGCACTGACCCGCACATCGATGTTCGGGTGTTCCTCCTGAAACCCGGCGAGACGAGGCAGCAGCCATTTCGACGCCAGGGACACCAGTGTGCTGATGGTCAAGGTACTGGATTTCTTCGGTTCCCAGAGCGCCTCAGTGCATTGGCGCAATTGCTCGAACGCACACTTCACGCCAGGAAAGTAAGCCTGGCCCTCCGCAGTCAGCGCCAAGCCATCTTTCAACCTGAGAAACAGCCGAACCCCGAGCTCGCCCTCCAGCCGCCGGATCTGATGGCTGACGGCTGTCTGGGTAACGTTCAGTTCTTCCGCCGCACGAGTAAAGCTCATGTGGCGGGCAGCGGACTCAAATGCCTTGAGTCCATTTAGTGACGGCATCCTTACTGTCATAAGAAAAACACATGGCATGAATTTATGTCATAAGGTATCACCCTTAATGTCCTTTGCAAATTGTTTCAGCCACGCCTGATCCTAGCGCCGCCCGATCGGTCATACCGACCGCCGCCAGGGCTTCTCAACAGGACGATGAGCGATGAAACAAACTACCGAACACAGCGTGTTCCAGATGACTCCTGGGAAGGCTCGGAACGCCTCCCGCATGGCCGAAATCAGCCGGCCGCATTTCGACAGTGCTTACCAGAAGGGACTCATGGGTGTTTCCTGCAGGGTTCTGGAAGAGCGCCGGATTGAAATTGCCACCTCCGGACAGGAAGTGATCGATTACACCCGCTGCGGCTACCTGAACCTGGATAACCATCCCAAGGTATTGGCGGCTGCCCAGGCAGCGATGGATGAAATTCGTTCCGTTCATTTTTCGGTGGCCAGGACTCGGCTTTCCGCCGAACCGCTGATGCGACTCGAGCACACGCTAGCGCAACTTTTCCGGGTGAATGGTGTAGTGGTTTTCCCCACTGTGGCGGCGGCGAACATGGGGGCGCTTCCGCTCCTTGCTGCGGGCTTGTTCACCAACGGTGAAAAGCCGCTGATCGCCGTCGACCGCTTCGCCCATGTGACGCTGCAGTACCACATCCCGGTGCTTCGTGAAGAAACCGAGGTACTGGTCATCGACCACAACGACCTGGAACACTTGGAGCGCCTCTGCCAGACCGGGCGCCAAGTGGCCTACATCGGTGACGGCGCATACTCCATGGGAGGCGCCGCCCCGGTGCGCGAACTGCGAGCTCTGCAGGACAAGTACGGCCTCTTTGTCTACCTCGACGATGCCCACGGCATCTCGGTGGTGGGAGAACGAGGCGAGGGTTTCGTGCGTTCGCAACTCGATGAGCTGGATGGCCGTACCATCATTGCCGCCTCGCTGGGCAAAGGCTATGGCGCCGCTGGCGGCATGCTGATGCTCGGCACGCGGGATATCGAGAACGCCATCCGCCGCTATGCGCCGACCTATGGATTCTCCTGCGCGCCGAACGTGGCGGCTGTCGGTGCTGCGTTGGCCTCTGCCGAAATACACATGAGCCCGGAACTTGGCAAGCTGCAGAAATCCCTGCGCAACAATCTCGCCCTCTTCGACAATCTGATACCGACTGAGACCAAGGGCAGCGAGCTGCCAATCCGGATCGTTCGCATCGGTGACGAACACGAGGCCATCGCCAAGGGCGAGCATCTACTCAAACACGGCCATTACACCTCCGTGGTGTTCTTCCCGACCGTGCCACGGGGGCAGGCCGCGCTGCGCATGGCGGTGACCGCGGCGCATAACCCGGCCGACCTGCTTGATCTGAGCCTGATGCTCAAGAGCAACCCAGTGCTCGATAAGCAGCCCGCACGCAGCGTGACCGTGTGATCCGGACGGCGTAGGAGAGCCCACAGTGAAACAGATCCCGCTTTCGGACACTTTCGTGACCGCAGTGACCGACTTCGATGTGCAGACCGCCAGCGATGCCGACATCGCCGAGGTGCAGAACCTGATCTACCAGCGCAAGGTGGTCGCCCTCAAGAATCAGAAAATATCCCGCGATACTTATCAGGCCTTTGCCGCGCGCTTTGGCCTGCTGGAACAGTTCAAGCTGAAGAACTACCACGACCCGGATTACCCCAACATCCTGGTGATCAATAATCGCCGGCCGGCCGGTGCAGTGGGCGCTCGCAAGCTCGGCAACATGTGGCACAGCGATTCGAGTTATCTGCCCACCCCGCTCGCCCTCACCTTCCTGCATGCCCAGCAGGTGCCCCAGGACGCTGGTGACACGCTGTTCGTCGATATGGAAGTCGCGCTACGCGACCTGCCCCTGCCGTTGCGCGGTGCGGTGGAAGGCCGCCAGGCGATTCATGACGTCCGCTGGACCTATAAGGTGAAGGATGACGACCTCGGGGAATCCATTCAGGAAATCTTTGATCGCCTTGCAGCAACGGTCCCCGCCCAGCGACACCCCACCATCCTCCACCATCCGGCTACCGGGCGTCGCAGCCTTTACCTTAACCCGGGATACACCACCCAACTGGTGGGCTATTCCGCAGATGAAAGCCGTCGGCTGCTGGATCAGATCTTCGCCCATGTGCTGACACCTGGGCGGGTCTTCAACTACCAGTGGGAAGCCAACGACATACTGATCTGGGACAACCGCTCAGTCTGGCACTGCGCCACCGAGCTAGCTTCCGATGCGGACCGGTTGATGTATCGGATCGGCGTCACCGACCGCGAATTCTTCGGCACGCGGACGACGCAAGGAGATGTGGCATGACGGAGGTCCGCAAGCGGGTATTGACTGCGCATATCCTGGGCGAAGACGGCAAACGGATGCTCAGCGAGAGAACCGACGTTGAACTGGTGGAGTTCCAGAACACCATTTCGAAGCACGACTTCCTCGAATTGCTGAACAGCTTCGATGCGGTACATGGCGTCATCCTCGGGCTGACCCCGTTTGGTGCCGCGGAACTGGATGCCGCCCGTGGTCTTAAAGTGGTATCGCGAATCGGCGTGGGCTACGACGCCGTCGATATCCCGACCATGAGCGCGGCCGGCATTCCGGTAATGGTCTGCGCGGACGCCAATCATCGCCCAGTGGCCGAACACACGCTGGCCTTCATGCTGTCGCTGGCCAAGAAGAGCGACACCCTCACGCGCCTGGTGAAGGACGGACGCTGGCAGGAGCGCTACCAATACCTACCGGTGGAACTGGACGGAAAGTCGGTGCTGGTCGTGGGTTGTGGCCGCATCGGCTCACGGGTCGTGGAGCTCTGCCTGGCCTTCGGGATGCAGGTCAACGTCTACGACCCCTGCCTTACAGCCAGCAGCATTCCGCCAGGCGCACACCAGATCGCCAGCCTGGACGACGCTCTGCCGACAATCGACTTTCTCACCCTCCACTGCCCTCGCACCCCGGAAACGCTTGGGCTCATCGGACGCGAGAGGCTCGAACGGCTCAAGCCAGGCGCATGCCTCATCAACACAGCACGAGGCGGCATAGTCGATGAACAGGCGCTCGTCGAGCGGTTGAGGGATGGTCACCTGGCCGGAGCGGCTCTGGATGTCTTCATGCCCGAACCACCACCGTCGGAACTGGACCTGGCGGCTCTGCCCAACCTGCTCTGTTCGCCACACCTGGCAGGTGTGTCAAGGGAGGCGGTTTCCCGCATGGCCGTGCTGGCGGCCGGCAACGTCATCGATGTGTTCGATGGCAGACCAAATGCACGTAATGCAATCAATGCCCAGGAACTGGGCCTGGCATGACCTGGCCGGGTGGACGACCACCCGAGCCATCACTCTGGAAGGAATCCTATGTACTTGCGCTATCACCTGCTCGATGACCAGAAAGACGCCATGATTCTGCTGGCCCGGATCTTGATCCTGATCCTCTATGGGTATTTCGGCTTCACCTATGTGACCGACAACGACAGCTTCGTCGAGTACCTGATTTCGGTCGATGCACCCATGCCGCGGGTAACCGCCATCATCGGCGCCATCGTCGAGTTCTTCGGCGGCATCGCCCTGCTGCTAGGGTTCTGGACCCGTCCCCTGGCGGCACTGTTCGCGGTATACACCATCGGTACCGGCCTCATTGGCCACGCCTACTGGAGCCTGACCGATCCGGTCGCTCACCACACGCAGTTCGTGCACTTCTTCAAGAACGTAAGTATCGCGGGCGGCTTCCTGTTCCTCGCCCTGCTTGGACCCGGTCGCTACTCCATCGACGGACGCTGATACCCGAAGCGGCTCACGGCAACCAGCCGCGGCCGCTTCTTTTTTCAAGGAGAGAAGTAGCAATGTCAGACGTATTTGAGCCGGTCGCCGACCTGCGTGACTGGCTGGACAGAGTTGAACGGTTGGGCGAGCTGCAGCGCGTTACCGGCCAGGTGGACGCCAACGAAGAAATGAGCGCTATTACCTACCTGATGGCCAAACAGCCCACCTCACCCGCAGTGCTCTTCGAGCAGAACGAATCTCCGCTGGGCTTTCGCCACCTGTGGAACCTCTTTGGCCCCAGCGTCGCCCGCACGGCTGTGACCATGGAGCAGACCCCGGGCATCTCCACGCTGGAGCTGATTCGCCGTACCAAGGATCGCCTGAAGGTCAGCATCCCGCCGGTGGAAATTAGCCCTCTCGAGGCGCCCATCTATGAAAACAGCCTGTACGGCAAAGACATCGATCTGACCAGACTGCCGATTCCCAAGCATTGGCCCAGGGACGGTGGAGCCTATGGTGGAACCGCCGATGCCGTGATCACCCGCGATCTGGAGTCCGGCTATCTGAACCTGGGGACCTACCGAATGATGGTACAAGGACCCAAGCATGTCGGCCTATCGCTGGCGCCAGGCAAGGACGCGCTCCGCCATATCCACCAGGCGTGGGCAAGGAACCAGGGTCTGAGGGTTGCCGCGGCATGGGGCATGGATCCACTCCTTATGGTTGCTGGATCGCAGTCCCTTCCGCCTGGAACCTCGGAGTACGACTTCGCTGGTGGAATCAAAGGCAAGCCAATTGACGTGGTACGGGCTCGCGACTCCGATCTCCTGATACCCGCCAGGGCCGAAGTGGTACTTGAAGGCATCATCCATCCACACGCCACTCGGGAAGAAGGGCCATTTGGCGAGTTCACCGGCTACTACGGCTACAAGGATCTGGATTGCCCGCTCATCGAAGTGACTTCGCTGCATTTTCGAAACGCGCCGATCCTGACCAACGCTTTGATGGCCGATTATCCGTCGAATGAACAGAGCGCGTTCTTCTCCACCATCCGGTCAGCCAAGATCTGGAACGACCTGGACAAACTGGGTATCCAGGGCATCCGCGGCGTCTATTGTCCTCCAGCGGCTGCCGGCGCGTTTGCGATGATCATAGTCAGCCTGGAGCAAAAGTATGCGGGGCACGCCAGCCAGGTATTGGCCTTGGCCAGCCAGGTACCGGGAGGCGCCTACATCAGTAAATGGATCATCGCCGTAGATGAAGACGTCGATCCGACGGACATGAACCAGGTGCTCTGGGCCATGGCCACCCGCTCAACTCCTGCAGACGACATCGACATCCTGCGCAATACACGTGGGTCCCCCCTCGATCCGGCGCAGAATCCGCAAGAGAAACGCTTCTTTGGTTCCAAAGCGCTCATCAATGCGTGCAAGGACTACCGCCACATCCGAAGCTTTCCAGAACGGACGCTGCTTCGCGAATCCCTGTACAGGCAACTCGAAGATCGCTGGGGACAGCTTGGACTCCCGGGTGCCATCCCCGCCATTACCGTGTTCGACCCTGAAGCCCGGGATTGAAGCACCTTGATCCCCAAACCATCACTTGCTATCCCCCACCGGGCGCCCACGTGCGCCCGGGCCGGGAATCAATCAAGTCGCATCAGACAAAGCCGCTGCCATCCCGAGTCGACGCTGGAGGACTACCAGTCCACCAGCCAGCAGGAACGCAAGCATTACCACCGCCATGGCACGGGCGGTTCCCTGCGGCCCCTGGAGGCAAAGTCCGAGGACCGCAATACCAACCACGCCGCCCGTTTGCCGGGCCGTGTTCAGTACCCCTGCTCCCACCCCAATCCTCATCGAGGGAATCGTGCAAAGACAGCCCGACACGATCAGTGGCAAGGTGGCGCCGCCAAGCCCCAACAGCATTCCGGCTCCAAGCATGACATTCCAGGACGGTTCAACAGATGCCAGGACGGCACTCCCCATCGCTGCGGCGAACAGACCGGCCGAGCAAAGGCCTGCGCTACCCACACGAGCCGACAGCCAGCCGGACAAACTCGCCAGAATGCCGGTAACCAAAGTCATCGGGAGCATAGTCGCGCCCACCTGCACGGCAGACCAGCCGCGCTCCTGCAGCGCGATCGGAATCGCGAACAGACTGCCGTAGTACGCCAGTGTCTGGAAGAACGACGTGCCCACCCAAAGGCAGAAGGATCGTTCGACAAAGAGGCCAGATGGCAACATTGGCGACTCGGCCACGCGCTGCCATCTGACGAACAGCCCGCAAGCCACGCACGCCGTCGCGAAGGCACCAATAATGGGCCACGAAGCCCAACCCAAGACTGGCCCCTCGATAAGCCCGAAGATGAATCCGCCCAGCGCCCCACTGCAAAGCATCTGACCAAGAGGGTCCGCTCGTCGCGGCACTGCGGGAACCCTGATTGGCGACCACAAAATCGCGATCAGTGTCACCACGCCCGCCGGCAGGTTGAGGAAGAAGATCCACTTCCAACCCGCCCATTCGATCAGCCCACCACCCACGACAGGCCCGGCCACCAATGCGCACGCCGATACGCCGCCCCACACGGCCATCGCCCGGCCACGCTCAGCTGGCGACGGATAAGCCGCTGCCAGAAGCGCCATGGAACTCGGAAGCATGAGGGCCGCGCCGATCCCCTGGGCGACCCGGGCCGCAATCAGATAAGACAAATCGGGGGCTATACCGCAAGCGAGCGAGGCCAGCACGAACTCTACGAGTGCCACGGAGAACACCCCCAGGGCGCCGTAGCGATCCGACAGCGCTCCCGCAGTTAGCAGCAAACTGGCAAACACCAGTGTGTAGGCACCCGCAATCCATTGCAGGCCATCCATTCCGGCATTCAGTGCCTTGCCGACAGCGGGAAGTGCGACGTTCAGCGCGGTAACGTCCAACGCGACCATAAAGGAGGCCAAGGCTACCGCGAGCAGTACCCGCCTGGGGGAGGATGGTGAGCAGTCGCATGGGTTTCTGGACATCTCGGCTAACCTGCCTTTGCGCCATGTCAATGAAAAAGAACCCAATGCTGAGCGGCGTCCATAATAGAGGTAAAGTTAATTATTCAGCCTTACGGCATAAGGAAATCTACTAATCATGATGAACCTGATGCATTGGAAACTGCTGGTGGCGGTTGCGGATGCAGAAAACGTCTCGCGAGCCGCAGAACGCTTTGGCATCACGCAGTCTGGAGCCAGCCAGGCAATCACCCAGATGGAGGAAGCCCTGGGTGTGAAGGTGTTTGTACGTGAGCGCCGAAAGACGACGGTAACTGCCATCGGCGAGCAGATCGTGGTCAGGGCCCGGCGCATGCTGGGCGAACTGGAATCGATCCAGAACCTGGTGGACGCCAGTCGCGGCTGTCACCTGGGCCGCATCAAACTGGCGAGCTTCCCGTCGGTGTTCGCTTCCCTTCTCTCCCCCCTGCTCCAGGCCTTTACGCGCCTCCATCCCGGTATCGAGATCGTTTCCCTGGAGGGCACAGACGAAGAAGTCGAAGACTGGCTGGCGAGCGACAGCATCGACCTGGGCATTGTCATGAATCCCGCTCCTGAACGAGATCCCGTGATGATCGGTTACGACTCCTGGGTGGCGGCGGTACCCACTAACCACTACCTGGCTCGCAGGGCGAGCTCGAGCACCGTGGCATTGTCCGAACTGGTCAATGAGCCCTTCATCGTCGCCACCGGAGGCTGCCATCTGCATGGAAGGAGCCTCATGGAACGCGAGGGGCTCGCGCTCTCCGATATCCGCTTGACCGTGCGTGACTGGACCACCGCATTCGCATTGATTGGCGAAGGCATGGGGGTATCCATGGTCCCGGCCTCCACCCTCCCCAAGGACTTCCACAACATGCGCATCTATGAATTGAGTCCGCCAATTTATCGCCGTTTCGGACTCGTCTGCTCGGCAAGTGGCCAGGAGTCTGCAGCGGCCCAGGAATTCCTCAAGCAGGTTCGCAAATCGGCGCTTGGCGTGGAGCTGCCGATGGTGGTCGAGGCCGCATCGGTGCAAGCCGCCTGATCATAAGCGCAGGTAATACCCACGAACTGGAAATCTAAATTTACGCGTCATCCGAGCGAGCACGAGGATGTGACCTCCAAGACCAAGTCAGGAGATCTACATGAAACTCTACTTCGCTCCCATGGCGTGTTCGCTATCGCCCCACATCGTGCTCCGTGAGCTGGGGACTCCGTTCGAGCTGATCCGGGTCAACAACAAGACCAAACGAACCGCCGACGGCCGCGATTTCCGAGAGATCAACCCCAAGGGGTATGTGGCGGCGCTGGTGCTCGATAACGGCGAAGTGTTGACCGAGGGGCCGGCCATCCTCCAATTCATCGCCGATGCGCATCCGGATGCTGGCCTGGCTCCTGCCAACGGCACGTGGGAACGGGTTCGCCTGCAGGAACTACTGAACTTCATCACTTCCGAGGTGCATGCGGGCTCGGCCCCCCTGTTCAACAGTGACCTTCCAGAGGAAGCGAAGGCCATCTTCCAGGAGAGGCTGTTCAAGCGCCTCGACTACCTCTCGCAGCTCATGGGCGAACAGGACTACCTCGCCGGCCGCTTCAGCGTCGCAGACGCGTACCTCTACACCGTCCTCACATGGCTTCCGGTGTTTCAGATCGACATCCAGAAATGGCCCGTCCTTGGCCGGTTCGTGCAGCGCATGGAAAAGCGACCAGCCGTCCAGGCAGCGATTGCTGCGGAAGAAGCGACAGCCCCCGTTTGAGCTCGAACTGCCGGGCGTCGCTCTCCGGCAGTCTTCCCCAGGAGAAATCCATGTTGATTGACCGACTACCCGGATCCTTCCCGGGCAGATGCCTTGGCTCGGCTTATGAGGATCTCGTATTCGGCGTGGCCACCTCACCAGATACCCAAGCGAATATCGCTGATCAGGCACGTCTTGCTCTGGAAGCCCTGGCTTCCAACCTGGCTCAGCTCGGAGCCAGTAAAGACACCTTGCTGTCGGTGAGTGTCATGCTGCGCAGGATGGCCGACAAGGCCGTATTCGACGATATCTGGAACCAGTGGATCGGAGACGATCCGCAATGCTGGCCCCAACGTTCGTGCATTGGTGTTGAGCTCGGAGGTTCACTGCTCATTGAAATCACCGCCGTTGCATTGCGTCAGCGTGAGCGGCAGTAATTCTATCTTGCCGTCATGATGATTGGTCTGAAGCGTACTTGGCTGTTACGGAAACTGCGGAGTGAGTTTGGCGTGCAAATCGACGCACTCGTGGTCCATCTTGAAGGATAGCAGGTATGTAATCCGCTCAAAGTAATCGCCGTTGGAAATGCCCTGATCGCGAAGGGCATAGGCATAGTTCCAAACTTTGGAAACGAGTTGTTCGTTGGTCGTTAGCTTAACTCGGTCATAATGAAACCGTTGAGCAGCAGTCCAACGTCTCGACTTTTCATTCAGATCCCATCCGCCTTGTCCCCAGTCCCTGGACATGGGACAAGCACAATGGCGTGTACCGAGCACACCGGACAGCGCAAAACCACGATGAATGGGAACGTAACTTTCTGGAGAGTTTTTTAGCTGACGGACCTGAAGCACGATATACAGTTGCGACTCCCCCCGCTTCCTATGCGCTGCAGAAGAGTCGGCAATCCCTGCCGTTACGCATGCGCAGCGCGCTCGAATACCTCGTCCGCCCATTGGTTCAGGCTTTTTCCAGCAGCCTGGGCGGCGATAGTGGCGGCTGCATGTACTTCTGGACGAATACGCAACATCACCTTGCCGGATGCCGGCTTCTCCGGGCTAACCCCTCGCTCGGCACAGTCGGCCAAGTAGTCATCCACTGCAAACTGAAACTCTGCACGCAGTCCTGCCACCGACTCTGCATGAAAGCTGATGATGTCCCGCACGCCCAACAAACGGCCGACGAATATATCATCACGCTCATCGAACTCGATGCGAGCAATGTAGCCTTTGTAACTCATGCTATTCATAGTTCAACTCCTGCCCGCTGCAAGAACTCGCGAGCCTCTTCTACCTGATACTTCTTTGCCTCTTTCCCAGGATGCGGGCGATGGCAGCGCCATTGCACATCTCCCAGTACGAGTTTGACCCGGGATCCCTCACGCTCCAGCACCTGACCGCCTAGGTGTAGAACCAAGGCCTCGATATCGGAGAACACCACCGCCGCACTGGTCGGCGTACGAAAAATGGCCTCAAGGGTTTTGCGGTGTCGATTTTTCATGGCAAGAATGATAGCAGAAAGAGATAGCACAACAAGCCGTTCAATCGGGGACGCTCTATTGCGCCAGGTGAATCGCCGTCCAGCATCGGTTGATACGCCTATCACTACACGTACGCGGCCTCAAAAATGCTGAAAGTAGCCGCAGTAAGGCGTGTTGAGGAGCGCCCTGACAAGCTAGGGAGTACACCATCGCCCTCCTACACCCCATGCCAGTGGTCGACCTCGTAACTCGCTGATTTTAATAGCATCATTTAGGGCGCTCGCTGCAACCGATGTCCTACGCTATCTGACGATTTTCAACGATTTCCCGCAAAAGTCCCTGACCAGATTGGCGCCTTCTGCGGCTAATGGGTCAGTCCCACCAGTCCACGCGTGACCTTGTCCAGCCACGACATAGCAGTAGGAACAGTTGGCCTCACCCAGAAGGTAGAAGTGTCTAGGCTGCGATTCATGAGTTCATCTCAAGTGACTTGTGCCTCCGCCTGCATTTTTCTCTGCCCTTCCCATGAAGATACTTTGCCCACTTCGGCCTGACAGGTAGTCACCTGCTCGCGGCAGGAGTTTGTTGCCCAAACAGCAGGATTGCCCAGACCACTGCTTAGGCTTGGCGGAGATCACCATGCACTCACGATTCCAACGGCTGCTTGGCAGTCGCGGCTTTTCCATTGGCCTTGAATTGCCGCTCGATAATGACTGGTCGAGGCAAGGCCAGCAGTTACGTGTGGCTGAAGGGCGGCCGCAGGGTATGCCCCGCCTGGAGCATCACGCCGAGTTAGCCAAACTGGCCGATGAGTCAGGCCTCAGCGCGCTCTGGGTTCGCGACGTCCCCCTCTACGACCCGGCTTTCGGTGACGCTGCCCAGGTGTTTGAAACCTTCAGCTACCTGGGTTACCTGGCAGGCATCACCCGCACCATCATGCTCGGCACTGCAGCGGTGGTTCTTCCGCTGCGCCAGCCCTGGCTGACGCTGAAGGCCGCAAACTCCATCGACCAGTTGAGCAATGGCCGCCTTCTGCTCGGCGTTGCCAGCGGAGACCGTCCCATGGAGTACCCGCTTTTTGGTGAGGACTTCGGTAAGCGCGGCAGCCGCTTTCGTCATGCGGTCGAGTTGCTTCGCAGCCAGGGCACCTCACTCCTGCCGGAAGGCGCCTGCGTCCTGCCCGATGCGATCGACAGCATTCCTTTGCTCGTTGCAGGACTCGCGCAACAGTCGCCTGCCTGGGTCGGCGCCAACATGGATGGCTGGCTCAGCTACCCCGGCACCCCGGAAGAACATCAACACCGCGCGGCACTCTGGCGCGAGATGGGCGGCGACAAGCCCTATGTGAGCTTCTTCCATCTTGACCTCGATGCCGACCCACGCGCCCCCATGCGACGTTTCCGCTTCGGCGGCCACTGCGGCCGCTTGGCACTCATAGAGGAACTGCGGAATCTGCGGAAACTGGGCGTGCATCACATCGGGCTGCACCTGCGCCGAAGCGAACGGGACCTGCGCGCGGTCATCGACGAATTGGCGACTCACATACTGCCCGCATTCCACGATCAATCCCTGGATGTGGCCTTTGTTGGCTGAATACGGCGCCTGGTCCTGAACACCGGGGAAAGGCCTCAACCGCCCCTACCCTCTCGGGGCCCCGGCCCCGCCATCCCACGGAGCGACACCATGCTTTTTACCCGATACCAACTCGGCCCTGTTCAGACCACCAGCCGCATCGTCATGCCGCCCATGACCAGATCCCGCGCGGCGGCGGGCAATGTCGCAACGGAGCTCATGGCCGAGTACTACAGCCAGCGGGCCTCCGCCGGCCTGATCATTTCCGAGGGCACTCAGATCAGCCAGCAGGGGCAAGGCTATGCCTGGACGCCGGGCATACACACACCAGAGCAGGTGGCCGGATGGCGCAAGGTGACCGATGCCGTCCACGCAGCCGGTGGCCTGATCTTCGCTCAGCTCTGGCACGTCGGACGTGTCTCCCATACCAGCCTGCAACCCGACAACGGTGCGCCGGTCTCGTCCTCGCCGCTGGTAGCCGAGGGGGTCAAGGTGTTCATCGACCCACAGGGTTTCGGCCCCCAGGCCGGCGTCGGCGAGATGATCCAGCATTCCGCTCCGCGCGCGCTCGCGGTTGAGGAAATCCAGGAGATCGTCCACACCTATGCACGGGCTGCACGCAATGCGCTCGAAGCGGGCTTCGACGGAGTCGAGTTGCATGGCGCCAATGGCTATCTGATCAATCAGTTCATCGACTCCGGGGCCAACTCACGCACCGACCAGTACGGCGGTTCCCTGCAGAACAGGCTGCGCTTCTTGCGCGAAGTCTGCGAGGCGGTGGCCGAGGTGATCGGCAAGGACCGCCTGGGCGTGCGCCTGGCCCCGCTGACCACCCTGCAAGGGGCGGTCGATGACACGCCGGAAGCGACCTACCTGGCCGCCGCGAAGCTGTTGGATGAGATCGGCGTGACCTACATCCATATCGCTGAAGCCGACTGGGACGACGCGCCGGTCATGCCTGCCGCCTTCAAAGAAGCACTGCGATTGATCTTCAGCGGTACACTGATTTATTCCGGCAACTACACCCGGGAACGGGCCCAAGAAGCACTGGCCAGGGGCTGGGCCGACCTCATCGGTTTCGGGCGGGCCTTCATCGCCAATCCGGACCTGGCGCTGCGACTGGAGCGCGGCGTCCCGCTGGCCGTCGGCGACCGCGCCACCTATTTCGGCGGCGGCGCGGCCGGTTATATCGACTATCCCGTGGCCAGCCTCTGAAGGTGCTCCGGCCCATGGCTGGCGTCGAGTACCACCAGGCTCGACGCCAGCCGCCCCCCCTGCTCTCGCAGCGCATCCAGTACGCGGTCCTGGACGTCACCGCTCAGTAGATATTCACGCTCGGCGAGCCCCCCCTGGAAAAGGGTGTGGCCAGCGTCCTGAGTGGGCCAGAAAATCGTAGCCCGATGAAATCGGGGAGCGGTGGCTGGTGTTCCTCGGATATCGTCCAGGCTACTGAGTCCAGCAAGCGCGGTGCCGGAATTGGCGCAGAGCCTGACCTGTTGAGCGGCGGCCGGCACTCCGGCGGGCAAACGCCGGAGTGCCCTGGCGCGGGATCAGATGATGCTGCGAATTGTGCCGCCCTCAACCCGCATGGCCATGCCATTCAAGGCCGGAGAAGCCGCGACATGAAGCACGCTCCTCGCGACCTCCTCCGGCTCGATCATCCGCCGGATCAGGGAGGTTGGCTCGGTTTCGTTGAAGTAGTCCGCTACCACCTGCTGCGGGGTGATGCCCTTTTCGGCGGCGATTTCTGCGTGGTAGCGCCTGACTGCATCGGTATAGGTGGGCCCAGGAAGGATGGTGTTGACCCGTACCGCAGTTCCCTTGGTCAACTCGGCGAGCGCGCGCGAAACCCCCAGCAAGCAGGACTTCATGGCGCCGTAGTGGACCATCCAGGGTTGCGGCTTAACCCCGGACTCGCTGCTGATGAAGATGATCGAACCTTCACCCGCGGCCAGCATGTCGCCCATGACTAGACGCGTCATGCGCACGGCAGTCATCACATTAACATCGAAATAACGAAACCATTGCTCGTCATCAGTCTTGAAAAAATCCCGGACTTCGAAGATGCCGACACAGTTGATCAGGTAATCGATCTTCCCATTGCTGACTGCAAGTTTTGCAAGTTTCTCAGCAACTTCCGGACGTGTCAGGTCTCCGGCCATCCCGGTACAACGCGGACCCAGTTCCTCGCAAGTCTCCCTGACTATATCCTCGGTCAGGCCGCTGACCACAACCCGCGCGCCTTCAGCCAGAAAACACTGGGCAATGGCCTTGCCAATGCCTGAGGCGCCGCCCGTGACTAGGACGTTCTTGTCTACCAGCTGGTAATCCATCGTATAGGACCCTTTTACTTATTGTTTCGCGAAATCTATACGAGCCAACTGGTACAGCCCATTCACTTCTCCTTAAACCTGAATTCATGAAATCTTGAAAGTGAATTGACCTCACAAGAGTTGTTCCGGCCCATCGACTGGCATTGATACCTGCAATCCGAATAACGTGTAAATGCAATAACCCGCCTTCCGGGGCATAACTTCCAAGCATTCAAGAAAAGGTCCACGATGAAAATCTTCATTACAGGCGCCTCCGGCTACATTGGTAGTTCCGTGGCCAAATACCTGGTCGATGCCAATCACGAAGTCACCGGCCTGATCCGCGACCCGAGCAAGCGTGATGCCCTGCAGGCACTGGGCATCACACCGATACTCGGCACGCTGGACGATGCCTATATCCTGACCCGGCAGGCCGAGGCCGCCGATGCGGTGGTGCACACCGCCAACTCGGACCACCGCGCCAGCGTCGAGACCTTCATCAAGGCCCTGCGCGGCACCGGCAAGGTCTTCATCCATACCTCCGGATCCAGCGTGGTGGGCGATGATGCCCGGGGCGCCTATGAGCGCGACGCGATCTTCACTGACGAGACCCCGTTCGAGCCGATGGACATCCGCCGTGACCGCGTCGAGATCAATCAACTGGTACGGCGTGCGGGCGTGGAGGATGGCATCCGGAGCGTGGTGTTCTGCCCCACCATGATCTACGGCGACGCCCTGGGCCTACCCACCGAGAGCGACCAGTTGCCCAAACTGCTTGCCAAGTCCCGCCAGTTCGGCGCCGGCGCCTATATGGGCGAGGGCGTGCACCGCTGGTCCAATGTGCACATCCAGGACCTGGCCGAGCTCTATCGCCTGGCCCTGGAACATGCCCCTTCGGCCTCGATCTTCTTTGCCGAGAACGGCGAGTCCTCGTTCATTGAAATCGCGGCCTCCATCAGTCGCGCCCTGGGCTTTGGCGGCAAGTTGCAGAGCTGGCCGGCCGACGAGGCGATCGCCGAGCTGGGTGACTGGGCACGCTTCGCGATCGGTTCCAATAGCCGGGTACGCGCTGTCAATGCACGGCGTCTTCTGGGCTGGCAACCGCAGCGCGAGTCCATCCACCAGTGGATCGAAAGCACCGAAAATCTCTGGTAACCCCCATCGCAAACGAAAACGGAGCCTGATGGCTCCGTTTTCGTTTCAGTTGGCGCCCCCCGCTCTAGGGGGCCACCGGCCTACTTCCACCAGTATTCCAGCTGCACACCGAAGTTCGAGCCGTGCAGCGCATCGCCGAAGGCGCCGGTGTCGGACAGGGCCGAACCCGCCGCCAATTGGCTCGCCGCACGCTGGGCCGCATCGTTCCATTTGGCGTAGGTGTAGTACAAGCGGATTTCCGGGCGCTGCCAGAAGCCCGGGCCGGCCGGCGACCAGGTGGGCGCGATGGTGAACTTGGTCAGCTTGCGGGTACCGCCGGGGGCTTCCACCTGGTCGCGGCCCAGCTCAGTGATCAGCTTGAACTGATCGGTGACGGCGTAGACCGGGCGCACACCCACGGAAAGCCAGTTCTGGTCGTCGCCTTCCGGACGCTTGTCCTTCTGATAGACGACTTCGAACTGGCCGCCAAAGCGCGGCGTCACCTGCCAGTCGAAGAACTCCACCACGCGCCAGCTCTGGTTGGCATTGTCCAGCGTCGGGTCGCCAGTGAAGCCCAGCGCGGTGCCGGGGCCACGACCATATTGCAGGACAAAGGTATTCAGCCCACCAAGAAATGGCTTCTGCTTGTGTTGTCCGTGCACCGACCAGCCGCTGTGGGCGTCAGTGCTGTCGGGCTTTTCGAGGTAGCTGACGCCCAACTCGAGTTCACCGCCGGGGTTGGTCTGGAAGCCCGCCACGTTGAAGTCGTGACGGTTGATGTAGGGGTCCTGGAAGACGTTGTCCTTGCGCGAAAACACATAGCTGTACTTCAGGTCGCCGATGCCAACGCTGTCCAGGCCGAAGCCAGTGGCGCTCTGGTTCCAGTAGAAAAAGTCCGAGATGTGGATGTCCTTGCGCTTGTAATAGCGGCGCCCGGCCCAGAAGGATCCGCCACCCAGCGCTGGCATGTCGCTCCATTCGGCGTACATCTGCACCATCCGAGAGTAGCCGTGCTCACCTGTGAATTCGGGGGTGTGACCGTAGTCGTTAAACAGCTGCGCCATGCCTTCGACGCTGATGGTCGAGCCATCGCCCGGTTTGAACAGGTCCTGACGCAGGTCCAGTTCGGCGAGTTGTTCGCATTCATTGCCCAAGCGGTACTTTGCCGGCGCCCCCGGTAATTGGAAGCAGCTCTGGGTGCCGCCACTGTCGGCCCCGCCGACACCGGTACGCACGTAGCCGGTGAACTCCAGGGCGTGGGACGGCAGGGGCAGGATCAGGGCGACAGAGGCCGCCCCCACCAGTTTGCTGAGGGTATGAGTGTTCATGCGTGCTCCGCTGATTGTTCTTGTTGTGCGAGCAGTCGAGAAAACGCCGGGCAACGGCAGTCCATGGCGAGCGGTTTTGCTCACCAGCAAAGCCCTGTCGATTGGCGCTATCGACCGTGAATGAGGGACGACATCAGTGCCGCCGGCTGAGGGCGGCGATCAGGCGCGTGCCTATAGCGGGTGTGGGCCGGATTTGGCGGGGAGAACCGGTTTGGGACGACAGACCGTGGACGAGGGAATGCCAAAGCGTCGGGTACGAATAGGACGGGCCACAGTCGGCGCCGCCATTATTACGGGGGAATTCAGGTTCATTCTTGCTCTCTTGATTGTTCTTGTTCGGCAAGCAGTAGCTCTGTCGGGCAGAGGCGATTCAGGTGAAGTCGTTGCGTGACGCCGTGCGATGGAATATCGGGTACCGCCCTCCTCCTCGTTAGTTCTGGAATGCAGGGTGCCGGTTGGGCCGGCACCCTGCGCGGGTCCCCGAAGGGATCAGCCAAGCATTTCCCGCGCTACGCTCTCGACGCCTTCGGCGTCCAGGCGGTAGTGGCGGTACAGGTGGGTCGGCGGTGCAATCAGGCTGTACTCGTCATAGATGCCGTGGCGGCGGATGCGCGTGCCGATACCAGCTTCGGCGATCACCTCGCACACGGCGCCACCCAGGCCGCCGAGGATGTTGTGCTCCTCCACCGTGAGGATGGCCCGACTCTCGCGAGCGACCTTCAGCACGGCCTCGACATCCAGCGGTTTCACCGTGGTCATATCCAGCACGCCGACCGAGTGGCCCTGCCGGTTCAGCGCCTGTGCCGCCTGCAGTGCCGGATGCACCATGGAGCCTGTGGCGATGATGGTCAGTTCCTCGCCAGACAACAGTGTGGTCGCCTTGCCGAACACGAAGTCCGGTTCCTCTTCGTAGACCACCGGATCGCGCCCACGCTGGATGCGGAAGTAGATCGGCTGCGGGTGGTGGGCCGAGGCCTTGATAGCAGCCTTCAATTGGTTGGCGTCAGCGGGCGCGACGATGGTGATGTCGGCGATCGCGCGCATGATGGCCAGGTCTTCGGTAGCGTGGTGCGAGGTGCCGTAGAAGCCCAGGGAAATGCCCGCGTGGTGGCCAATCAGGCGCACGGGCAGCGCCGAATAGGCCACGTCCATGCGGATCTGTTCGCAGCACAGCAACGGCAGGAAGGAGGCGAAGGTGGCGACGAAGGGCTTCATGCCCACCGCGGCCATGCCGGCGGCGCAGGACACCATATTCTGCTCGGAGATGCCGAACTGCACGAAACGCTCCGGGCAGAGTTCGGCGAACTTCGACAGACCGTTGGAGTACTGCAGGTCAGCGGTACCGGCGACAACCGGCTCGCCCTGCTCCACCAACTCCAACAGCGCGTCGGACAGGGCGTTGAGACCTGGCGTCTGGGTGTTCAGGGCGCGGTACTGCCAGGAGTTCGCGGACAAAGGTCCAGTGTTCATTCAGATCACCTTGCTCTTGATTTCTTCGATGGCGCGTTGCGCGTCTTGCGGGTCGAGATAGCCCAGATGCCAGCCAGGCTCGGTCTCCATATAGGAAACGCCTTTGCCCTTGAGTGTCCGGGCGATGATGCAGACCGGTTTTTCGCGGCCGCGCTCGGCCTTGATGCGTCGCAGCAAGGGCGTCACTGCGGCCAGGTCATGGCCGTCCACGTCGTACACGTCCCAGCCGAAGGCGCGCCACTTGTCCACGAGCGGCTCAACACCGATCACATCGTCGACGCTGCCGTCGAGCTGGAAGCCGTTGCGATCGATGATCGCCACCAGGTTGCCGACCTTGTGGTGTGATGCCGCCATGGCCGCTTCCCAGACCTGGCCTTCCTGCATCTCTCCGTCACCGAGCATGACGAAGGTGGTGAAGTCCTGGCCGAGCATGCGACCGGCCATGGCCATGCCGAGACCACCAGAGAGCGCATGGCCGATGGAGCCAGAGGAGAAGTCCACGCCCGGCACCTTGCGCATATCCGGGTGGTCGCCCAGCGGGTTGCCCAGGCGGGTGTAGCCGTCGAGGATTTCCTTCTCGAAGAAGCCCCACTCCACCAGCACCGGGAACAGGCCGACTGCGGCGTGCCCCTTGCCCATCATGAAGCGGTCGCGCCCAGGCCATTTCGGCTCGCCGTGACGCAGGGCCATGACGTCGTAGTAGAGCGCGGCGAAGAGCTCTGCCGCGGAGAACACCGAGGTGTAGTGCCCCACCTTGGCGATCTCGATGAGACGGATGGTTTCAAGCCGGATGAACTGCGCCTTTTCCCTCAGGCGAGCCAGTTCGGCCGGCGTCAGGGCATATGCATCAGGCTGTTTCGAATCGACTGCGAGTGTCATTTTCTACCTACTGTGAATGATCTTCCGCGCGCCCTCAGGCGCTGACCGCAACGCGCTCCTCGAGGAGCGGCTGCATGTATCGGCCGAGTTCCGGCATCACCTTTTGCGCCGTGAGTTCCATGGAGCGGCGCCAGAGTTGCTCGTCGTCCCATTCGTGGAAGGTGGTCATCAGGGTGCCGAAGGGGCCGGTGCGTTCGCTAAAGGCCACCAACTGCTCGGTCACGCTCCTGGCGTCGCCGTAGATCACCATTTCGCGAATGCAGTGATCTACGGTCACCTCCTCGTCCGTCATGTCCGGGCGGGTCTTGAAGATCTGCATGTAGTTGTTACTGGCGAGGTTATCGATCATGTAGTCGAAGTAGCGCCGCAGAGTGCAGGACGGATCTGCCAGGTAGTCTTCGGCCTGGGCCTGCGAGTCGGCCACGAACACCGAGCGGGCCACGCGCCAGTTGCGTGGATCGGCCTTGTGTCCAGCCGCCTCCGCGCCCTGGACATAGGCCTGCCAGTGGGAGGCAACCGTCGCGGTGGGGTTGAAGTTCGCCGACATCAGGTCCCAGTCGCGACTGCCGGCCAGCTTGGCGGTGCCGGAGAACGGGCTCATGGCGGTGGTCGCCACACGGGGGAACGGCTGCTGGAACGGCTTGGGCATGTAGCCAATTTCCAGCTCGTGGTTGACCGAATCCTTCAGCGAAACATTGAAGAACTCGCCAGCGAACTCATAGGGCGCATCGCCCGCCCAGATGCGCCGGATCATCTCGTAGCACTCGACCATCATCTGGCCACGGTCCTTGCCATTGCTGCCGTAGACCTCGAAGTCCGAGGCGAGGCCGCCAGGGCCGATGCCCATGATGAATCGGCCACGGCTCATGTGGTCGAACATCGCCGCATCCGCCGCGATGCGCGCGGGATGATGGTGAGGCAGGTTGAGCACGCCGGTGCACAGCTTGATGTTGCGGGTCAGCGGAATGAGCGCCGAAAGGAACTGCAGGGAGTTGGTAATGGGCTCGGTGCGCTGGGAGGTGTGCTCGCCCACCCAGATTTCGTCGTAGCCAACTTGGTCCGCATGCACGACGCAGGCGATGTCCTGATCGTACATCTCGTGGTAGTCCCACCCCTTGTGGTGCAGGGGCTGCATGAACATTGCGAGTTTCATCGAGTTTCTCCTTCATTGGGCTATCCGGGCGATAGCGGGCCGTGGCGCCCCCAAAAGGCGCCATGGCGGTTCTTCAAGCGAGTAGTCAGCTGCCGTGGAGGAGCCAGCCACCGTCGACCGTGATGTCGATGCCGGTGATGTACGAGGCCATCGGCGAGGCGAGGAACAAGGCAGCATTGGCCACCTCCTCCGGTTCGCCGGGGCGTCTGAGCGGGATGTTCTCCAGCACTCGGCTCCGCTGATGCTGGCGGAACAGTTCCGGGTCCAGATTGCCGGGGGTCGCGGTCAGCCCCGGCGAAATCGAATTGACCCGAATGCCATGTGCGCTGAGGTCCTTGGCCAGGCTGCGGGTCATGGCCAGAAGCGCGCCCTTGCTGGTGTCGTAGGTCACGTGGTTGGCCATCGGTCGATGGGCGCAAACCGAGGCCAGGTTGACGATGCTGCCGCCGCGTCCCTGCCGCACCATGCACGCACTGGCGCATTGGGCCCCAAAGAAAGCAGCACGGGTGTTGATGCCCTGCACGCGGTCCCAGAAGGCCTCGTCCACCGCCTCCACCGCCCTGAGCGGATAGACGCCGGCGTTGTTCACCCAGATTTCCAGGTCACCGTCTCGTGCCGCCACCTCAGCCAGCCGGGCCACCTGTTCGCGGCTGGCCACATCGGTCTGCATGAAGGTGACGGCCAGTCCCTCCTCCAGCAGCTCGTCAGTGCGCTCGCGGGCCAGGCTGCCGATCACCACCCGAGCGCCAGCCTGGGCCAGGCGCCGGCTGATGTCGAAGCCGATGCCGGAACTGCCGCCGGTGACCACCGCAGCCTTGCCGCGCAGGTCCAGCAATTCCAAAAAAGGCGTTTCAGGGAGGTGGCGGTATTCGATGTCGTGCATGTCCGCCTCCTCAGGCCGTGGCCAGCGCCATAATCTTTTCAGGGGCCACCTGCTCGCCCTGGAGGATGCCCTGGCAGGCGCCACGGGCCATCACCATCACGCGGTGGGACAAGCCGATCACCTCGTCCAGATCGGAACTCACCACCACCACCGCGGCGCCACTGGCCGCCAGGTCGGCGATCAGTTGGTAGATGGACGCGCGCGCGCCCATGTCGATGCCGCGGGTGGGTTCGTCGAGGATGATTACCCTGGGCTGCCGGGCAATCCACTTGGCGATCACCACCTTCTGCTGGTTGCCACCGGAGAGCTTGTCCAGGTGCTTGTACGGCTCGCCTTTGACCCCGAGGGCGGCGATGCGCTCGGCGGCGAAGGCGTCGATTTCCCGCCTGGACAACAGCCCCCTGGCGCCCAGCCGATCAAGGTTGCAGTAGGCCAGGTTCTCGGCGATGGAATGGTCCAGCACCACGCCCTCGGTCTTGCGGTCCTCGGGGATCAGCACCAGTCCAGCGTCGATGGACGAGCGCACGCCGTCCAACTTCACGGCGCGCCCATCCACCGACACCTCGCCGCGCGCTGGCGGCTCCACCCCGGCAATGGCCCGAATCACCTCGCTGCGCCCGGCGCCGACCATGCCAGCGATGCCGAACACCTCGCCGCCGCGCACCGAGAAGGAAATGTCGCGGAAACGCCTGGAGCCGCAACACAACCCGCGCACCGCGAGCACCTCTTTCCCAGCGGGAGCCGGGATGACAGGGAACAGCCGGTCGATGGAACGCCCCACCATTTGTGCCACCAGCGTGCCCACCTCCACCTTGGCGCTTTCGTGGCGCGCCACCAGGTGGCCGTCGCGCATCACCAGGATGCGGTCGGCGATGCGGCCGATCTCTTCCATGCGATGGCTGATGTAGATGAAGGACACGCCTTCTCGCTTGAGCGACTCGATCTGGCGGAACAGCAGCTCGGTTTCCTCCGAGCCCAACGCGGCGGTGGGCTCATCGAGAATCAGCAGACGCGAATCCAGGGTCAGTGCCTTAGCGATCTCCACTAATTGCTGGGCGGCGATGCGCAGGTCGCGCACCAGGGTGTCCGGCGAGATGTCCAGCCCAAGGCGCTCCAGCTGAACCCGCGCATCTCGACGCATACGCTCGCGGTCTACCATCCCGTGGCGGGTGGGCATGTGGCCGAGGAAGATGTTCTCGGCGACGGACAGGTCAGGTAGCAACTGGATTTCCTGGTGGATCATGTTCACGCCCTGGGCGATGGCGTCCTTCGGGCTGGCCGGCGCGTAACGCTGGCCATCGATGGTCATGTCGCCACGGGTCGGGCACAGTGAGCCGGCGATGATCGACGACAGCGTAGACTTGCCCGCGCCGTTCTCGCCCAGAAGCGCCACCACCTCGCCACGGCCGATTTCCAGGCTGATGCTTTCCAGCACGCTGACCGTGTTGAAGGATTTGCCGATGTTTTCGGCGCGGAAGAACGGGGTGTCGGTTGATGCCTGATTCATGCTCGAAGCCCTTCGCCTAGGGATGCTTGGCGAGGAACGCATCGACGTTCTCTCGAGTCGTGACGAAGGCCGGCAGGAACTGCTGCTTCTCCACCGACTTGCCCTCTTTCAGGGCTACGGCGGTGCGCAGAGCAGTACGGCCCATCTCCACCGCCTGCTGGGTGATGGTCATGTCCATCTTGCCGTCGCGCACCGCCTCCAGCGCCGCGGGCAGGCCGTCGTAGCCGAAGATCCACACCTTGTGCTGCACGTTGGCCACCCGCACCGCTTGAGCGGCACCCAGAGCTGGAGCGTCAGAGCGGCCGACAAACACATTGATCTGCGGGTGCTTCTGCAGCATGTCCTGGGCCACCTTGAAGCCGACGTCCTGCAGCCAATCGGTGGGCTTCTGGTCAACCACCTTCATGCCCGGCGTCTTGGCCAGTTCGACATCGAATCCCTTGGCACGGGCGATCTCGGTGGTATCGCCGAGGGTGCCCTGAAGCAGCCCGACTTGGGCACTCGGTCCGGTCAGGCGCACCACCTGGCGAGCCAGTTCGGCGGCGGCAGCGGTGTTGTCAGTGGAGACGTAGGCATCGCACTCGACATTCTTCGGGAAGTTGTCGACGCAGACCACCTTCACCCCCTGCTGCCTGGCCAGGCGCACCGGCACCGCGGAGGCGGCCGAGCCGGTAGCGGTGTAGAGCAGCACATCGATGCCCTTGCTCAGCATGTCCTGGATCTGGCTGACCTGGCGCGCCGGATCGGCCTGGGCATCGGCCACCAGCACATCCTCGATGCCCAGGCCGTTGGCTTGCTCCATCACACCGTCACGCACCATCAGATAGAACACCCACTGCAGGCTGGGGATGGACATGCCGACTTTGATGGGTTTTTCGGCAGCCTGGCTCAGGGTGGGAACCAGCAGAGCGAGAGCGAGCGCTCCGCGCACGAGCGAAGAGAAAAGGGTCATGGGACGCCTCCTGACTTGTTGTGATTGTTAAAGGCAATGCGAGGGGGGATTCAGGCGTTCTTGCGCTTCATCGCGTCGAGCATCACCGCGGCGGCGATGACCAGGCCGATGATTACCTGTTGGACGAACGGGGAGATGCCAGCGAGGTTCAGGCCGTTGCGCAGCACCCCGATGATGAGCACGCCGATCAGGGTGCCGGCCACACTGCCGACGCCGCCCTTCAGGCTGCCGCCGCCGATCACCACGGCGGCGATCACGTCCAACTCGTAGCCAACGCCCGCACCGGCACCGGCAGTGTCCAGGCGCGAGGTCATGATCACGCCACCTAGGGCGGCGGTGATGCCACAGATGATGTAGACGGCTGCGGTGTAGGTCTTGACCCGGATGCCGGAGAGCTTCGCCACTTTTGCGCTGCCGCCGATGGCATAGAGACTACGACCGGCAACAGTGAAGCGCATGACGAACCAGAACAGCGCAGCCAGCACCACGAAGCAGGCCACGGTCAACGACACGAAGCCGGCGTAACGAATGATCGAGAGGTTGCCGAACCACTCCGGGAAACCACTGATCTGGGTCCCATCGGTGACCATGTAGGCCACACCCCGGGCCATGGACATCATCGCCAGGGTGGCGATGAACGAGGGCAGGCCTGCGCGCACCACCATCAGCGAGGTCAGCAAGCCACAGGCTGCGCCGGTGAGGATGGCGCAAAGGATCGCCAGCCCCATGGGCAAGCCCAGCGAACGTTCGGCCCAACTCATCACCATGATGGAAACCGCGAGTACCGCCCCCACTGAGAGGTCGATGCCGCCGATCAGGATCACCAGGGTCATGCCCAGAGCCATGATTCCCAGAACGGTCACCTGGTCGAGGATGTTGAGGAGATTACTGAGAGTCAGGAAGCTGTCGGTGGTGACGCTCAGCACCGCGCACAGCAGGACCAAGCCCAGCAGCGGGCCAGTAACGCCCGACGCCGAAGCGTTGAGTTTCAGGGAAGGGGGAATCAGGCGAGCCTTGGAACCGAAGCTATACATACGAACACCACTTCTTATATTTATTCAATGGGTACTTTTACGTCATTAGGCCGCCAGTTCTCGGAAGCGACCACCCATATATACGAGCGGTGATTCCAACGACTGGGTAATCACATTTATTACGTTCCCGATGAATATCGTATGGGAGCCATACTCAACTTCTTGGACAACTTCGCAGAATATCGCCGCCTGAGCATCGGTCAGATAACGCAGGCCGTTGCTTCCCACTGCCCAGTCGCCATCCACGAAACGGCGCTCGCGAAGTTCGGGCCGACTGAAGATGTTGCACAGCGCCTCGTGCTCGCGCTGCAGCATGTTCACGCAGAAAAGACCGGAGTTCTTGATTATCGGGGATGCACTCGAACTCCGGTTGATGCAAACCAGCGCAGATGCGGGGTCCATCGAAACCGACGAAAATGCGGTGGCCGCCAACCCATGGGGGCAGCAGTTCTCATCCACCGTGGTGACCAACGTGACGGAAGAAGCGAACCGTCCCATTGCGGAACGAAACAGCCCGGGGACTTCTCCACCCATGTTGCTCGAATGGCTAGATTTAACAGACATTTTTTTTCAACTCCTCTTACCGTTGAGCCTGGGTTGATAGTAAGCATCGATCCGCAAGAGGAGGTATTCGCTTTTCCCTTAATGACTTTTCACAAAAACTGAAACCCTCCTCGTTAGATCCAGATGAAAACAGAGTTCGGAATACTCAAAAAATCATTGCCAAGTTATTGAATGGCGCGAAAAAATAGAAAACCCAGTGAGACTGAAACAACAACACCATCCCACAGAGGTCATGTCATGGCGGATAGATTCCAGGACCTGCGGCTTTTCCGGCTGGTCGTGCAAACCGGCTCGCTATCCATGGCAGGACGACAACTCGGCCTCTCGCCTGCCGCGATGAGCGGACGACTCAAGGCGATGGAGGAGTTCTACGGCATACGCCTGGTCAAGCGGAACACCAGGGGGCTTAGCCCAACCGCCGAGGGGCTTTACCTGTTCGAGGCGGCACAGAAGATCCTCGAAGACGTAGAAGTGCTGGACAGCGTCATACGCAGCGGCAACTCACAACTCCGTGGCTCCATCGGGGTGACCTGCCCTACCGATCTGGGCCGCCAGTGGGTCAGCCAGATGGTGGATGCCTTCATCGAAGAGAATCCCCACGTGACCGTACGGTTGTTCTTCACCGACCGTCTGCTGGACTTCGTCGAGTCAGGTTCAGATATCGCCATTCGATATGGCAACCTCCCCGACAGCTCCCTCGTCGCGCGTTCACTCGGCGGCGACCGACGCATCGTCTGTTGCTCCCCCTCCTACTTGGCGCGTCACGGTGCGCCGCGTTACCCGGAGGAGCTGTTGGAACACAACTGCCTGGTCCATTTGCAGGCGGACTTCCCCCAGGACAAGTGGCGCTTCACCCGTGACGGCATGACGTTCTCGGTCCAGGTCAAAGGCAATCGGCTAGTGAACGACGGCTTCACGCTTCGCCAGTGGGCCTTGCAGGGTCTGGGGATCGCCTGGAAATCGGTATGGGAGGTGGCGGAGGACATTGAGGAGCAGCGTCTGGTGCCGCTTCTGGAAGACTTCACATGTCCGGCCACCGGCTTCCATCTGCTGACTGAAGGCGGCAGGAAGCTACCTCAGCGGGTGAAGGCGTTCGTCGACTTCGCCGTCCACTATTTCAATAATCTGCAGACCCCGGCCCGTCATCTGCTGATGGGCCAGTCGCCCCGTTGATTGGAACTACTAGCGCGGTAGGCGCGCGATATCGGTGAAAACCGGCTCCAAAGCTTCCAGAAGCCGCTCATAGGCGGCTCGGTGCTCGCGATACCGCATATGCCGCCGCATGTCTGGTCGGGTAAGCACAGGAGCGGCGCCCGGCGGTGGCTTCGCCGCGTCGCGCAGATCGGCGAACACCCCAGCTCCATGCCCCGCCAGTAGTGCAGCGCCCACGGCGGCTGCCTCGAAGACAGCGCTACGCGCGTAGGGCAAACCCAGCACATCAGCCTTGATCTGATTGAAGACATCGCTTGTGGCACCGCCCCCGACCACCGCTACAGCTCTTGGTGAGAGTTTAAGACCGCTAGCCACCATGCATTCCTTGAAGCTTGCGTATTCGTAGGCAGTCGCCTCGACCATGGCGCACTGCATGTCGGCCAGGGTGTGATGCCACCCAAGCCCGACGAATGCCCCCCGCATGTCAGGCATCACCGGTATATGGCGCCCACCCATGTGTGGGACGAATAGCAGCGGAGCAGCGCCCCGACGATTCCGCAGGGCTGCCGTGACGCTATGGGGCGGCCGCTCGCCGGCCTGAAGGGACTCCAGCCAGTCGAAGTTCAGTCCTGCTCCGCCAACGTAGCCGGCGTTGTAGTAAAGGCCTGGCAAACAGTGTCGCAAGGTAAGCAGCTTCCGACTTTGGGTATCGACGCCGAAGTCGTGGCGAATGGCGCACAGTACCGCCCCCGTCCCCGAAATATCGACCAATTGACCTGCATCGAACATCGCGCTGCCGAGCAGTGTGGCAGCCACATCACCACAACCCGCATGGAGGGGGGTTCCCTGGGCCAGGCCAGTGAGGCCTGCGAACTCGGTTGTTAGGCCGCCGATCCGCTGCCAGGGCTCCACGATGCGCGGCAAGTGTTCCTCATTCAGTCCAAGGCTGTGCACGAGCGAGCGGTTCCACTCCCCCCGCGGGACGTCGGCGAAATTGTTGAAACCCAGATGGGTCGTATCGACGAATGCGGCCTCACCGGATAGACCGGTGAGCCGGCCGGCGACAAAGGCCGAGGGTGTCGTTAGTTTGCATACCTGGCGGTACTGATCAGGCAGCTTGAGCTTCAGCTGCAGCCATTTCGCCGCGTGGCTGGCAATCAGCTGACCACCCGACTTGTTAACGACTTCCTGCTCAAACGGTCGCAACAGATCCAGAGTTGAGGCGCAATCCAGGTCCAGCCAGGAATCGCAGACTCCAAGCGAGTACCCGTCGACATCCACGAAACACAGACCAGCCATCTGCCCACAGACCGCTATACCTGCAACCTGCTCCGGGCGCGCCCTGGCCTCGGCAAGGGCCTGGCGGATCGCCGATACGGCCGAGACAAGAGAAGACTCGGCGTGGAATCCGTCCTGTCTGGCTCGTTGCTCCACCGGGACGCTCTTCATGCGGGCGATCCCTCGCATGGTTCCTTGCTCGTCGATTGCAACCGCCCGCGTACTCGAAGTCCCAATGTCCAGTCCGAGCAGTATCGCCTGGCTACTCAATTGAGCTGCGCTCCAGGGGTTGTTGGGGGAAACGAGGCAGCTTAGGGAATCATTCGACGCGAACGTGCTCGACCAGGAAATCCAGCACTGCTCGAACCCTCAACGGCACGTTGCCGTCTTGCCCGACAAACACAGCATGCACCTCTTCCAGATCACCGGGATTGAACGCCTCCATGACCGGAACAAGACGTCCCTGGGCAATGTCATCTCGCACCCGGAATGCGGCGAGCCGCGCAAGGCCCACGCCGTTAAGCGCAAGGCAACGGAGCGCTTCGCCGTCGCTCGCCTGGACGTTGCCGTTGGTGGCCAGCTTGAACGTCTGTGGGCCATTCTGAAGCGGCCATCCATTCATGGAACGCACATAGTTTGCCGTTAGCAGGTTATGCCGTTGCAGTTCGTCCGGCCCCTCGGGAACGCCATTACGTTCAAGATAGTCAGGCGCTCCGACGATCACCATACGAGTAGCCCCGAGCTTACGCGCGACCAGATTGGAGCTCTTCATCGGGCCCGCGCGCACGGCAATATCGGTGCGCTGCCCAAGCACATCGATGACCTCGTCGGTTAGCACAATATCCAGCGTAACCTCGGGAAGTCGCTCCGTAAGCAACGGTACCAATGGCAGCAGGAAATGGTAGCCAAAGGTGAAATTCGAGTTGATCCTCACCGTTCCGCGAGGCGCGGCCTGGGAAGCGACATTCCGTTCAATGTCATCCAGGTCGGCCAGTACGCACACACCGCGTTCGTAGTAAGTGCGCCCTTCGTTGGTCAGGCTCAGTTGCCGCGTGGAGCGATTCAACAGTCTCGACCCTAGCCGGGACTCCAGGCGGGCAATGAGTTTGCTCACGGCTGACGGCGTCATCTGGAAGTCACGTGCCGCCGCGGAGAAGGTTCCCGTCTCTACGACGCGTGCGAAGACCTCCAGTTCTCCAGAGCGATTGATATCAAGGCGCGCCATTGCTGCTCCGTACTGAATGATTGGGACAGGTAGCCTTGCCGAAAAATCTTACAGGGCGGATCAACCGCGCTCTATCGAGTGAAATCAGTCTTCACCAAAAGTGAAAAGTGCGCACTGGTATGAAGCACGCACTGTCCATGTCGAATCGCTGACTAGCCGGCAAGGCCATCAAGCAATACAACCAGCGTCTGCTTCAGAAGAATGACCAGCGCTTCGTTGCGCCTAGGCAAGGCGAAGACGATTGGCTCGTGCACCAGGTCCGTACTTTTGGAGGAATATCCCAAGGGCGCGGGTCAACCTGACTGCCACCACCCTCCCCTGGCAGACCGACCAGGCCCTTAACGAGCTGACGCCCAGCTAGAGCGCCAGATCAGCCCGTCATCCCCAGAACAGAGAGAGCGGAACGGCCGCCAGTTGCTGGTCGAAACGTACCACCTGCTCCCCCGTGTAGAAGACGATTCCTCGTTTGAATTGCCGAGGTGTCGTATCGCGCAGGTGACGCAGGCCATTGAAGTCCTTGGCGCTGATCGTGGTAGCCGCCTTGACCTCCACCCCTACCAATTCGCCCTGCCGGTTCTCCAGGACAAAGTCGACCTCCACGCCGCTGGAGGTGCGGTAGTGCATCAATGTCGTCCGCACCTCCGCCCACGTCTGATGCTTGGCCAGTTCCGCAAATACAAACGCCTCCACCAAGTCACCCGGCAAACCGAGCGAAGCTGACACACCGGACCTGCTCAGCCCCTGCAGGTGGGCCATCAGCCCATAGTCAGTCACGAACAGCTTGGGAGACTTCTGCAAGCGTTTGCCCAGATTGGAAGACCAGGACGGAACTTGGCGAATCAGGAAAAGTGTTTCCAGCATCGTCAGGTAACGCTTCAAAGTCGTCTGCGGAATACCAGTGGCGCGGGACAGTTCAGCAGCATTGAGCAGACCGCCACTGCGCGCGGCCAGCAACTGCATCAGCCGGGGTAGCTCCGTCAGCCCCTCGATCTGGGCCAGATCACGAACGTCACGCAACAAGATGGTGCTTAGATAGTTGTCGAACCAGGCTTCGCGCCGGCGATCGTTCGTACGTGATAGCGCCTCCGGATAGCCTCCAGCCGTGAGCCGCCCAATGAAGTCATCACGTTGATAGGCACAGCGATCCGGGAACTCCCCGTCAAACAGCCTATCGATCATGCTAATTGGCCGGTCGGCAATTTCACTCTGCGCCAGCGGCCAGAGTGTCAGTACCTCCATACGGCCGGCCAGGGAGTCGGCAATCTGGGGCAGTAGCAGGACATTAGCCGAGCCGGTCAGCAAGAAACGTCCTGGCGTACGATCCTTGTCCACCTCGGCTTTTATGGCCAGGAAAATCCCGGGAGCTCGCTGCACCTCATCCAGGCAGACCGGCCCTTCGAGCGCGCCAATGAAGCCGAACGGGTCGGCTTGAGCAGCTGCCAGCACAGCGGGATCATCAAAGGTGAAATAGCGGACGTCCTGCTCCAGGGTCCGAACGAGGGTGCTCTTGCCCGTCTGGCGCGCACCATTGATCAGAACGACCGGAGAGTCATCCAGAGCCTCAAGCGTGTATTGGCGAACTCTGCGTGGGTACATTGTGTAAATTCATCCATTAACTGGGTGAAATTACACCATTCTTCTGGATGCTTTTCCAGCGAACCGATCCCTTCCGCCCCTCGGCACATGGCCTTCGACTCACTGCCCGCGCACGGTAAGCGAACGGGCATTACACCTTGCCGGCGGATACCCAGTTGTGCGGCAGCAGCTCGGCCAGAGCGCTGGCCTTCTGCGTCGGCAGTCGTGTCAGCACATCCTTGAGATAGGCATACGGATCATGTCCGTTCATGCGGGCCGACTGGATCAGGCTCATGATCGCCGCCGCTCGTTTTCCGCTGCGTAGCGATCCGGCAAACAACCAGTTCGAGCGGCCTAGCGCCCATGGCCGAATCTGGTTCTCGACCGGATTATTGTCGATGGACACAGCACCATCCTCGACATAGCGAGTCAGTGCCAGCCAGCGTTTGAGGCTGTAATCCAAGGCTTTCGCCGTTGCTGATCCGTTGGGCACCAGATCACGCTGGGCCAGCATCCAGTCATGCAGCGCGTCGAGGATCGGCGAAGCTTTTTCCTGGCGTATTCGCCCGCGTTCTTCATCGCTCATGTCGCGCACTTGGCGTTCGATTTCGTACAGCCCAGCGATCGAGTGCAGCGCCTGTTCGGCCAGTTGGCTTTTGTTCGCCGTGTGCAAGTCGAAGAACTTGCGCCGGGCGTGGGCCATGCAGCCGATCTCGGTCACGCCTTGCTCGAAGCTGGCCTTGTAGCCAGCGAAGTCGTCGCAGACCAGCTTGCCATTCCACTGGCCAAGAAAATTGCGCGCATGCTCGCCGGCACGGCTGGGGCTGAAGTCGTAGACCACGGCCTTCAGGTCGGCGAAGGGCGTGGTGCTGTAGGCCCAGACGTAAGCCCGATGGGTTTTCTTCTCGCCTGGGGCGAGCATTTGCACCGGGGTTTCGTCGGCGTGGATCACGCGTTGGCCCAGCACGGCTTCGCGCAGCGCATCGACCAGCGGCTGAAGCTGTACGCCGGTTTGCCCGACCCACTGCGCCAGCGTCGAGCGGGCGATAGCGAGACCGGCACGGCCAAAAATCTTCTCCTGCCGGTACAGCGGCAAGTGATCAGCGAATTTGGCCACCATCACGTGAGCCAGGAGGCCGGCGGTGGGGATGCCCTTGTCGATCACCTGGGCCGGCACTGGTGCCTGGATCAGTGTTTCGCACTGGCGACAGGCCCATTTCCCACGTACGTGCTGTTCGACGGTGAACACGCCCGGCGTGTAATCCAGCTTTTCGCTGACGTCTTCACCGATGCGTTGCAGCTGGCAGCCGCAGGCGCACTGGGTGTTCTCCGGCTCGTGACGGATCACGGTGCGCGGGAATTGCGCTGGCAGCGGTGTGCGCTTGGGCTGTTGGCGTGGTTCGGCTGGGGCAACCGGGGGATTGACGGCTTTCAACTCCGCCTCGATGGCGGCGATGTCCGTGTCGAGCAGGTCATCCAGCAGGCTGCCCTGGTCAGGGCTTAGTTGCTCGCTGCGTTTGGCGAACTTGTGCCGTTTGAGCAACGCGATTTCGTGGGCGAGCTGTTCGTTGACCGTTTCGATGCGCTGGATCTTCTTGCCCATCGTGTCGACTTGCGACAGCAATTGCGCGGCCAGTGCGCGCAGTTGGTCAGGTGTCAGTTGGTCGAGGTTGGGCGAGGCAGTCATGCCGCTGATTGTGCCAGAGCGGGCGGTCAGCGGAGATAAACCGATGGGCTAATGGCAGGTGCTACAGCACTGTGATCGCGCCGGCTGCGCCGACCCGCTGCCAGGGTAACCCCAGTACCAACGCCTGAAGTTGCTCGGCGTCCAGCTCCACTTCGGCGCCGTGCCGGATGCCTGGCCAATGAAACTTGCCTTGGTTCAATCGCCGCGAGGCGAGCCAGATACCCACGCCGTCATGCACCAGGACTTTCATGCGGTTGGCGCGGCGATTGGCGAAGAGATACGCGCAGTGCGGCTTCGCCGCACCGAATACCGCCACCACACGGGCCAACGCGGTGTCAGTGCCGGCACGCATGTCCATTGGCTCGGTGGCGAGCCAGATAGCGTCGATGCGGATCACTGCATGAGCCCGCGTACAAACCGGGCGCAGCCTTCAGGATCGGAGGCTGGCCATTTCACCGTGACCGATTGCTCGCCAAGCGGTAGCTCGATAATCACCGATGCTTCAGCCGGCCGTTTCGGCGTAGTCCTCACTGGAACGAACGCCGGCAACGCCGCCGGTGGCTGATCTCGGTAAAGCGGTAGCCACTTGCGAATGACGTTGGCGTTGATGCCGTGACTGATGGCAACGCTGGAGACGGTCGCACCGGGTTGCAGGCATTCCTGAACAACCTGGGCCTTGAACGGTTTGGGGTAAGAGCTTCGTTGGCGCATGGAAATCCCGGCGATAAGGGCTATCGCGTCCGCTTAAAAATACGCGGACACCATCGCCCTTAGTGCTGGAGTTCGGAAGGTGACTTGGCTGGACGCTTACCGCGCACGTGCAGATCTTCCCAATACACGGCCTTCAAATACCAATAATCGCCTTAGTAGGGTGTACTGCAGAGGGGTTGGGCAAGCTAGCGAGTGCTCCATCCTATCCTCTGCACCCCATGCCAGTGGTCGACCTCGTAACTCACTGATTTTAAAGCATCATCTGGGGCGCTCGCTGCAACCGATGCCCTACGCTACCTGACGGTTATCAACGATTTCCCGCAAAAGTCCCTGACCAGCTTGCCGACTTCTTCCTGCGAACTCGCTGGTAGCCACTTCTCGTGACATCGCCCTTTACAACTCCCTCCTGAGAAGCGGCAGAGATCGACCTGGATCTATCAACGAGGCGCGAGTCAGGGGAACAAGTGGACGAAAGGAATGTGAAAAAGCACATGAATGATGTGGCTCGCCTTTCCCAACTGATTGCACCGGAGCTACGTATAGCCCTCCCTGGAAAAGTCATGGAGCAGTTTCGGGAGTTCCTACCACGACTTCGCAGATCTGGAATCTTGTTTAAGGATCTGGATATGGGTCACACGACGTTAGATGCTGTTACGGATCTCCTTGAAGCGGTCTTCGTTGCACCCCCATCCCATCGCCAGTAATGATAGCTGTGCGTAACGGCAGACAGCATCGCCGCTTTGGCAATTCTCAACACAATCAAACTTATTGGCGAACAGCTTCATTTTGCCTCCCACCTTGAAAGGAAAGCGCAGATGTTTCCATGCCCCCTTTCCCGTTGCCAGCCGCACCAGCGGCGGGGCATCGCCCGATGTGGAGATGATCGCTCAGTAGAAGATGCGGTCGCCGTATCCCCAGATCGCGGTACCGAGAATGACCTCTACCAATGCCACCTTGCGGAGAAAACTGATGGGGGAGGCAAATTTGCTAAGGGCGTTTGTGAGCCGCGGCAGAGCCTCTGACAGAAGGTGATCGGCCATCAGAGCCATCATCGTGACAAGGGCTCCAGAGCGCATCACCCAAACGGGTATCGACTCACTCTCTGTTTTCCACACCCCGAAATGGGAAAGCATTGGAACAAGCAGCGCCAAAATCATCAGAAAGAGCGCACAAGATATACGCCTCCACAGCTCAGACTTCGATGCAGCAGCTACTCCCTCAGGCTCAAACGACGAAATCACGCCCAGACTCTCCCATTGAAAGAAAAAGCCAAGGCAAAGCCTTGGCTCTTGAATTGGTGCGGGTCAGAGGAATCGAACCTCTCCGGCGCTGTTGGTAACCGCTTATCAATCGCAGCATCGCCAATGATCTAACCGTATACATAGGACCCGCAGAGCCGTTCCGCACCAGTTAAACATCGCAGGTAATAGCGTCATGAGAGCCCCCAAATCCAGAGTGTCAAAAAACCCAAACAACAGAGGAAGTACAGCGGAAAGGTCTGCAGTAATGGCTAAAACACTGGTGAATGCTGCTTTTGAGGCAGCCACTTTGTCCAACACATTAGGCCAGCTTTTGGCTGACCCTGCAATTCGACGCAATACTATACGCTTAGGGATGATTTCCACAAAACGCGACGAGGCACTTGGTGCTCAACCACATGCAAGTACCTCGGGACAGGGTACGTTCTCTAGGATTGCGTCCTTCCCCACACATCGTTGCGATGTTTCGGTCTTCTCGCCACGACTCAGTAACCTCGTCCGCACATTTCAACAAACGTTCGAGGATACCCCGTGGGCTCTTGCCGACGAGCCCCAGATTGCGCACCTCGCAGAAAAATGCTGTCTCCAGCGATTCGACATCCGGGCCGATCGTTGGGTACAGAGGCACCAAGTTGAGACTGGTCTTCACCTCCACGCAGGCAAAGTTCGTTATGCGGCGGTAAGCTGGTGAAACTGCTCGATGAGGGAGTGATTCCTCATGCCAAGACTGATTGCCGCCGCAGGGTCACGTTCCCTGATCTGATGGCATACAAGGAGCTTCGAGAACGCGCTGGCCGTGAAACCATGGATCAGCTTGCCGCTCAGGCACAGGAGTTAAGCATGGGGTAGGGATGAGCATTCACGGTTTACTGCCATCGTTGATGCGAATGACCTGTTCCTTACCCCGCTTCGTGACTTCTTGATGCACCCTGCTCTGACTGGCGTATAACGCGCGTGCTGGACAGACCAGCCGTACGGCTGGAGCGGCAGGTGAGCGCAGAACGCGAAGTTGCTTAGAACCATCGATAGGACGATTCACAGTCGATAGCCGCCCCCCACAAGGCCCCAGTCAATGGTCTACTAAACCTGGAGAGATCCCTCCTCCCTTGGCATCAGGTCGATAGACCACGCTTCCAACTGCTCCTGCGATACTTGGGAGCGATCGAGCAAATCAAGAAGCTCTTCCTGTCGCGGCTGGCCAAAGACCACGCGGTAAGCAGCCAGCTGTCGTTTCAATCTGGCGAAGGCCACTACCTCACTGGTGTAGGGTAATGCCGGCACCAGCCGTTCGATCCGGGCCGCCCCCGGAGCCACCCAATAGGGAACCAGCTCGCTACGCCCTTGCGCACGCGCTTCCTGGTCGGCCTGCTCGAAGATTTCTTGCCAGAGGTTCCGACCCAGTTTCCAGTTGCTCAGTGAGTCAGGCGAAAAGCGTGCAGCAACATTTTTGCGCACTGCGTGTCCCTTATATCGATGCACCCGCCCTTCTCGTTGTTCCATATCCACCGGATTGCCAGGCAAGTTCCAATGGACAATTCGGTGACACCAGGGATGGAAGTCGAGTCCCTCTTGTCCCACCGATGTACTGGAGAGTAAGAACGGACGGAATGGGCTATTGAAGGCCTTTCGGACCGCATCCTGAGTCAAGCCACCTTCCTCCGACTGCAGATGCCCAAGGCGCAGCGCAAACATCATCCGCAGGTGCAGATCCTCCGTCTCAACCTGCTCATCCCTTACCCGGTAGCAGCGAGCCAATGCTCGTGACGGTCGTGGTTCTACCATTTCCACCACATCCGCCACGCAGTCTCGGCAGACGGAATCCGTTTCCTGACCTGCAGCCCACCCATGCTGCTCGAACACCAGATGCCAGGTTTCGTCGAGCACAGCCTGCAAATTACCGTCGCGGCAATAGCGCAATACACGATGCCAGTATGCATCTTCATCGTTGGAGTCCGAACTGGTGGAGTCCAGCTGACGAATCAAGCGAATCGATGTTGGGCGATTGAACAAACGCCAGAATGAAAAGGCTGTCCTAGCCGCAAGCTCTCGACGCACCTGTGGCGACAAGCCCGTCACATCAAGCATGCGCGCAGCAAGTACCGCAGGCGAGCCTAGAGCCACATCAGTGATGGTCTCAAGCAGGTTCTCTGGACGGCGCCCCAGCGTACTTACATCCAGAGAGAGAAGGTCTTCCACGTAACCCGGCAAATACTCCGGGTTAGGGCGATACTCTGGAGCCGTGGCATCGTGCGGCCAATTACGCAGAAACTCACGCATGCCAGAGTCCAACAACAACGGGGCGACCCATTCCCAACGATTGTCTACTACTCCATCCTCCGGATCAGGCAAGCTTCGGAGCAGCTCAAACACCTGACTGCGTACCCACTCTCGCCGGTCAACACCGACCGGAGCAGCAAGGGGATGAGCCATATCAGCCAGTGTCAGACACGGCATAAGCAACAGCAGAAGGCGATGACGGGCCCGTGAGCCATCGGTCTCAGTCAGGCGCAGCAGAGCACTCTGGCGGCGGTCCGGTTCGTGATAGTTTTCAAAGTTGGGTCCCAGCATGAGTCGCTCGGCCTCATAGCTAAGCAGCCCACTGACCACATCAGGGACCATGTTCCAGGCCGAGAACAAAAGCGCTTTGCTCTGCTCATGCTGTCCCTCATAGGCTCCTGCCAAGGGCCAGTATGGTACGGTCGGTGGCATCCAAAGCAGCTTCCACAGCCCACTATCGATCAAACGCCCCCGCAAATCACGCAGTTTGGCATGCGCATCCGGCACAGGTTCGAGCTTTGAAACTGCGTCGAAAGACAGCATGCTGTCTTGGTACTCGCCAATAACCTTGGCCAGTTTTCCCGGGAAGCGCTTCTGGGTTTCCTGAATTCGCTCATCCACCTTGTAACGATGCATGAAGTTCGTTAGGTTCTGTACGAAAAGTACTGCCGTAGGCATCGCAGCGTGCAAGCCAGCGTGACCATCGCGCCAAAACTTCTGGCGAGCTTGTCGTAGCGGGTGCCAATTCTCCGGTTCTCTTTCAGCCAGCCAA
>NZ_JBHZGM010000040.1:0-45479 GCF_043392685.1 Metapseudomonas phytobenefica | reverse complement strand
CTTGGACTGGTGTCGATACTGGATACGATCACTCGGCTTAGCCGTATGACCTGAACCGCCGTATACGGAACCGTACGTACGGTGGTGTGAGAGGACGGAGGCCGCGAGGCCTCCTCCTACTCGATGCGCGCGAAACTCCCGGCGATTCGTCGCAAATCGTAGCCCGGCGAATGAATTCGCCCCTGCAGGGACAACGCTCGGGTTTGGCGTAGGTTGCGGTAGAGCGAAGCGAAACCCAACGACATGGGTCGACTCCCTGCGTTGGGCCTCGCACGGCTCGGACCAACCTACCTGGCTACGGCGGGTGGGGTGGATGAACGGGCGCCCGTATTACCTGGGATACAACGGCGGCAACTGGCCCGGTTCCCCCGTGGCCTGCTGTTCCACCTGGGGAGCGGGGAGGGCGCGGATGGCTTTCCACAAGTCTTCGCCCTGCCAGTGCTGGCCGGCTTCGCTGTAGAGGGCGCCGTTGAGCCCGTCCATGGCGTCGGACAAGGGCACGAAGCGGGCGGCCATGTCGGCGAGGGTTTCCGGCTGCTGTCTCGCCCAGTTGTCGAGGGCCTGGCGAGTGGCGTGGGGATCGTTGGACTGGCAGGCGCGGCGCAATTCGTCCAGCAGGGTGCGCGGGCTCGGGCCGGTCTGCGCCGTGGGCAGGATCGCCGGCTGGCGGCGTGCGCGCCACCATAGGCCGAAGCCCAGCAGGGTGGTGCAGGCGAACAGGGCGCAGGCCAGTTGCCAGGGCCAGAGCCGCGCCGGGACGACCGCATTACCGACCGCCGTTCCCGCACTCTGCGCCGGGTTGGCCTCCAGCTCGGGGTTGACGGCGACCTCCAGGGTCCGCGCGGCGATCTCGCTGCGCTCCAGATGGTTATCCCGGGTGTTCCACCAGGTGATGCTGACCGCGGGCAATTCAAGTCGGCCGCTGGTGGTGGGTACCAGGGCTTCGCGCTCTTCGCGGCTGCCGATCAGACCGCGCTCGTCGATCCTGTTGCCCAGTTGCGGCTGGTCGGGATAGCGCCGCAGGCCTTGCGCCCGGGTGGCCGGCAGGGGAGGGATCTGCGCGCTGGAAAGGCCTTCGACGTTCAGCATCAGGCTGCGGGTCAGCGAGTCGCCGGTCTGTACGTTGCCGGGGTCCGGGCTCCAGGATTCGGTCAGCACCAGGTTGCGTGCCGGAAGCCAGGGCACATCGGCTGGGTAGTCGGCGGGCTTGGGCAGGACGGTGAGCGGAATGCGCGGCGAGTTCACCCGGCTCAACTTGCCGGGGCGGGGGCCGAAAGGCTGGTAGCTGGTGTCGCTGCCAGGGTCGACCAGGGTGGCGCTGAATACCTGCGGAGGGATGTTCAGCACGCCGCTCTTCTGCGGAAAGATGGCATAGCGCACCTCGATCACGCCGTGGCGCACGCCGTTGATCTCCTTCTCGTAGGTGCGTGGATCGCCAAGCTGTTCGACGCGGGCATCGTCCATCTGCAGCGGACTCAGGCTGCTGTCGTCGTAGAGGGAAACCGAGTGGTAGATGCGCAGGGTGAGGATGGCCTGAGCCTGCACGTAGACGCTTTCCTGGTCCAGACTGGCGTCGATGAACACCGGGGCGAGGTTGGTGCCGGAGGATTTCCCGGACTGCTCGGCCTTCTCCACCTGCAGGGTGATGGGCGCACTGTGGACGTCCCCCAGCTTCAGCGCCGGGATGGTGACGAAGCCGGTCTGCTTCGGCTGCAGGGTGATGATCCAGCGGGTGGCGCGGTCGTTCTTGCCGTTGAGGGTGCTGAGCTGGTTGATCTGGCGGGTGCCGAGCACCTCGAAGTCGGCGTCCAGCGGCGTCAGGTCAGGCTTGCCGAACAGGGTCGGGTCGGAAGATTCGAGGGTCAGCTCGACGGTCTCGCCCTCGCTCAGCCGCGTGCGGTCGACGTTGGCGGAGAAGCCGGCGGCTTGGGCGGCCAACGTCAGCAAGCTGAGGAGGAGGGTGCAAAGCAGGCGCGTCATCACTGTTCTTCCTGGCGCTGTTGCTGTTCATACCAGAACTTGCGGCGCAGCAGTTCGGCGGGGTCATCCGGAATCTGCCGCAGCCATTGTTCGAGGGCCTGCCGGCGTTCCTCACCCAGGGGTTCGGTGCTGGCGGTCCGGGCCTGGGTGGCATCCGTCGGCGTGGCCTCTTCGGCACTGCCGCCGGCGGCAGCGCTGGTCTGGCCTTCCGGCCGGGCTTCGCCGTTGCCTTGCTCGGGCGCCTGGTCGTCCGCGCCCTGCTCGCTGGCCTGTGTCTGCGCCGCGTTCTGCTCAGCGGTCTGCCCGGTCTGTTGCTGTTCGCTGTCTGGCTGGTCTGGATCATTGCTGCTGGCTTCGGCCGCGCGCTGTCGCAACAGTTCCTCCACCAGTGCCTTGTTCTTCTGTGCCGCCGCCAGGTCGGGCTGGCGTTTCAGGGCGGAATCGTAGGCGTCGATCGCCGCTTCCAGCTCCCCGGCCCGGGCCAGAGCGTTGCCGCGATTGTAGTGGTCCGCCGCATCGTCGCCCTGGGCGAAGCGCGCGGCGGCTTCGGTGTAGTCGCCGGCTTGGTAGAGCGCCATGCCCTGCCAGCGGGGATCCTTGAAGTGCAACGCCGCCTCGGCAGGCCGCTGAGCCTGCAACAGGCGCTGGCCTTGCTGGTCCGGGCGCAGCCAGAGGTCCTGGAAATCCATGGCCAGGCTCGGGCGCGGCAGTACCAGCAACAGCGGCAGGCAGAACAGCCAGCCACGGCGCCCGGCGCACGCCGCGATCAGCAGCAGGGGGAGCAGCAGCCAGTGGCCCTGGTCGGCCCAGGCCGCCAGCCGGGCGATTTCGCCGCTGTCGCGCAGGCTGGTGGGGCCATCGAGCAGGCCCAGGCTGCGCAGGTCGTCTTCATTCAGCTGGACGCTGCTGTAACGGCCACCCAGTTCGGCGGCGAAACGGCGCAGCTGGCCGCTGTCGAGCTTGGGCAGGAGGATGGCGCCCTGGTCGTCCTTGAGGAAGCCACCGTCTTCCTGGGCGATAGGCGCGCCCGCTGCCGTACCGACTCCGAGGATAGCCAGGCGCTCCGAGCGGGAGCCCAGGGCCTTGCGAATGCCGGCCTGCTCCCGTTCGTCGAGGCCACTGGTGACCAGCAGCAGGCGGCCCTGGCCCTGGGCTCCCTGTTCCAGCAGTTTGAGGGCGCGGGCGACGGCCAGGTCGGCGCGGTGACCCGGCGCCGGCATGATCGAGGGCTTCAGGGACTCGATCAGGTTGAGGCTGGTCATCAGGTCGTCGGACAGCGGCACCAGGCTATGGGCGCTGCCGGCGTAGACGACGATTGCCGTCTGCGCATCGCGGCGGGCGTCCAGCAGGTCGCGCAGCTTGCGTCGGGCCTGCTCCAGGCGGCTCGGTGCAATGTCGGTGGCAAGCATCGACGGCGTCAGCTCCAGCATCACCACCAGCGGGTCGGCGCGTTTCTGCGTGCTTTGTTCCATCAGTTGCCAGCTGGGCCCGAGCAGTGCCAGCAGGCTCAGCAGCCAGGCCAGGCCGAGGGCCAGCCAGGGCAGGCGGTTGTTGCCCAGCCGGCCGCCGCTGAGCAGCCAGGGCTGGAAGGCGCGGGGCAGCAGCTGCTCCCAGCGTCCGCTGCGGCGTTCACGGTGCCAGAGCTGCCAGAGCAACCAGCCCAGGAGGGGCAGCAGTAGCAGCCAGGCAGGGCGCAGCCAGTGGGGCCAGAGTTCCATCAGGTGCGCCTCCGCAGCCACTGCGGGCGCTGTTGCAGGGCGTGGGGCCAGAGCCCGCGGCAGACCAGCGCCATGCTCAGGAGCAGGGCAAGAGCCAGGGGCCAGCTGTAGAGCGAGTAGGCCGGGCGTGCCTGGCTGGCGCGCTGGGTCACCGGTTCCAGGCGGTCGAGGCTTTCCTCTATCTGTTCCAGCTCCTGGCTGTTGCGCGCGCGGAAGTACTGGCCGCCGGTCTGCCCGGCGATGGCGGTCAGGGTGGGTTCGTCCAGGTCCATGCTGGGATTGAGGCCCAGGATGCCGAGCACATCGCTCTGTTGCAGGTCGGCGCCGATGCCTATGGTGTAGATCTTCACCTGTTCCTCGGCTGCCAGGCGCGCGGCGGTCAGCGGGTCGATCTCGCCACCGGTGTTGGCGCCGTCGGTGATCAGGACCAGTACGCGGCTGTTGGCGGGGCGCAGGCGCAGGCGCTTCACCGCCAGGCCGATGGCGTCGCCGATGGCGGTGTTCTTGCCGGCGATGCCGATCATGGCTTCGTCCAGCCAGGTGCGCACGGTTTCGCGGTCGAACGTCAGCGGCGCCTGCACGTAGGCCTGGCTGCCGAACAGGATGAGGCCGATGCGATCGCCCTGGCGGCCGTCGATGAACTCGCCCATCAGGTGCTTGACCAGGGTCAGCCGGCTGACGTCTTCCTCTTCCCAGCGCATGTCGGCGTAGTCCATGGAGCCGGACACATCCACCGCCAGCAGCAGATCGCGGCCGCTGGTGGGCAGTGGTTGCGGTTCGCCGACCCATTCCGGGCGGGCGGCGGCGCAGAGCAGCAACAGCCAGAGCAGGGCGAAGGGGGCCTGCTGGCGCCAGGCCGGCAGGTTGGCGCGGGCGCGTCGGCCGATCAGGCCTTCGAGGTCGGCGAGGAAGCTCACCTTCAGCGCCGCGTCGCCGCTGTCCGCCGGCGGCAGCAGTGCGCGCAGCGCCCAGGGCAGCGGGGCGAGGATGAAGATCCAGGGCCAGGCGAACTCAAACATGCTTGCGGATCCAGGTCTCGACGGACTGGTAGAGCCCGGCGATGGCCTTGTCATCCAGTTTGCACTGCGGGCGGTAGGCGCCTTCGACCAGGATCATCCAGCGGGTCAGGCCGGCGGCCGGGCAGCGGTTGTCGAGGTAGGCCAGCCAGGCGCGGCCGCTCAGGGTGTGGCTCTGGTCTGCGGGGTAATGCATGCGGCATAGACGCTTGAGCAGTCCGTTGAGTTCCTGCAGCCAGGGACCGGCCGGTGCGCCGTCATAGGGCCTTGGCAGGCTCGACAGCTCTTCCAGCGCAGCCTGGCGCGCAGGGTCCAGCGGCTGCTCGGTTTCCACGGCATCCCGCCGCTCCTGCCGCCACCAGTACCACAGGCCCCAGCCCAGCAAGCCGAGCAGCGCTGGCAGGTACCACCAGCCGGGCGCAGGGGGCCACCAGGAAATGGCGGCCGGGGCTATCAGCGGTTCCAGGGCATCCAGCGGGTTCATCGTGCCCCCCGATGCTGCAGGTAGTCGCGCAGTTGTTCGATCATGCCTTCCTGGGTCGACAGCGGCAGCAGCAGCACGCCGAGGCGCTGGGCCAGGCGCTCCCAGCGTGCGACGCGGGCTTCGCCCTGTTCGCGGTAGGCCTGGCGCAGGTCCGCCGCGTGGGTATCCAGTTCCAGCTGGGCACCCTGCTCGGCAAAGCGCAGCAGGCCGGCAGCGGGCAGGGCATGATCCAGCGGATCGGAAACCGGCATCAGGATCAGGTCGGTGTGGCGGGCGAGCAGGGCAATCTGCTGTTCGGCGGTATCGGACAGGGCGCGTTCGTCGCAGAGGATCACCACCAGGCTGCCCGGACGCAGCACCTCGCGGGCGCGGCGCAGGGCCAGGCTGAAGCCCTCGCGCTGGGCACCGTCCGGACTGCCGAGGGCCTGGTTGGCGCGGGCCAGGCGGCTGAGCAGTTGCAGCAGGCTCTGCTTGCTGCGCCGTGGCTTGATTTCGTGATGCTCCTGGTCGCTGAACACCAGGCCGCCGACCCGGTCGTTGTGGGCCAGCGCCGCCCAGCCCATGAGGCTGGCGGCCTGGGCGGCGAGCACCGACTTGAATACCAGCCCGGTGCCGAAGAACAGACGCTGGGACTGTTCGACCATGATGAACACCGGCCGCTCGCGCTCTTCGTGGAACAGTTTGGTGTGGGGCTCCTGGGTGCGCGCGGTAACGCGCCAGTCGATGGTGCGGACGTCGTCGCCGGCCTGGTAGATGCGCACCTGGTCGAAATCCACGCCACGGCCACGCAGCTTGGAATGGTGCAGGCCGATCAGCGGGCTGCGCCGCGCGGGGCTGGAGAACAGCTGCACTTCGCGGACCCGGTGGCGCATGTCGATCAGCTCGGCCAGGTCCACATGCACGCCTTCGGTGCTGGCGGCCGGCGGGGCAAAGCCGGGCGCCGCCGGACGGCGCTTCCTGACCCGGAACTTCCAGGCCGCCGTTTTCAGGCGCATCAGGCCACCGCTACCACATCCAGGATGCGCTGGATCACCCGGTCCTGGTCGATGCCGGCGGCTTCCGCCTCGAAGGACAGGATCAGTCGATGGCGCAGCACGTCGAACAGCACCGCCTGGATGTCTTCAGGACTGACGAAGTCGCGGCCAGCCATCCAGGCATGGGCGCGGGCGCAGCGGTCGAGGGCGATGGAGCCGCGCGGGCTGGCGCCCCAGGCCAGCCACTCGGCCAGCTCGGGGTCGAACTTGGCCGGGGTGCGGGTGGCCATGACCAGGTGCACCAGGTATTCCTCCACCGCGTCGGCCATGTAGAGCCCGAGGATTTCCTTGCGCGCGGCGAAGATCGCCTGCTGGCTGACCTGATGCTCGGCCCGGGTTTCGCCATGCAGCGCTTCGCCCCGGGCCTGCTGGAGGATCTTGCGTTCCACCGAGGCATCCGGGAATCCGATGCGCACGTGCATCAGGAAACGGTCGAGCTGGGCTTCGGGCAGGGGGTAGGTGCCTTCCTGTTCGATGGGGTTCTGGGTCGCCATCACCAGGAACAGCGGTGGCAGGTCGTAGGTCGAGCGGCCGATGGACACCTGGCGCTCGGCCATGGCTTCCAGCAGCGCCGACTGCACCTTGGCCGGCGCGCGGTTGATCTCGTCGGCCAGCACCAGGTTGTGGAAGATCGGTCCCTGCTGGAAGACGAAACTGCCGTTCTCCGGGCGGTAGATCTCGGTGCCGGTGATGTCCGCCGGCAGCAGGTCGGGGGTGAACTGGATGCGATGGAACTCGGCTTCCACGCCGTCCGCCAGGTCCTTGATGGCCTTGGTCTTGGCCAGGCCGGGCGCGCCTTCCACCAGTAGGTGGCCGTCGGCGAGCAGCGCGATCAGCAGGCGGTCGATGAGTTTTTCCTGGCCGAGAATCTGGGTGGAAAGGAAGTTACGCAGGGCGACTAGCGCTTCACGGTGTTCCATCGATGGGCTCGTTGAACTAGGGAAAAGAGAGCTGTAAGCCCTCCGCTGATGAGGCATAACTTTAATCCAGACCGGGGGAAGCGGCCTAGAAGAGCCTGAGTCCGGGCGTTGGTTCCGTGACGCGGGCGAATATTTGCGGGGGTTGCGCAGCCCATTCCGACACCTTCTGCTTGAGATTCCTGCTTTGGTATCGGCGGACTCTGATTGAACGAATATGTCGCAGCGCCGTAAGCGTGCCGTGTTGCTCCCTCGTTAAGCTTTCGCGGCAATGGTGACCGCCGGGTCGCAGTTGTCCCCGGCGTTCTCCCGGAGCAGGGCCGCACTGCCCGGATTGATCTGTGGCCCTTCCTCCGCACGTAGGCGTTCTACGCTTAATTCCAACAAAACGAGCCCAGCGGAGCACAACCATGACGTCCTTCACCGCAGCCAGCAAAGCCGACTTCCAGCACCAACTGCAAGCGGCCCTGGCGCAGCACGTCAGCGAAAAGGCATTGCCACAAATCGCCCAGTTCGCCGAGCAATTCTTCGGCATCATTGCGCTCGACGAACTGACCCAGCGCCGGCTGTCCGACCTTGTCGGCTGCACCCTGTCGTCTTGGCGCCTGCTGGAGCGCTTCGACCCCGCCAGTCCTGAAGTGCGGGTGTTCAACCCCGACTACGAGAAGCACGGCTGGCAATCCACCCACACCGCCGTGGAAGTGCTGCACCCGGACATCCCGTTCCTCGTCGATTCGGTACGCATGGAGCTGAACCGCCGCGGCTACAGCATCCACACCCTGCAGAACAACGTCATCAGCGTGCGCCGCAATGCCAAGGGCGAGCTGCTGGAAATCCTGCCCAAGGGCACCCAGGGCGAGGACGTGCGCCAGGAATCGCTGATGTTCCTGGAGATCGACCGTTGCGCCAACAACGGTGCCATGAAGACCCTGGAGAAGGCCCTGCTGGAAGTACTGGGCGACGTTCGCGTGGCCGTGGCCGACTTCAAGCCGATGAAGGCCCGAGCCCAGGAACTGCTGGCCTGGCTGGACAAGGCCAAGCTCAAGGTCGATGGCGAAGAGCTGGCCGAAGTGAAGGTGTTCATCGAGTGGCTGCTGGACGACCACTTCACCTTCCTGGGTTATGAAGAATTCACCGTGGCCGACGAGAAGAACGGCGGCCATCTGGTCTACGACGAGAAATCCCTGCTGGGTGTCTCCAGACTGCGTCGTGCCGGCCTGAAGAAGGAAGACCTGCATATCGAGCCCGAGGCTTTGGAGTATCTGCGCGGGCCCATGCTGCTGTCCTTCGCCAAGGCCGCCGAGCCGAGCCGCGTGCACCGTCCGGCCTACCCGGATTTCGTGTCTATCCGCGAACTGGATGCCAAGGGCAAGGTGATCAAGGAGTGCCGCTTCATGGGCCTCTACACCTCGGCCGTGTACACCGAAAGCGTCGTTCGCATCCCCTACATCCGCCGCAAGGTGGCCGAGATCCAGCGCCGCTCCGGCTTCGACGCCAAGGCCCACCTGGGCAAGGACCTGGCCCAGGTACTGGAGGTGCTGCCGCGCGACGACCTGTTCCAGACCCCGGTGGATGACCTCCTGTCCATCGCGATGTCCATCGTGCAGATTCAGGAACGCAACAAGATCCGCCTGTTCCTGCGCCGCGATCCCTATGGCCGCTTCGCCTACGCCCTGGCCTATGTCCCGCGTGATGTCTATTCCACCGAGACCCGGGTGAAGATCCAGCAGATCCTGATGGAGCGTCTGCAGGCCAGCGACTGCGAGTTCTGGACCTTCTTCTCCGAATCCGTGCTGGCGCGGGTGCAGTTCATCCTGCGCCTGGACCCGAAGAACAAGCTGCACGTCGATACGGCGCTGTTGGAGAAGGAAGTCATCCAGGCCTGCCGTTCCTGGAAGGACGACTACGCCAGCCTGATCAACGAAAGCTTCGGTGAAGGGCAGGGCACCCGCGTGCTGGCCGACTTCCCGAAAGGCTTCCCGGCCGGCTATCGCGAGCGCTTCGCTCCGCACTCGGCGGTGGTGGACATGCAGCATCTGTACAGCCTGTCCGACGAGCGCCCGCTGGTGATGAGCTTCTACCAGCCGCTGGCCCAGGGTGAGCAGCAGCTGCATTGCAAGCTGTACCACGCCGACACCCCGCTGGCGCTGTCCGATGTGCTGCCGATCCTGGAAAACCTCGGCCTGCGCGTGCTCGGCGAGTTCCCCTATCGGCTGGTGCGCCAGGACGGCCGCCAGTACTGGATCCACGACTTCGCCTTCACCAGCGCCCTGGGCGATGACGTCGATATCCAGGAGCTCAACGACACCCTGCAGGACGCCTTCGTGCATATCGTCGGCGGCCATGCCGAGAACGACGCCTTCAACCGCCTGGTGCTGACCGCCGCGATGCCCTGGCGCGATGTGGCCCTGCTGCGTGCCTATGCGCGCTACCTGAAGCAGATCCGCCTGGGCTTCGACCTGTCCTACATCGCCAGCACCCTGCTCAACCACGCCAACATCGCCAAGGAGCTGGTGCGTCTGTTCAAGACCCGCTTCTACCTGGCGCGCAAACTGGCGGCCGACGACCTGGAGGACAAGCAGCAGAAGCTCGAACAGGCCATCCTCGGTGAGCTGGACAATGTTGCGGTGCTCAACGAAGACCGCATCCTGCGTCGCTACCTGGACCTGATCAAGGCCACCCTGCGCACCAACTTCTACCAGCCGGATGCGGCTGGCCAGAACAAGTCCTACTTCAGCTTCAAGCTGAGCCCGCGCCTGATTCCCGACATTCCGCGCCCGGTGCCCAAGTTCGAAATCTTCGTCTATTCGCCGCGTGTGGAAGGCGTGCACCTGCGCTTCGGCGACGTGGCGCGCGGCGGCCTGCGCTGGTCTGACCGCGAGGAAGACTTCCGTACCGAAGTGCTGGGCCTGGTGAAGGCGCAGCAGGTGAAGAACGCCGTGATCGTGCCCATGGGCGCCAAGGGCGGCTTCATTCCGCGCCGCCTGCCGGTGGGCGGCAGCCGTGACGAGGTCCAGGCCGAGGCAATCGCCTGCTATCGCATCTTCATCTCCGGCCTGCTGGACGTCACCGACAACCTCAAGGAAGGCAAGGTGGTGCCGCCGGCCAACGTGGTGCGCCACGACGCCGACGACCCCTACCTGGTGGTGGCGGCCGACAAGGGCACCGCGACCTTCTCCGACATCGCCAACGGCATCGCCCAGGAGTATGGCTTCTGGCTGGGCGACGCCTTCGCCTCCGGTGGCTCGGCCGGCTACGACCACAAGGGCATGGGCATCACCGCCAAGGGCGGCTGGGTGTCGGTGCAGCGCCATTTCCGTGAGCGTGGCATCGATGTGCAGAAGGACCACTTCACCGTGATCGGCATCGGCGACATGGCCGGCGACGTGTTCGGCAACGGCATGCTGCTGTCGGACAAGCTGCAACTGGTGGCCGCCTTCAACCACATGCACATCTTCATCGACCCGAACCCGGACGCTGCCTCCAGCTTCCACGAGCGCAAGCGGCTGTTCGGATTGCCGCGCTCCTCCTGGGCCGACTACGACACCAAGCTGATTTCCGAAGGCGGCGGCATCTTCCTGCGCAGCGCCAAGAGCATCGCCATCAGCCCGCAGATGCAGCAGCGCTTCGAGATCGAAGCCGACAAGCTGACGCCCACCGAACTGCTTCATGCCCTGCTGAAGGCCCCGGTGGATCTGCTCTGGAACGGCGGTATCGGCACCTACGTCAAGGCCAGCAGCGAGAGCCATGCCGACGTCGGTGACAAGGCCAACGACGCCCTGCGCGTGGACGGCCGCGAATTGCGCGCCAAGGTGGTGGGCGAGGGCGGCAACCTCGGCATGACCCAACTGGGCCGCGTCGAGTACGGCCTCAACGGCGGCGCCAGCAACACCGACTTCATCGACAACGCCGCCGGCGTGGACTGCTCGGACCATGAGGTCAACATCAAGATCCTGCTCAACGAGATCGTGGCCAATGGCGACATGACCGGCAAACAGCGCAACAAGCTGCTGGCCGAGATGACCGATGACGTGGGCAACCTAGTGCTGGGCAACAACTACAAGCAGACCCAGGCGCTGTCCCTGGCGCAACGCCGCGCCCGCGAGAAGGTCGGCGAGTACAAGCGCCTGATGGCCGCCCTGGAAGCGGCCGGCAAGCTGGACCGTGGCCTGGAGTTCCTGCCCACCGACGAAGAGCTGAACGAGCGCATCGCCAATGGCCAGAGCCTGACCCGCCCCGAGCTGGCGGTGCTGATCTCCTACAGCAAGATCCACCTCAAGGAGTCGCTGCTCAAATCCCTGGTGCCGGACGACGACTACCTGGCCCAGGAAATGGAAACCGCCTTCCCGGCGCGCCTGGCCGAGACCTTCGGCGAGTCCATGCGGCGCCACCGCCTGAAGCGCGAAATCATCAGCACCCAGATCGCCAACGACCTGGTCAACCACATGGGCATCACCTTCGTGCAGCGCCTGAAGGAGTCCACCGGCATGAGCGCGGCCAACGTGGCGGGCGCCTATGTGGTAGTGCGTGATGTGTTCCGCCTGCCGCACTGGTGGCAGCAGATCGAGGCGCTGGACTACAAGGTACCGGCCGAGCTGCAGCTGACCCTGATGGACGAGCTGATGCGCCTGGGCCGCCGTGCGACCCGCTGGTTCCTGCGCAGCCGTCGCGAAGACCAGAACGCCGCCCGCGACGTGAACCACTTCGGCCCGCGTGTGGAGGCCCTGGCCGGGCGCCTGGACGAGCTGCTGGAAGGGCCGTCCCGCGAACATTGGCTGGCGCGCTACCAGTCCTACGTCGAGGCTGGCGCCCCCGAGGACCTGGCTCGCGTCGTGGCCGGCACCAGCCACCTCTACACGCTGCTGCCGATCATCGAGGCGTCGGACGTCACCGGCAAGGACGCGGTGGAAGTCGCCACCGCCTACTTCGCCGTCGGCGGCGCGCTGGACCTGTCCTGGTACCTGCAGCAGATCACCAGCCTGCCGGTGGAAAGCAACTGGCAAGCGCTGGCGCGGGAAGCCTTCCGCGATGATCTGGACTGGCAGCAGCGGGCGATCACCATCTCGGTCCTGCAAATGAACGAAGGTCCGGCGGACATCGAGGAGCGCGTGGCACTGTGGCTGGACCAGCACCGTGCCCTGGTGGAGCGCTGGAAGGCCATGCTGGTCGAACTGCGCGCCTCCACCGCCACCGACTACGCCATGTACGCCGTGGCCAACCGCGAGCTCATGGATCTGGCCCAGAGCGGCCAGCACGGCGTCTGCATTCCCTGATGCCCGTGATGCGTTGACTCTTCTGTGCTCAGCCCCGCTTCGGCGGGGCTTTTTTCGCGTGCGCGAAATGTCTGGTGGTTCGCCGCAAGTCGTAGCCCGGCGACCGAAGGGACAGCGTTCGGGGTTGGCGTAGGTTGTGGCAGAGCGAAGCGAAACCCGACGATCTAGGTTGGGCCCAGATCGTAACCCAGATGAAATCCGGGAACTGCAGATCGAGGCGCAACAGGATGCCGCGAACCTAGCCCAGCGCTCGCAGGTACTTCACCACATCCGCCGCCCCGGCCAGGCGCAGGCCTTCGCCCAGGGCAGTGGCGGCGGCGTGATTCTTTGGCAGCAGGATGAACTCCGGGGTGCCGGAGTTGCGCAGGATGGTCAGGCGCGAATAGGGAATTCCACTGTCCAGCAGCAGCCCCATGAAGGCCGGGTCGCTCCAGGCCTGTGACGGCATCGCCAGCACATGGTAGCGCTCGTCAAGCACGGCCAGGCCGTCGGGGTCGAGGCTGTAGTCGGTGATCTCGGCGGGCAGGGTGGCTTCCAGTGCGCGCAGCCGTGCGTAGGCGATGGAGGCAGCGAAGGCTTCGACATGCTGCTCGCCGCTCCAGAACACGCGATAGCCGTACCAGTCGGCGCGGAGCAGGCTGATGGGCTCGCCAGCGAGAAAGCGCGGCAGCGGCAGGCTGATGGCCTTGACGAAGTCCTTGTAGCTGATGATCCGCACCTTGCGGCTGTCCAGGCCGGCCAGGTAGTCCTCGAAACTGGCGGCGGGCGTTGCTTCGTGGTCGCTGCCGCAAAGCCCGTCGATCTGCCGCAGGTCGAAGCTGGGGAGGCGCTGCTCGCAGCGTTTGACCACCTTTACCAGAACGGCGTGGGCTTCGGCCTTGTCGTCCTGGACGGGGCCGGACAGCGCTCCGCGTGGCAAATCCACCAGCCGTTGCAACGGCGGGCCGGACTGCCACCAGATGGTGTCCTCGGGCAGGTGCAATTGCTGGAAGGGCAGGCGAAGCTGGCTGGCGCGTTCGAACACCCGACGCGGTGACTTGCCGAAGCCGAAACGCTGGGCGATTGCAGCCAGGCGGGCGCTCAAGGGTAGTGGCTGCATCTCACTCATGGCCTGAATACTCCGCGGTCACGGGTGGCAGTGTGGCAGAGGCGTGCCGGCTGCGCGAACCGGGTATCGGACAATTCTGCCTGGCGGGGAGCAAGGGTGAACGGACGGTGTGGCAGAATCCTGCTCTTCATTGTCGAGGATGCCTCCATGCCCAGCCTGGTGCTGGATATTTCCCTGACTGCGGACGAATTCCTCGCAGTCTATCAAGGACGCGCCAACCGTGTGCTGTTGCGCAGCCGGGATGGCCGCAGGGTCAGCCTGCCGGCCCGGCATCTGCGCCCGCACCTGGGGCATGGAGGCGTGCAGGGCACCTTCGAGCTGGACTTTTCCGCCGACGGCAAGCTCCTCAGCCTGCGCCGCCTCGCGTGACGGGGGTTGCGCAGCTATAATCGCCGGCCCATATCGCCGATCGATGCCCGACCGACCATGTACAAACTGGCCCGCGAGCTGCTCTTCTCCCTGTCCCCGGAAACTTCCCACGAACTGTCCATCGACCTTATCGGAGCCGGTGGCCGTCTCGGCCTCAACCGTCTGCTGACCAAGGCGCCGGCGAGCCTGCCGGTGAAGGTGATGGGGCTGGAGTTTCCCAACCCGGTAGGCCTGGCCGCCGGCCTGGACAAGAACGGCGATGCCATCGACGGCTTCGCCCAACTGGGTTTCGGCTTCGTCGAAATCGGCACCGTGACCCCGCGTCCGCAACCGGGCAACCCCAAGCCGCGCCTGTTCCGCCTGCCCCAGGCCGAAGCCATCATCAACCGCATGGGCTTCAACAACCAGGGCGTCGACCACCTGCTGGCGCGCGTGCGGGCGGCGAAGTACGACGGCGTGCTGGGCATCAATATCGGCAAGAACTTCGATACCCCCGTCGAGCGCGCGGTGGATGACTACCTGATCTGCCTGGACAAGGTGTACGCCCACGCCAGCTACGTGACCGTGAACGTCAGCTCGCCGAACACCCCCGGCCTGCGCAGCCTGCAATTCGGCGATTCGCTGAAGCAACTGCTGCAGGCGCTGCACAGCCGTCAGGAAAGCCTGACCGCCCAGCACGGCAGGCACGTGCCGCTGGCTATCAAGATCGCGCCGGACATGAGCGACGAAGAAACCGCCATGGTCGCCCGGGCACTGCTGGAATCGGGCATGGACGCGGTGATCGCCACCAACACCACCCTCGGCCGTGAAGGCGTCGAAGGCCTGCCTTATGGCGACGAGGCCGGCGGACTTTCCGGCGCGCCGGTGCGTGACAAGAGCACCAATACCGTGAAAGTGCTGGCCGGTGAGCTGGGTGGTCGTCTGCCGATCATCGCGGTCGGCGGCATCACCGAAGGCCGTCATGCCGCGGAGAAGATCGCTGCTGGCGCGAGCCTGGTGCAGATCTACTCCGGCTTCATCTACAAGGGGCCGGCGCTGATCCGCGAAGCGGTGGACGCCATCGCCGGACTGCCGAGGTGAAAATCGGGCACAAATAAAAAGGGCTCCCGTTAAGGGAGCCCCTGGGCTTGCGCCCGCCGCCCGGATGGGGCGTGCTTGGTGAAGTCGGTGTGATCCTGTATCAGCCGACGGCGTGGAGTTCGTTCAGACGATGAATACCGGCGGCGCCGGTGTAGCCATCCCAGTTGTCGCCACGGCCCTCGCGCCAACCGTTGATCCAGGCTTGCCGTGTGGTGGGATGGGTGAAAGGACAAAGATCGCGGGATTTACCATTGATGCCGTGCTGATAGCCGCGCAAGAATGCTCGTTCCATCGGATCACGCTTAAGTCTTCTCATAGGGTGTAGCCCTCATTTGTTGACTGTTATGTCCATTGGTTCCACAGGTGGAACCTGGCAGAAATACTCTGCCCCGAAGGTGCGTTGCCGGCGTGACGCGCCTTCATCCACTGCCATTGCGGCGGCGGGTTAACTGAGTTCTAACCAATGCCCTCAGGCATGTGAATGATCGTTTTGTCATAAGGACGTAACTTGTAGGTGGCAACGGCCATAAGCTGACGGACGCATTTTTTGCCACTTTTCGGTCTAAGCCCCGTGGCTTCGGGGCTGGCCAGTTCAAGATGTCGCGCTGCCATATCATCTGGCACGCGAATCTGATGACTTTTCATTCCGACGAAGGGCCGTTCTGCGACCTTACGTCACATATCTTGTTACCGCACAGCTCAGGTTCTGTGCCGCTGATCGCCTCGAATGGGCCCTGGAATTCCAATGTCGGACCGCTACGAACTTTTCCTCACCTGCCCGAAAAGCCTGGAAGGCCTGCTGGCCGAAGAGGCCGCGCAACTCGGACTGCAGGAGGTGCGCGAGCAGGTTGCCGCCGTGCGCGGCCAGGGCGACCTGGAAACCGCGTACCGCCTCTGCCTCTGGTCCCGGCTGGCGAACCGGGTGCTGCTGGTGCTGGCGCGCTTTCCGGTGCAGAACGCCGAGGACCTCTATCAGGGCGTGTTGGCGGTGGACTGGCATGACCACCTGATGCCCAGTGGCAGCCTGGCGGTCGAGTTCAGTGGCCACGGTTCGGGGATCGACAACACCCATTTCGGTGCGCTCAAGGTCAAGGACGCAGTGGTGGACAAGCTGCGCGGCGCCGACGGTGTGCGCCCCTCCGTGGACAAGGTGAACCCCGACCTGCGCATTCACCTGCGCCTGGACAAGGGTGAGGCGATCCTCTCCATCGACCTGGCGGGCCACAGCCTGCACCAGCGTGGCTACCGCCTGCAGCAGGGCGCCGCGCCGCTGAAGGAGAACCTGGCCGCCGCCATCCTGATCCGCGCCGGCTGGCCGCGTATCGCCGCCGCGGGCGGCGCCCTGGCCGACCCCATGTGCGGTGTCGGCACCTTCCTGGTCGAGGCCGCGATGATGGCCGCCGACGTGGCGCCCAACCTCAAGCGCGAGCGCTGGGGGTTTTCCAACTGGCTGGGTCATGTACCGGCGCTATGGAAGAAGCTCCATGAAGAAGCCCAGGTTCGCGCCGAAGCGGGCCTGGCCAGGCCGCCGCTGTGGATTCGTGGCTATGAGGCGGACCCGCGCCTGATCCAGCCGGGCCGCAACAACATCGAGCGCGCCGGACTCGGCGACTGGGTGAAGATCTACCAGGGCGAGCTGGCAACCTTCGAGCCGCGCCCGGACCAGAACCAGAAGGGGCTGGTCGTCAGCAACCCGCCCTATGGCGAGCGCCTGGGCGACGAAGCGAGCCTGCTGTACCTCTACCAGAACCTCGGTGAGCGCCTGCGCCAGGCTTGCATGGGCTGGGAAGCGGCGGTATTCACCGGTGCGCCGGAACTGGGCAAGCGCATGGGAATCCGCAGCCACAAGCAATACGCCTTCTGGAACGGCGCCCTGGCGTGCAAGCTGCTGCTGCTCAAGGTGCTGCCGGAACAGTTCGTGACTGGCGAACGGCGTGCGGCCGGGGAGGGTGACCGCGTCGCGCCGCGTGCCGAGCCCGCGCGTCTCTCCGAGGGCGGCCAGATGTTCGCCAACCGCCTGCAGAAGAACCTCAAGCAACTGGGCAAGTGGGCGCGCAAGGACGGCATCCAGTGCTATCGCCTGTATGACGCCGACATGCCCGAATACGCCCTGGCCGTCGATCTTTATGGCGACTGGGTGCATGTGCAGGAATACGCCCCGCCCCGTTCCATCGACCCGGAAAAGGCCCAGGCACGCCTGCTCGACGCCCTGGCGGCGATTCCCCAGGCGCTGGATGTGGACCCGGCCCACGTGGTGGTCAAGCGTCGCGAGCGCCAGAGCGGCACCCGCCAGTACGAGCGCCAGGGCAGCGAAGGGCGTTTCATGGAAGTGAGCGAAGGCGGCGTGAAGCTGCTGGTGAACCTCACCGACTACCTGGACACCGGCCTGTTCCTCGACCACCGGCCGATGCGCCTGCGCATCCAGCGCGAGGCGGCCGGCAAGCGCTTCCTCAATCTCTTCTGCTACACGGCCACCGCCAGCGTGCACGCGGCCAAGGGTGGGGCGCGCAGCACCACCAGCGTCGACCTGTCCAGGACCTACCTGGACTGGGCACGGCGCAACCTGTCGCTGAACGGCTTTTCCGACAAGCACAAGCTGCAGCAGGGCGATGTGATGGCCTGGCTCGCGGAGGACCGTGGCGAGTACGACCTGATCTTCATCGACCCGCCGACCTTCTCCAACTCCAAGCGCATGGAGGGGGTGTTCGACGTGCAGCGTGACCACGTCCAGCTGCTGGACTTGGCCATGGCGCGCCTGGCGCCCGGAGGCGTCCTGTACTTCTCCAACAACTTCCGCAAGTTCCAATTGGATGAGGGGCTCGAGGCGCGCTACGCGGTTACCGAGATCAGCGCCGAGACCCTGGACCCGGACTTCGCGCGCAACTCGAAGATCCACCGCGCCTGGCGCCTGACCACCCGCTGAGGCGCCTGAGCGCCTCGCTTCCAGCGCTCCGAGCGATCCCCCGGGGTTCCGGCTGTCCGGCGTTTGCCTTGGACGGTCGGCTGCCCGTGCGCGCTCCTAGGCAAAGTGCCACCACCTGACTATGTTGATGCTCACAGGGATGGTATTTCCACACCCATATTCGAGAAGTGAGCATGCAGTCGCTTGCGTCGGAAAAACTGCCCCTGTCGGCAATGCTGACCGGCCGCGCGCTGGTGTGGCTGGTCTGCCTGCTGGCGGTCTTCGGCGGTGCGGCGCTTAGTTTCCTGCTCAGCCAGGCGGTGCGCGACGCCGAAGAGAACCAGTTGCGTGCGCGTTTCAACCTGGCTGCTGGCGAACGTATCAGCCGCATCCAGGAGCGTCTGGACGCTCAGCTCAAGGAGCTGGATGCCGTCCAGCGCTTTTTCAGCAATTCTCGTGAAGTCACCCTTGGCGAATTCCAGGGATTCGTCGGTCCGTTGCTGGGCGACACCCTGGCCTATTCCTGGGTGCCGCGAATCGCCGGAAGCGAGCGGGAGCAATTCGAGGCCCGCGCTCGTGAAGAGGGAATGGCCGGCTTCGTCATCCGCGACCTGAAGGGCGATAGCCTGGTGGTGAGCCCGCCCCGGCAGGAGTATTTCCCGGTCTACTACAGCGTGACCTCGCGTATCGACCAGGTGCCGCTGGGGTTGGATCTGAACTCCAGTCCGGCGCGCCGCGCCGCCATCGCCAAGGCGCGGAGCGGCCACGGCGTCAGCGTTACCGAGCGGGTGCGGGTGATGGGCGTGGTGGAGCGAGAGAGCAGCGGCGTGGTCATGCTGGCGCCGGTCTACGACGGCAGTCCGCCAAGCGATGAGCGCCTGCGCGGTTTCGTGGTGTCGGTGCTCAGCCTCAACCTTGAGATGGAAGCCGCCATCGCGCCGGACAACCTGGCGAGCCTGGTGGTGCGCGTCAGCGATGTCAGCGAGGATGGCCGCGAGCAACTGATCTACCAGAGCGCGGTGGCTCCAGCGAGCGATCTGTCGCAACGTCGCGTGTTGCCCTTTGGCGACCGCCAGTACCTGTTGGAGGTGGTGCCCAGCGCGGACTTCCTCGCCGAGGAGACGTTGTCCACGGCCGATCTGGTGGCGATCAGCGGCCTGGTATTCACGCTGCTGCTGGCGGGCTACCTGCTGCTGATGGTCAACCAGCGGCAGAACGCCCTGGCGCTGGTGGCCGAGCGCACCGAAGCGCTGCGCGAGCGCGAAATCGAACTGCAGCTCAGCGAGGAACGCTGGAGCTTCGCCCTGGATGGCGCCGGGCACGGTGTCTGGGACTGGGAACCCCAGGCCGGACGCTTCTTCCTCTCCCGTGGCTGGAAAACCATGCTCGGCTATGGCGAGGACGAGGTGAATGACAGCCTGGAAGCGCGCGGGCGGCTGATCCATCCCCAGGACCAGCCACTGGCGCAGGCCGAGCTGGAACGCCACCTGCGCGGCGACAGCGCGGTGTACCAGAGCCAGCACCGCATGCTGCACAAGGATGGTCGCTGGATCTGGGTGCTGGAGCGCGGAAAGGTGGTGGAGCGGGGCGCTGATGGCCTGCCCCAGCGGATGATCGGCACCCAGACCGACATCAGCTCCAGCAAGGCGGTGGAACTGCAACTGGCCATGGCGAACGGCCAGCTCCGCAGCCTGCTGAACGCCGCTACCCAGGTCGCGATCATCAGCACGGACCTGCGCGGTGCCATCCTCCAGTTCAACGTCGGCGCCGAGCGGATGTTCGGCTACCGGGCCATGGAAATGATTGGCCGGCATCCGGTGGTGGTGCATCTGGAGAGCGAGGTGGCGGAGCGTTGTCGCGCGCTCGGACGGCGCCTGGGCAAGCCGGTCCCGGATTTCCAGGCCTATATGGAAGAGGTCACGGCGGACGACCACTACGACGAACAGGAATGGACCTTCCAACGCCGCGATGGCAGTCGCCTCATCGGCAGCCTGATCCTTACCGGCGTGCGTGACGAGCGTGACGTGCTGGTGGGTTACCTCGGGGTGGCGATCGACATCACCGAACGCAAGCACGTGCAGCAGGCCCTGGAGGCCCGTGATCGCCTGCTGGAGAAGCTCAGCGCGCGGGTGCCCGGCGTGCTCTACCAGTTCCGCATGGAGCCGAACGAGCATTTCAGCTTCCCGTACACCAGCGCCGGCATCCGCGAAGTCTTCGAAGTGGAGCCGGAAACGGTGCGGGACGATGCGGTGGGCCTGTTAGAGCGCGTCCATCCCGATGACCTGGAGCGGGTGCAGAGCTCGATCCGCCGCTCCGCCGAACTGCTCACGCCCTGGCGCGAGGATTTCCGCGTGCTGCTGCCGCGCCAGGGCCTGCGCTGGCTGCGCGGGGAATCGGTACCCGAGCGCGGGGACGATGGCGCCGTGCTCTGGCATGGCTACATCACCGACATCACCGGGCTCAAGCTGGTGGAGCAGGAGTTGCGTGCGCTCTCGGTCACCGATGCCCTGACCGGTGTCTACAACCGGCGCTACTTCCAGGAACGCCTGGACCTGGAGATCGCTCGCGCCGAGCGCCGGGAAGGTCCGCTGGCGCTGGTGATGCTGGATGTCGATCACTTCAAGCAGATCAATGACTGCCATGGCCACGAGGCCGGGGACCGGGTGCTCAGGGCGCTGTGCAAGCGGGTCGGCGAGCGCCTGCGGCGCATTGATGTGTTGTGCCGGCTGGGCGGCGAAGAGTTCGTCGTGCTCTGCCCCGACACCAATGTCGAGCAGGCATTCCAGGTCGCCCAGGCGCTATGGCAGGCGCTGGCGAAGGAGAGCGTGGAGGGGGTAGGGCAGGTGACCGCCAGCTTCGGCTGTGCCGCCTGGCGCGAGGGGGAGGATGCCGATGATCTGCTGCGGCGCGTGGATGCCGCCGTCTATGCGGCGAAGCAGGCGGGACGCAACCAGATCCGTATCGCGGAATGAACGATGGCCACCCGCACGGGGCGGCCATCGGCGTCAGTTGGCGCCGGCCACGCTTCTGGGCTGGCGGTACAGGTCCACCAGCACCTGATCGAGGATCGCCGACGCGCCCCAGGGGCGTGAGTCGTTGAGGATCGCCACCACGGCCCAGGTGTTGCCATTGCTGTCGCGGCTGAAACCGGCGATGGCACGGACCGTGTTCAGGGTGCCGGTCTTGATGTGGGCTTCACCTTCCAGGGCCGTGCGGCGCAGGCGCTTGCGCATGGTGCCATCCATCGCCACCAGCGGCAGCGAGGAAATGAACTCGGCGGCGTAGGGGCTTTGCCAGGCGGCCTGGAGGATGGTGGCCAGCTCGCGGGCGCTGACTCGCTCATTGCGCGACAGGCCCGAACCGTTCTCCATCACCAGATGCGGCGCGGTGATGCCCTTCTTCGCCAGCCAGTTGCGGATCACCCGTTGCGCGGCCTTGGCGTCGTCGCCATCGGCAGCGGTGCGGTAGTGCGCGCCGATGCTGAGGAACAGCTGCTGGGCCATGGTGTTGTTGCTGTACTTGTTGATGTCGCGGATGACTTCAACCAGGTCCGGGGAGAAGGCGCGGGCCAGCAGTTTGGCGTTCTTGGGCACGTCGCCCAGGCGGTCCTTGCCGTGGATGGTGCCGCCCAGCTCTTTCCAGAACGCACGCACGGCGCCGGCGGCGTAGCCCGGATGATCGAGCAGCGACATGTAGGTCTGGGCGCTGCAGCCCTCCGGCAGCTTGCCGCTGGCGATCAGGGTGGTGCCGTCGAACTGGCTCACCGGGTTGTAGCGCACGTCGGGCCAGGAGGGGCACTTGGCGGCCTTGGTCACCTGCAGCTTGTTTTCGATGCGGATGTTCTCCAGCGGCGGCTCCATCGCCAGGCTGACCTTGCCGCCTTCGGCGCGGGCGATCAGGCGCACGGCCTTGAGGTTGACCAGCAGCGAGTCCGGGCCGACCAGGAAGGGCTTGTTTTCGTCGCCGCCATCGTCGTTGAAGGACGGCAGCTGCGGGGGGACGAAGTAGCTGCGATCCAGCACCAGGTCGCCGATGACCTCGCGTACGCCGTTGGCGCGCAGGTCGCGCATCATCAGCCAGAGCTTTTCCATGTTCAGCTTGGGATCACCGCCACCCTTGAGGTAGAGGTTGCCGTTGAGCACGCCGTTCTTCACCGGACCGTCGGCGTAGAACTCGGTCTTCCATTGATAGGTGGGGCCGAGCAGCTCCAGGGCGGCGTAGGTGGTGATCAGCTTCATAGTGGACGCCGGGTTCACCGATACATCGGCGTTGACCAGCGTCTGGGCGCCCGAGCCGGTGAGCGGCAGGGTCACCAGGGATAGCGAGTTGGCGGAAATCTTGTTGGCGGCGAGGGCCTTCTGCACCTTGGCGGGAAGGCTGGTGTTGACCTGGGCAGCGGACAGCGGCAGGGCAACGGGGAGGATCAGGGCGGCGACGGCAAGGGTACGAATGGACTTGAACATCAATGCTTGCCCTCCTGGCGAGGGCGGGTGACGAAAGAAGATGACATGGCAACTGTTCCCACGAAGGTTCGGGAAATCGGCGCATTATGCCGTAACCCAGTCCCGACTGTGCGAGTTCGAGACTCATTTCGTCCGTAAGTGCAACCAGGGATGCACCGCGAGCGGGCAAGTTGCGACGGAAGCTGCTAGAGTGCCGCCCGTCATTTCTGCCGAGGAACTGCCTGATGGCTACCAATCGCTCCCGCCGCCTGCGCAAGAAGCTTTGCGTCGATGAATTCCAGGAACTGGGTTTCGAACTCACCCTCAACTACAAGGAGGGTCTGGAGTCGGAAGCGGTTTCAGCGTTCTTCGAGCGTTTCATCGACGAAGCGATCGAAAGCAACGGCCTGGGCTTCATCGGTGCCGAGGACTACGGTTTCGTTTGCCTCGGCAAGCGTGGTTCGGTAACCGCCGAACAGCGTTCCCAGGTGGAAGCCTGGCTGCAGAAGGGCCACGCCGAGCTGGCCGGTTCCACCGTCAGCCCGCTGATCGACGTGTGGTACCCGGAGAATCCGGTCAACGCCTGAGTGCGATGACGGAAAGAAGGAGGGCGCCTATTGGCGCCCTTTTTGTTGTCTGCGTCTTGTGAGCGAATTCATTCGCGATTGACTCGCTCTTACAGGCAAATCGTAGCCCGTATGAAATCCGGGAGAGGCGGTGGGATTTCCCCGGATTTCATCTGAAGGGATGGAACTGTCTTGTGCTGCTTGGTTGCCTTCTCCCTGAAGGGTGAGGGAGTAGATCGACCTTGCAGCGATTCAGGCCAGACCCGCCTTCGCCAGAATCGCCGCTTCGTCCACCTGGTCGATCTGCTCCGGCCTGAGGAAGCGCCGTGCGTAGTCCATGTACACCCCGGAGCGGACGAACAGGCCGAACAGGTCGGGGTCGATGTGGGCGCTGCGGCACATGCCGGTCATGATCCCCAGGGATTCGCTGAGGGTCTTGCCCTTCTTGTAGGGGCGGTCCACCGCCGTCAGCGCTTCAAAGATGTCGGCAATAGCCATCATCCGCGCTGGAAGGCTCATTTCTTCGCGGGTCAGGCGTTTTGGGTAGCCGCTGCCGTCCATCTTCTCGTGATGCCCGCCGGCGATCTCCGGCACGTTCGTCAGATGCGCAGGGAAGGGCAGGTGGTTGAGCATCAGGATGGTCTGCACGATGTGGTGGTTGATGATGTAGCGCTCTTCCTCGGTCAGGGTGCCGCGGCTGACGGAGAGGTTGTGCAGCTCGCCCCGATTGAACTTGTACTCGGGCACCTGCAGCTTGAAGCCCCAGGGGTTGTCCGGCGGTATCAGTTCGGTGGCGGGGCGCTCGATGAGATGGTCGGGCCGGTCGGCCAGCAGGTTTTCCTCCACCGGCAATGCTTGTGGCGGCGTGCGGGCCAGGCGCTGCACCTCCTCCCAGGACACTCCCAGACGGTTATCCAGGGTGCGGGTCCAGGTGCGGGCAGCGATGCTTTTCAGGCGTTCCTGGTCGGCTTCGGCCATGGATTCGCCACCCAGGTTGCAGCGGGCGACGAAGGCGAAGTCGTCGTCCAGCGCGGCCAGCTCAGCGTCCCGCAGCTGCGCCTGTTCGTGCTCATCGGCGCCCTGGGCGAGGGCCTGCCAGTAGCGCACCCAGGCATCGCGCTTGAGCACTTCGAAGCGGGTGCGGATTTCATGGATGCGGTCGTTCAGGGTTTCCAGCTTGGTGGCCTTGTCGACCACGTACTCGGGGGTGGTCACCTTGCCGCAATCGTGCAGCCAGGCGGCGATGTGCAGGGCTTCCCATTCTTCGTCCGTGGGCTGGAATCCGCGGAATGGCGTCTCGTTGCTGGCGGCGGCGGCACGGGCCAGCATCAGGGTGATTTCCGGTACGCGCTGGCAGTGCCCGCCGGTGTAGGGGCTCTTGGCGTCGATGGCGCCGGCCATCAGCTGGATGAAGGCGTCCAGCAATTGCTTCTGTTTCTCCAGCAGGCGCTGGCTTTCGATGCACAGCGCGGCGACGCCGGAGATGGCTTCGACGAAGGCAATGCGTTGCGGTCTGAGGATGGCGGGGCGAGCTTCGTCGCCCGTGTCGCGGTGCAGCAGGACCAGCACGCCAATGGTGATGCCCTGGCGGTTCTGCAGGCCGGTGCAGACCAGGTGAACCCGCGGGCTTTCCAGGGTTTTCAACAGGTCCCGGTAGGCGCCGGCCTGATCAAAGCCGAACGAGTACACCTGGCTGGGGCCGCCGTGGGACGGCAGGTCGAGCCAGTGCGGCATGGCCGGGCCTTCGAGGTCGAAGCCGCGGATGCCGTGGGCTTCCAGGTCCTGCTCCTGATTGTTGAGGAACAGGCCGTGGGGCTCCAGGCGGCCCTTCTGGCTGTCGATCAGGTAAAGCAGACCGCCGGAGGCTTCGCTGATGTCGATGGTTTCGTCCAGGACGCGGCGTAGCAGGTTGTCGAAGCGGTTCTCCGCCGAGAGGCTGGAGGCGATTTCCAGGAAGCTGGAGATGGTTTCCTTCATCCGCGCCATGGAAACGGCCAGCTGGTCCACCTCCAGCACCGGCGAGCGTCCCATGGCGGGCAGGCTGAAATTGAAGCTGCGAATGGCTTCGGCCTGGATCACCAGCGCCTGCAGCGGTTTGACCACGATGCGCGAAAGCAGGATGCCGAGCGGGATGCACAAAAGCAGGATGGCCAGCGTCAGTATCGCGCTCTGCCAGCGGATACGGTAGGCATCGTCCAGCAGTTCGTCCTCGGGGGCGAGGATGGCCAGTTGCAGGCCCTCGGGCCCACCTTCGGCGATACGCTGGCGCGCGATGATCCAGCGGCGATCAGCGATCTCCGCGCTGGTGCGCAGGTCTTCTTCGCCGGCAAGGCCGATCAGGGCGGCGAGTGGCGGGCTGAAGTCCTTCACCTCGCCCAGCTCGGGCGCGCCGTTGATGCGTTTGACCAGTTTGCTGGTGTCGGGGTAGGCAACCGCGCGGCCGTCGGGCTGGTACAGGACCACTTCGGTCGAGGGCGTGACCCGGTGGCCGGCCAGCGTGGCGGACAGGTCGTCCAGGGTCAGGTCGGCGCCGACCACCGCATCGCTGCCGCCGGGGCGTGCCAGGGTCGTGCCGACTACGCCGCTGGAGAAGAACACATAGGGGGCCGTGGAGATCGGCTCATCCCTTTCCAGCGCCCTGTAGAACCAGGGGCGGCTGCGCGGATCGTAGCGCTCCTTCAGTTCCTGGCGGCGGACTATCTCATTGAGCTGGCCGTCGAAGAAGAAGGTCAGGGAACGGGCGCGCGACAGGTTGTCCCGCTCGATGCTCCAGACCTGATAGACCGCATCCGGCGGGGCATTCAAGGTCTTTCTCAGCGCCTCGTTGCGCAGGTGGCGGACCATGAAGAAGTCGCCATCGTCATAGCCGACGTAGAGTGCCGCCAGCTTGGGATTGTCCTGCAGGGCCTGGGTCAGGGGGCGGAGCAGGATGTCCAGGCGGTCGAAGCTGTTCAGGCGTTGGTGGGTGCCGCCCAGGGCCAGCAGGTTGAGCAGGTGATAGGTGGGTTGGTAGGTCTGCCGCAGGTCGGTTTCCACTTCCTGGCTGATGCGGTCGAAGAGTTCATCACTGCTGGAAAGGATGATCTGGCTGGTCTGACGATAATTGAACAGGCCCAGGACCACACCGGTGAGCAATAGCAGCAAGGTGAACAGCGCACTGATGTGCACGTGCAGCGGAAAGCGACGCTCAGCGAACTTTTGCGGCATTGCAGCAGCTCCTTGACTCGATCCCTGAGGGGCTAATGGAGCATACATGAGGCTTGCGACGGTCGTCGTGCAATTTGCCATGGGGCGGGGGCTGTCGGCTGGCGCCCGGGGTGGCCGGAAATGATGTAGTGCCACCTTTCCCGGGAGCACGGGGGGGCATGGAAATGACCGTCATCTGCCTGGAACCGAGCACCTATCGTTGCTGATATCAGCTCTTCGCTGTAGGAGGAAACGCAAGGAGGGGTAGGTCGATTCCTGAATGCGGTGACCGGTCTGTTTCGGGGGTCGACAGTGCAAGTCGCTTCTCTATCTTGGCAGCCACCAAACCGCGCCAAGGGAGCGATGCTGTGAGCAAAATGGTCAATCTGGATGATTTCTTCGAACCTGAAAGCGAGTCCGCCTACAAGGTGATGATCGTCGACGATCACCCGGTCATTCGCCTTGCCGTACGCCTGCTGCTGGATCGCGAAGGTTACGCAGTCGTCGCGGAGACGGATAACGGTGTGGATGCCATCGCCCTGGCGCGTGAGCACCAGCCGGATATGGTGATCCTCGACATCGGTATTCCCAAGCTCGGCGGCCTGGATGTCATCGCCCGCCTGCAAGCGCTGGACCTGCCGCTGCGGGTGCTGGTGCTGACCGGGCAGAACCCCAACCACTATGCGACGCGCTGCATGCAGGCCGGCGCCGCGGGCTTCGTCTGCAAGGAGGGCGACCTCGCCGAATTGACCGCGGCGGTGCGCGCGGTCCTGTCCGGCTACAGCTACTTCCCCAGCGACGTGATCAGGTCCGGCAAGCGCCAGGTCGGTCTCCCTGACGAGAACGAGATGATCGAGCATCTGTCGGACCGCGAACTGGTGGTGCTCAAGCTCCTCGCCAACGGCTATAGCAACAAGGAGATTGCCGAGGAGATGTTCATCAGCAACAAGACGGTCAGCACCTACAAGACCCGCCTGCTCCTCAAGCTCAACGCCCGTTCCCTGATCGAACTGGTGGAGTTCGCCAACCGCAACGCCCTGGTCTGATCGTCCCCATGCGTTCTTTCGCCCTGTTCATCTGCGTCCTGCTCGCAGGCGCGCTGCTGTCGCCGAGCTGCATGGCGGACGATCAACGCAGCCTGGAATTGCTGGGGCGTTCCCAGGCCCGGGACCTGCAAGTGCCGCTAGAGGAACGGGACAGGAGCTGGCTGCGGGAGAAGCGCGTCCTGCGGATCGGCACCAACGAGCCTGATTTCCCGCCGTTCGACATCACCGCCAGTGGCCAGGATTACGAAGGCGTGACGGCGGACTTCCTGCGGCTGATCACCCAGTCCATCGGCGTCGAGACCGAGGTGGTGCGTTTTGCCGACCGGGAGATGGCCCGCAACGCCCTGCGCAACGGAGAGATCGACCTGCTGGGCAACAGCATGGACGGTGAAGCCTCGAGCCCCGGCCTGTCCCAGACTGTCGCCTACATGCAGCAGCAGCCGGTGATGGTGACCCGCATCGACGACCGGCGCGCCGCCTCGGGAAACCTCGGCGGGCTGCGTCTGGCCTATTCCGCGGAAGGTCCGGGCCTGGAAAAGCTCTACCAGGCCTATCCCGATGCGCGTCTGTTGCGCTACGACTCGGTGCGCAGCGCACTGCAGTCGGTGGCATTCGACCAGAGCGATGTCTTCATCGGCGATGCCATCGCCGCCAACTACCTGATAAGTCAGGGCTATCTCATCAACCTGCGCATGACCAACTTCGCCGGGTTCGAGGGCGTGGGCGTGGGTTTTTCAGTGGCCAGGGGCAATGAGCGCCTGCTGCGGATTCTGGACACGGCGATCACCGCGATCCCGGACAGCATGCGCGCCGAGATCGTGAAACGCTGGGGCGGCGGCTCGGGCATGTTCCTGGACAATCTTCGCCCTCAGCTAACCAAGCGCGAATTGCACTGGCTGGAAGAACATGGTCCCGCCCGTCTGGTGGTCGATGAAACCTTCGAGCCCATGACTTTCTTCAACAGCCAGGGTCGTTTCCGCGGCATCGTGCCGGACCTCCTGAATCTGATCCGCCAGCGGACGGGGCTGGAGTTCGAGGTCCACGCACGCTCCTCGGCCCGGGACATGCTTGCCGACCTGCACGCCCGACGGGCCGACATGGCCGCCACGCTGTTCCCCACTCCCGAGCGCAGCCACGGGCTCAGCTTTACCCGCCCGTACTTCAGCACCAGTAGCGTGCTGGTGGTGCGCAACTCCGACAACAGCCCGCAGGGACTCGATGACCTCGACGGGCGCATGCTTGCCGTTCCGGCCGGGCATTCGCTGATCCCGTACATTCGCGAGCACTATCCCAAGGTGCTGCTACAGGAGGTAGATACCGGCATCAAGGGACTTTCTGGCGTAGTGGAAGGCCGGTTCGACGCAGCACTGCATGCGATGGCATCGTCCACCTTCCTGATCAGCCGCTACTATCCGGGGCGGCTCCGCATCGCTGACACCGTAGGCCGGGATCCGGGCCGCTTCGCCTTCGCCGTTTCCCGTGACGCGCCTGAACTGCAGAGCATCCTCGACAAGGCATTGCTGTCCATTTCCCCGAACGAGCTGGGTAACATCATCAACCGCTGGTACACCCGGGTCGAAGACGTTGATAGCCGCTGGATTGAGTACCGGGCCCGGCTCTATCAGGTGGGTTTCGTCTTTCTGTTCGTGGCAATGGCGTTTGCCGCCTGGGTGCTCTACCTGCGTCGCCAGGTCCGCCGGCGTGAGCGGGAACAGCGTCGCCTGAACGACCAGTTGGCCTTCAAGCGTTCGCTGATCGACGGGATTCCCTTTCCGCTGCTGGTACGGGACCTGGACGGCTGCACCATCACCTGCAACCGCAGTTTCATCGAAGCCATCGGCGTGCCGCGTGAGGCGTTGATCGGCCGGCGGCTGACCAGCGTGGAGGGGCTGCAGGCCGATGCCGGAGGGGTGCTGGGGGGACTGGAGGAGCTGAGCCGGCATGCCTTGGAAGAAGGGGAGGCGCAGTTCCGCGACCAGCCGTTGCACCTGCGCGACCGCGTGTTGGAGGTCTCCTGCTGGGCGATTCCCTATCGCGATGCCAGGCAGCGCGTCCGGGGCCTGATCTGTGGCTGGGTGGACATCACCGAGCGCAACCGTCTGATGGACGAGCTGCGCCAGGCCAAGGAGCAGGCGGAAGCGGCCAATATTGCGAAGAGCAGTTTCCTCGCCACCATGAGCCACGAGATCCGGACGCCGCTGAACGCCATCACCGGCATGCTCGAACTGGCGCTGAAACGCGAGTGTCCGGATCGGGAGGCGATCCGCGTGGCGCGAAGCTCGGCCGACTCCCTGCTGGCCCTGATCGGCGACATCCTCGACATCGCCAAGATCGAGTCCGGGCGCATGACACTGGAGCCCGACCGTCAGTCGCCCTGTGCGCTGACCGAGTCGGTGATCCGGGTATTCGAGGGAATGGCGCGGCAGAAGGGGCTGCACCTGTCGCTGAACCTGGATATCCAGAGCGGGGACGATGTGCTGGTGGACCCGTCCTGCTACAAGCAGATTCTCTCGAACCTCGTCAGCAATGCGATCAAGTTCACCGATCAGGGTGCCATCTGCGTGGATCTTGCCGTTCGCCCGCTGGATGAGGAGCGGCTGCAGCTGACGCTGGTGGTCGCGGACAGCGGGATCGGCATTGCCGAGGAAGACCAGAAGCGACTGTTCCAGCCATTCACCCAGGTGACAGGCAGCATGAATGCGGGGCGCGGCGGCACCGGTCTGGGCCTGAGCATCTGCCGCCGTCTGGTGGACATGATGGAAGGCCAACTGGAAATGCGCAGCGAGACGGGGGTCGGAACGCGGATTGCTGTGAGCCTGTGCCTGCCACGGCTGGAGCCGCTGCCGGCGGTCGCGGAGGCCCCGGAGGTTCGCGAACTGCCCGCCGGCGCCCTGCATGTGCTGGTGGTGGACGATCACCCGATCAACCGCATGATGCTGGTGCAGCAGCTGGAGCAGTTGGGCCAGAAGGCGCAGCAGGCGAGGAACGGCGAAGAGGCGCTGCGTTTGTGGATGGCCTCGGCATTCGACCTGCTCATTACCGACTGCAACATGCCGGTGATGGATGGTTACGAGCTGGCGCAGCGTATCCGCAAGTTCGAGCGTGAAGGTGATGCGTATCCGGCGCTGATCGTCGGCCTTACCGCCAATGCCCAGCCGGAGGAGCTGGCGCGCTGCCGCGAAGCCGGGATGGACGACTGTCTGTTCAAACCCATCGGCCTCGAAGGCCTGCAGCGTTACCTGTTGCGGGTGGTTGACCCCGATGCCGGAGCGGGCTGGAGCGAGCAGTCCGTCCGTTTCGATCTCAGCCTGCTGGATCGTGCCACCGGGGGATCTGCCGACGTGGCGCGCCAGCTGCTGCAAGAACTGCACAAGGCCAACGAGGCCGATGCCCAGGAGATGGCGGCCTTGCTGCGCGAGGAGCGCTGGGACGACCTCGAGCGCCTCGTGCACAAGATCAAGGGGGCAATGGAGTTGATCGATGCGCAGCCGCTGCTCGCCCATTGCATTGCCTTCGGTGCTGCCCATGGACGCGGCGCCGAAGCCACCGACCTGATGCGTCTGGGCGAAGCCATAGGGAAAAGCCTTGGTGGCCTGCAGCGAGAGCTTGAGCAACTGCTGGGCGACTGAAGACTCAACTGTTCAGTCGCCCTGGGGCGCGGCGACCATTCGCGGTGCGGGAGTGGCCCAGCGCAGGCGTGCGCGGTGGGCGAGATAGGCCACCAGCAGCGCCAGTCCAGTCCCCAGAAGCGTGTTGTAGAGACGAAGTTCGGGCAGGTGCCAGTCGCTGGAAAGGCTCTCTGCCAGCAGCACGAAACACAGGGTGGTCTGCACCACGAACAGGCCGTAGTGATGGGCGATGTAGGCGCGGCTGAGCACGATCAGCAGCAGCATGCAGACCACCAGCGGTGCCGGGCCCTGCAGCCAGCTGCCGAGGCCGATCAGGATCAGTGCCCCGACAAGACTGCCGAGGCAGCGCTGGATGCCACGCTCCAGGCTGCTGTTGAGATCCATCTGGAGGGTGGTCATCACCGTCAACGTCAGCCAGTAGCCCCGTGGCAGTCCGGACAGGTTGACCGTCAGGCCGGCCAGCGCACATGCCAGGCTGCAAGCCAGCGCATGGATCAGCCAGAGGCGTTGGGGCAGACGCCGGGCGTGGCGACGCATGACCCGCGCGAACTTGCCCAGACGCGGCATCAGTGGCCACAGTCGCATCCCCCGGAATGCACGCAAGGCGAACGCCAGCAGCATCACCCAGAGCCCGCCGATGGCGAACAGGGCACCCACCGCCAGGCCGTTGTGCAAGTTGCCGAGCCCCGCCTGGCCCTGACCCAGGCAAAGGCAGGCCGCCAGCCCCACACCCAGCTTGCCGAGCTCAGTGCCATAGCGCTGCATCACCGCCAGCAACAGCCCCATGAAGGCGAAGCCAGCGAGGCTCAGCAACGGATGGCTCGCGACCCAGAAGCCCATCCCGGCGGCGATTGCCCCCAAACTTGTGGGCAGGCTCATGCGCAACATGCCGAGACGATGGTAGGGGTTGGCCAGGGCGGCCTGGAACGCACCGGTGGCGGCCCAGAGGAAGCCGCTGTGGCTGGTGAACAGGCCCAGCAGCAGCGGCAGGCCGCAGCCCATGCCCGCCATCAGGGCAGGGCCCCAGGCGGGCGGGCCGGCATGCCAGCCAAGGCTTCGACTGAGCAGGTTGCGCATCGACACGGCTCCTGAAGACGCTGGATCAGGTCGGGCTGGAGCGCCCGGTCATCTCACGGGCCATTTCGGTAGCGTAGCTGTCGGTCATCCCGGCGATGAAGTCGATGACTCGGATGAACGCGCGATAGAGCGGCCAGTCGGGATCGGGGGCGTTGTTGCCGAGCAGATCGAGGATGCGCCGGTGCTTGAACGACGGTGAACGCCCGCCGTGTTGCTCCAGTGCCGCGCCGCAGAAGGCGTTGAGGAGGATCTCCAGCGTCGTGTAGGCGCCGATCTCGTGGAGCGTCTTGCGCTTGTCCTGGAATATCTTCTCGCGGGCGATGGCCTTGGCGCGGAGTACGCAGCGCTTGGCCGGGCCGTGCATGTGTTCTACCAGGTCACCCTGCAGGCTGCCGGCGAGCAAGGCGTCATGCTGATCGACGAAGGCACGGGCGGCGGCATTGGTCAGGTGCTCGATGGCCTTGCCGCGCAGGATGGCCAGCTTGCGCCGGCGGGAATCCCTCGGGCCAAGCTGGCGGTAGGTTTCCGGCAGGTCGTCGCCCACCAGGCCGAGGAGCAATGCTTCGACCTCCTGGTAATCCAGCAGATCCATTTCCAGGCCGTCTTCCAGGTCGATGAGGGCGTAGCAGATGTCGTCGGCCGCCTCCATCAGGTAGACCAGCGGATGGCGCGCCCAGCGGTGTTCGTCGACGCGCGGCAGTTCCAGCTTGGTGGCGATCTGCTCCAGCAACGGCAGCTCGCTCTGGTAGCAGCCGAACTTGTGCTTCTTGTAGCCCAGGGCTTCGGCGTGGCGCGACGTCCAGGGGTATTTCAGGTAGGTGCCGAGGGTGGCGTAGGTCAGGCGCATGCCACCGTCGAACTGGTGATACTCCAGCTGGGTCAGCACCCGCAGGCCTTGGGCATTGCCCTCGAAACTGAGGAAGTCGGCGCGTTCGGCATCGCTCATGGCGTCCAGCCAGCCCCTTCCGGCGGCCTGCTCGAACCAGTGGCGGATGGCATCCTCGCCGGAGTGGCCGAACGGCGGGTTGCCGATGTCGTGGGCCAGGCAGGCCGACTGGACGATGACGCCGAGGTCCGAAGGCTCGCACCAGTCCGGCAGCGTGTCGCGCAGCGTTTCGCCCACGCGCATGCCCAGGGAGCGCCCGACGCAGCTCACTTCCAGTGAGTGGGTCAGGCGCGTGTGGATGTGGTCGTTGCTGGAGACCGGGTGCACCTGGGTCTTGCGTCCGAGACGCCGGAAGGCGCCGGAGAAGATGATGCGGTCGTGATCCTTGTGGAAGGGGCTGCGGCCCAGCTCATCGGTGCTGTGCACCGGTTTGCCAAGGCGTTCGCGGGTGAGCAGGGTCTGCCAGTCCAAGGCCTGTCCTCGCCGTTCAGTGGCTGAAGATCCTACTCTAACCCAAGCGCCCGCACAGGACTCAGCCCCTCGCCAGGCCGGCTGCGTCGATATCCACCAGCAGCAGGCGGCGGCCTTTGTCGATGAATTGCCCGGCAGTCAGGCAGTACTGGTTGGTGGTGGCATCGCGGTAGGTCGTGGACAGGGTCAGGCGGCTTTCTTCCCAGCCCTCGGCCAGCAGCTGGTAGAAGTAGGGACGCCAGGACCAGTTGTGGCCGCGATAGCTCGGGTCCTCCCGCCAGCCGCCCGGCCCCCATTGCAGGTTGGGCGTGATCTGGGTGCCGTTGCGGTCGCACTGGTAGATGCGCAGCAGCCAGGGGTATTCGACGGGGCTGGCCAGGCTCGATGCCGACTCGCCGCTTTCGGCCCAGGCGCGCAGCTGCGCCATCAACTGGTTGAGATTGCGCCGCAAGGTCATCAGGCGGACGCGTTCGGCCAGCTTGTTCTGCACATAGCGGTTGCGCAGCTGGGCGAAGCGCTGGACGAAGGCGTCGGTGGCGAAAAACTCCAGGCTCGGCGCGGCGAACAGGTAACCCTGCACGTAGCGGGCCCCGCACTCCAGGGCGAAGTCCAGCTCGGCCTCGGTTTCCACGCCCTCGGCGATGATCCAGCAGCCGGTCTTCTCGGCCATTTGCGCCAGGGCCTTCACTACTTCACCGCTGGGGCCGCCACGGGCCGCGGCCTGGAACAGGCGCATGTCGAGCTTGAGGATGTCCGGTTGCAGGGCCAGCACCCGGTCGAGCTGGGAGTAGCCGGCGCCGAAATCGTCGATGGCGATTCGCGCGCCGGCCTCGCGGTAGCGTGCCACCACGTCCGTCAGGCGCTGGCTGGCGCCACCCAGTTCGGTGATTTCGAAGACGATGCGCTCGGCCGCCACGCCGTAGCGCTGCAGTTGCTTGAGGCTGGGCAGGGGTTGGCCCGGACGCAGGCGGCTGATCCAGCGCGGGGAGATGTTCAGGCTGAGAAACCATTCCGCCGGGGCGCTATGCAGGCGTTGCAGGGCATCCTCGCGCAATTGTCGGTCGAGGCGGCGCAGCTCCGTCGGGGACACCCTGGAGTCGAGGAAGAGGGGGCCGACCGAGTGCAGGCTGCCGTCCGCCTGGCGCAGCCGTCCCAGGGCTTCGACACCGGCGATCAGTCCGGTAGCGGTATCGATGAAGGGCTGGAAACAAGCGAGCGGTTGCCCATCGATCACGTTGACTCCTTAGCGGGAAGGCTATGGGATGGCGCACGGCGCCGGTTGATGCCCATGGCTGGTGCGACGGGCCGCTCACCCGAAGCAAGAATGTGGCCAGTTACCTCGCTCCGGCTGGAGGTCAGCCGGATTCGTCTCGCGGTGGGACTTTCAATAGCGCCTGGAGCAAGGGCAGAAGCGCACCGCCCAGCCGCAGGCCTCGCTTCAGGCTGCCTTTGCGCGCGGCGAAAAAGCCCAGGGCGGCCACCGCCGCAATGCCCCAGAGTGGGGCATGGGGGAGGTCCAGCTTGTGGGTCAGCTCCCGTGCCTGGCGCAAGGGCTGGGTCAGCAGCAGGGACTCGTGGCGCAGTTCCTGGCGCTGCATTTCCAGGCGCAGGCGGATCAGCGCCTTGCGCATGTCGCGACGGCTCGCATTGCGGGGTAGTTCAGGCAGGCTCATGGCAGCAGACGCTCCCGGTCACGGGCCAGTTCTTCGAGGGTCGCGCTGAAGGGCGATTGCTCGTCATCCACCGCTGCCCGCAGGCGCACAGTGCAATAGAGGGTCGCCAGCAGGTAGAACAGGCAGAGGCCGCCGAGGGCCTCGAGGCGCCAGTTTTCCCAGAGCAGTACCAGGATCAGGCCGGACAGCCCGATCAACAGGAGCATGGCGAAGATCAGCGTCAGCCCGCCGAGCAGCAGCAGGTAGAGGCTGTGGGTCTTCTGTTCCTGCAGTTCGATGCCGAACAGCTCCACATGGCCCTGCAGCAGGCCGAGCAGCGAAGCGCCGAGGCGCCTGGGCGAAGGGCCGCGTCCCGCCTCCTGGGCGGAAGGGGTTTCTTCGCTCATGGTCAGCGCCGGGCGGCCAGAAGGCCGAGCAGGAAGCCGATGCCGGCGGCCAGGCCCACGCTCTGCCAGGGATGCTGCTGCACGTAGTCCTCGGTGGCGTGCACCGCGGCCTGGCTGCGTTGCTTCAGGTTCTGTTCGGTGTCGCGGAGGGTGTCGCGGGCGCGCCTGAGGCTTTCGCTGATCTGCAGGCGCAACTCGTCGGCCTGTTCGCCTGCCAGGCTGGCGCTGTCTTGCAGGAGTTTCTCGGTATCGCTGACCAGGGCCTGGAAGTCGGCCAGCAGTTCATCCTGGGCGCGGGCGGCGGTCTTACGGGGCATGGCGATTCTCCTTGTAGGACTCCATGCCTAAGAGTAGGTGGCTTCGTCCAAGGTTCATCCGGAATTTCTTTCCGTCCGCTGGTATGGCGCTTGCATCGCTCTGGTGCGCGGTTGTGGCGAAATGCGCTGGATCGGGGCGCCCTGGATGGCTCGCCGAGACCCGGAAGCAGCGCCTAACCTCATGAAAATCAACAAGAAACGCTGTTCGGGATTTTCCCTGCGCTGGCCAGTCTGCACCAAATCGGGATTCGCATTGGAACCCTTGCGGTGCGGCACGGCTTCAGGATGGTGCGCAGGAGGCCTCGCCTGAACCGCTTTGGTGCTTTTCCCTCGCTGCCGGAGTCGCCTTCGCCAATGGAAAACCTCAATAGCGCCGTGGAAACCCTGATCCACGGTTCCAACACCCTGTTCATCCTGATGGGCGCGGTCATGGTATTGGCCATGCACGCCGGCTTCGCTTTCCTCGAAGTGGGTACGGTGCGCCAGAAGAACCAGGTCAACGCCTTGTCGAAGATCCTTTCCGATTTTGCGATCTCGGCCCTGGCCTATTTCTTCGTCGGCTACTGGATCGCCTATGGCGTGACCTTCCTTGAACCGGCCAGCGTGCTGGCCGCCGACCATGGTTACGCGCTGGTGAAGTTCTTTTTCCTGCTGACCTTCGCCGCGGCCATCCCGGCCATCATTTCCGGCGGCATCGCCGAGCGCGCCCGGTTCTGCCCGCAGCTCTGCGCCACGCTGCTGATCGTCGCCTTCGTCTATCCCTTTTTCGAGGGAATGATCTGGAACGGCAACTTAGGCCTGCAGGACTGGCTGAACACCCGCTTCGGCGCGAGTTTCCATGACTTTGCCGGCTCGGTGGTGGTACACGCGGTTGGCGGTTGGCTGGCGTTCGGCGCCGTGCTGCTGCTTGGGCATCGCAATGGCCGCTACCGCGAAGGCCGGCTGGTGGCCTTCGCCCCGTCGAACATTCCCTTCCTGGCGCTGGGCTCGTGGATCCTCATCGTCGGCTGGTTCGGCTTCAACGTGATGAGCGCCCAGACCCTGCAAGGCGTGAGCGGCCTGGTGGCGGTGAACTCGCTGATGGCCATGGTCGGTGGCACGGTCGCCGCGCTGCTGGTGGGTCGCAACGACCCCGGCTTCCTGCACAACGGGCCGCTCGCCGGCCTGGTGGCGATCTGCGCCGGCTCCGACCTGATGCACCCGGTGGGCGCCCTGGTCACTGGCGCGCTCGCCGGCGCGCTGTTCGTCTGGGCGTTCACGGCTACCCAGGTGAAGTGGAAGATCGACGACGTGCTCGGCGTCTGGCCGCTGCATGGCCTGTGCGGCGTCTGGGGCGGTATCGCCTGCGGCATCTTTGGTCAGGAAGCCCTGGGCGGGTTGGGTGGGGTCAGCTTCCTCAGCCAGCTGATCGGCACCGGCCTCGGCGTGCTGGTGGCGCTGGTGGGGGGCCTTGCGGTCTACGGCCTGCTCAAGTCCGTCTGGGGCATCCGCCTGAGCCAGGAAGAGGAGTACTACGGCGCCGACCTGTCGATCCACAAGATCGGGGCTACCTCGCAGGACTGAGTTCTGGAGTTCGCCTACAGGAGAAAAGCAGAAGCCCGCCATTTCTGGCGGGCTTCTGCTTTGGTTTGACAGGAATGGGCTGGCTCGCGAACGGGGCAAGCCGGCTCCTGCAGGTTTACCAGAGCGGCATCACATAGCTGAGGATCAGGCGATTCTCGTCGATGTCGTTGCCGAAGTTGGTCGAGCGCACCGTGGCATTACGCCATTTGATGCCGAAGTTCTTCAGCGCGCCTTCCTGGAACACGTAGGCGATGTCCATGTTGCGTTCCCATTCCTTGCCATCTGCGCGTCCCGCGCCCAGGTCGATGTTGTCGCCGGACAGGTAACGGGTCATGAAGGTCAGGCCGGGGATACCGATGTTGGCGAAGTTGTAGTCGTAGCGCGCCTGCCAGGACTTCTCGTCCTTGTTGGCGAAGTCGCCGATCTGTACGTAGTTCACCAGGTAGGGGTCGGTGCCGTTGATGTAGGCGAAGCCGGTGTCGCCGCTCATGCTCTGGTAACCGAGGCCGAAGGCATGGCCGCCCAGGGCATAGGTGAACATGGCACCGAAGGCCTTGTTGTCGACGTTGCTGGCGCCGTCGTCGGTGGAGCGGGCATAGCGCAGGTCGCTCTTCAGCGACTGCTTGTCGCCCAGCGGCAGTGTGTGCACGACGTTGAAATAGTGCTGCTTGTAGAGGTCCTGCAGCTCGCCGTAGTGGTAGCCGGTGGTGAGGTTGTCGGTCCACTTGTAGTTGGCACCGCCGAAGTTGAACTTGTCGCTGGTGGTGCCGGGGCGAACGGTGATGGCGCGGGCGGCGCCGGTGGTGAGGGTCATGTCCTCGTAGTCGGAGGAGTCGCGCTGGTTGACCTGCTTGAGCTGACCGGCATCGAAGGTCAGGCCGTCGAGCTCCATGGAGTTCAGGTGGCCGCCCTTGAAGGTCTGCGGCAGCAGGCGCGAGTCGTTGTACTGGACCACCGGCAGCTTGGGCAGCAGGGTGCCGACCTTGAGCACGCTCTTGGAGGCGCGCAGCTTGGCGGTCAGGCCGAGCTCGCCGTACTCGTCCTGGGCGCGGCCGGTTTCGCGGTCACGCTTGAGCAGGCCGGTGCCGCTGCGGTCGGGGCTGGAATCGAGCTTGACGCCGAGCAGGCCGAGGGCGTCCACACCCACGCCAACGGTGCCTTCGGTGAATCCGGATTCGTAACGCAGGAGGAAGCCCTGAGCCCATTCCTCGGCTTTGGACTGGTTGGCACCCTCCTGGCGGAAATCACGATTGAAGTAGAAGTTGCGTAGCTCCAGGCTGGCCTTGCTGTCCTTGATGAACTCGGCCTGGGCGATGCCCGGCAGGGTGACACTGGCGCCGAGCGCGGCGAGGGCCACGGCTCGCGCAAGCGAGGTCTTGCTCATTGTTATTGTCTCCTCGTTGGGTTTCAGGTCGGTCGAGTCGTCCTGTTACAACACTCTGACTAAAGCATCTCGTTACAACTTTTGCAGTTAGACGATGGTCGGTCGCTCATTGCACCCATTTCGGGTAGTAGCCGAGACGCTCCTGCACCGCTGCATCATCGGCCGGAACCACGACCAGGCCGGGTTCGCGCTGGAGCAGATCGTGCACTTTCTGCAACTGGGCGCGCGTGGTTTCACGGTCGTTGTCGACCATGCTGCGGCTGACCCAGAACTTTTCCTTCGGCCCGGTGAAGCCCTCCAGGCGCCAGCTGGCGTCACCGGTGAAGAAAAAGCGCCGTCCGTCCTCCAGCGTCAGGAACAGCCCCACCGAGCCTGGCGTATGGCCGCTGAGCGGCACCAGGACCAGGCTACGATCGCCGAACAGGTCGAGGCTTTCCTCGAAGCCCATGAAGGGGATGGGGAGGAAGGTGAAGGGGCGCCATTTCACGCCGTGGGCGAACTGGCTGGGGAGGATTGCCGGCGGCGTGGCGAGCTCGGTGAACTCGATCTCCTCATAGGGTGCCCAGACCGGCACGTCGGGGAAGTCCGCCAGCGCCGAGGCGTGGTCCCAATGGACATGGCTGAGCAGGATGCGGTCGACGCGGACGCCGTCCCTGTCGAGTTGGTCGCGGGCCGGGCTCACGGCCTCGTACTGCATCAGAGGCTTGTCCCACCAGGGCATCTCGCTGCCGAACTGGCTGTCCACCTGGTGGCCCAGCCCGGTATCGAAGAGCAGGGTGGCGGCGTGGTGTTCGATCAGCACCGCGACGTGGTTGGCCTTGACCTTCTCGGTCCATTTGCCATCGGCCAGGGTGAAGGCATCCAGGGTTTCGGTCTCGGAAGTCTTCACCAGCGAGAAGCGCAGACCTTCGGCCTGGGCGACCGCACTGATCGCCCCCAGCAGGAACAGCAGGAAGTACGAACGTAGACGCATGGAGTCAGTGTCCTTGAGGCAGGAAAGGGGAGGGGCGGGTGTTGTCAAAGGCGAGCGGCAGGCGGCCGCGACGCAGGCGCCAGCGGCCGGGCGTCAGTGCCACCAGGCGTTCGGCGCCGGGCAGGTCGGGGAGTCCGCCCTGGCCGGGCCAGAGAATTTCCGCGCGGGCCTCCAGTTGCAGCAGGTCGCCGCTGGCGAAGTCCACCCAGAGCAGGCCGCAGCGCGGTTCCAGCAGCAGGTTGCCGAGGGTGTTGAACATCTGGTTGCCGCTGTAATCCGGCAGCCAGAGCCGGCCGTCGCCGCCCAGCCGCACGAAGCCCGGCGCGCCACCGCGGTGGGAGATGTCGACACCGCCGGTTTCCGGGTCCAGATGCTGGCTGGCGATGAACAGCGTGTCGCTGCGTTCGACCAGCTCCAGCCAGCGCGGGTCGGGACCGTCGCCCTGTTCCAGCGGGCCGGCGGCGCTGCTGTGCCAGTGCCAGTCCCGGGCCTGGATGTACTTCGGGCAGTTGCCGAAGGACTGCTGCACCGCGAGGGCGAAGCCTTCGCCGTCGTTGTCCAGCAGCGGGCCGTTCATGCGGTTGCGCCGTCGCGTCGGCAGTTCCAGGCCGAGCAGGCCCAGGCGTGCCGTGCTGTGCAGGTTGGCCGCTAGTGGGTCGTCGGTCTCCGGACGAGCGTTGACCCGCAGCAGGCTGGGCTCCGGCGAATGGACGAAGCCCGGCTTGCCCCACAGCACGGAGGCCTGGGGCTGGCCGTCGCTGTCCAGGCTGCCCACCAGTAGCCAGGGCAACTGGGCGAAGAACAGGCGATGCTGCTCCGGCATGTGGTCGCGGATCATCCGGCTGCCCATGGCCTCTACCTGCTCGCGCACGCCGGCACGGGCCTGGATCGCTAGTTCGCCAGGGTGGAATGGACTGCTCATGATGGCCTCCAGGCCCCTCAGAAGTGGGGCAGGTCGACGTAGCCGGGCAGGGCGCGGATGCGCGCGAACCAGGCATGCAGGTGCGGATAGGGCGCCAGGTCCAGGCCGCCTTCATCGGCCATGGCGAGGTACGGGTAGACCGCCACGTCGGCGATGGTGGGGTGCTCGCCGACCAGCCAGGCGCGATCAGCCAGGTGCGCGTCCACCAGTTCCAGCACCTGGCGGCCACGGGCCTGGGCCTGTTCCAGGTCCACGGGGCGGCCGAACTTCAAGCCCACCCGCGCCAGTGCCGCGCCGTTGTGAATCTCGTTGGCGGCCAGGCTCAGCCAACTGGCGATCTGCGCCTGGATGACGGCGTCCAGCGGGTACCAGTGCGCATCCGCGTAGCGTCGCGCCAGGTAGACCAGGATGGCCTGGGAGTCGACCAGCGGCAGGCCGTCATCGACCAGTACCGGGACCTGCCCGCGCGGATTCAGGGCGAGGAACTCCGGGTGTTTCTGCGCACCCTTGGGCAGGTTGACGGTCAGTAGCTCGGCGGGCTGGCTGATTAGCCCGAGAAACAGGCGGACCTTGTAGCAGTTGCCGGAGAGGTAGAAGTCGTGGAGTTGCATGGCGAGTCCCTCGCAGTGGTTGGAATCTGCGCTGGATAGTAGACAGACCTGTCTGTATATTTCAACGGCATGTTTCGCTTCGCCCACGCATTCCGCGCCCCGTGCGGTTTGAGCCGTTCAAGGCGGATGCGCATAATGCGCCGGTTCAGGAGGCTGCAATGGCATCGAGCAAACGCGATCAACTGGTCAACACGGCCCTTTCGCTCTTCTATCGCGAAGGCTTCCACGCCACCGGCATCGACCGCATCCTGGCGGAGTCCGGCGTGGCCAAGATGACCCTCTACAAGCATTTCAAATCCAAGGACGAGCTCATCATGGCCGCCCTGGAATCCCGCTTCGCGCCGGCGGCCGAGCGCATGGCCCGGGCTTTCGCCAAGCTGCCGCCGCGGGAAGCCATCCTGCGGGTATTCGACGGCCTGGATGAATGGCTGCGGCAGGAAGAGTTCTGCGGCTGCGCCTTCATCAATGCGGCAGCCGAGTTCCATGACCGCGACCATCCGGTGCATCGCCTGGCGGCGTCCTACAAGATCACTACGCAGAATTATTTCATCGCCGCCCTGGCGACCCTGGGTGCCGCCCAGCCCGAGCGTCTGGCGCGTCAGCTGCAGTACCTGATGGAGGGGGCGATCAGCATGGCCCACATCCAGGGGCCGAACGACCAAGCGCTGGAGGCGAAGGACGCCGCAGACCAACTGCTGCGAGCCGCCGGGGTCTGAAACCGGGCCCCGCTTGTCGTGTGCTGGGGGAGTTGCTCAAACAGCCGCCGCTGGATGGCCTGCAGCCCTTGCCGATCAAGGCCAGGAGCCAATCCTCCGGCGACTGACGCGTGCTAGACTTCGCGCCTCGCTGATCTTCGAGGCGCGTCCCCATGCTTCCTGAATGCCAACTCTTCGGCACCCTCGGCTGCCACCTCTGCGAAGTGGCCGAAGGCGTGCTCATGCCCTTCGTCGAACGCGGCCTGTTGGTGGAACTGGTGGACATCGCCGACCGCGAGGAGTGGGTCGAGCAGTACGGCCTGCGTATTCCGGTCCTGCGCCGTTGCGACACCGGCAGCGAACTGGGCTGGCCCTTCGACGCCTGCCAGGTGGCCGCCTTTCTGCAGTGATCGCTGCATCCTGACGCAGCTCTCGCGGTTGCCGGGCGTCAGGCAGTAGCGCCCTTCGCGCGTCCTGCGCAAATCGTCCCACCCACATAGCGACATACCCTCAGTCACGCTCCGCACCGACGTTCCGGGCGAACACGGCTGCGCATTCCTCTTAGAACCGCTGATGGAACCGCCCATGGCAAGGGCGAATCTGCCGTGGAACGCCTTGGCGATGAAAAATCGCAGGCAATAAAAAACCCGCCGTTAAGGCGGGTTTTTCGGGATTTGGTCGGAGCGACTGGATTCGAACCAGCGACCTTCTCGTCCCGAACGAGACGCGCTACCAAGCTGCGCTACGCTCCGTTGTGTGGCGCGCATTCTACAGAAAAACTTTTGGTCTACAAGGGGTTAGCGAAAAAAAATTTAATTTTTTTGCTTGGAGAGGTGGGAGGCTGCGAACGGCGAGGGGTTGCCGGGGGGAGGTGAGGGCCCGCTTTAGCGGGAAGGCTTAAGCGGGCCGGGGGAATCAGAGCTCTTTAATGGTGCGGACCTGATCCTTGTTCACCTTGGCATGTTTGCCATCCAGTTGTTCGAACTCGTAGAAGCCCGTGTCTTCGTCGTAGTCGGGGTTGTCCACGGCCTGGATCTCGCGCCCGTCATTGAGGGTGATCACGGTCGGCGAGGAGCAGCCGGCCAGAGTGAAAAGGCCCATTGCGAGCAGGAATGCGGGGACGATCCGCTGGTTCATCGTCATCTCCTTGATGATTGCGCTGGTTGTACGCAGCTTCTGACGAAGAACTTCCCGGCAAAGTTCCGGCGATCTGGCTCAGTCCTTGAGCGGCGAAGCGGCCAGCAGGTCAGGTGTGTTGAAGTTGGCCAGCCGTGGGTCGCCTTCGGCGCAGACCACGGCAACCGGATTCAACTGGCGGAGGATGCGCTGCGGGCTGCGTTCGCCGGCCTGCCATCCGGCTTCCAGCACCGGCAGCACCGCGCGGGGCAGGACACAGAACAGCGGCTCCCAGAATTCACCCTGGCGGACCATCACGGGGCGGTCGCAGGCGGCGGCGAGCAGATCGACAATCAGCGCTGCGTCGACTCGGGGGGCGTCGCAGGGGAGGATCAGCACCTGCTCATGGCGCGCCACTGCGAGGCCGGCGCGGATGCCGGCCAGTGGGCCGGGATAGTCGGGGCTGTCATCCTGCACCAGTTGGTCGGCCCAGGCGGCATAGCGGTCCGCGTTGCGGTTGCAGGAAATGATCAGGTCGTCGGTGAAGGGGCGTACCTGTTCATGCAGCCACGCGATCAGCGGGCGGCCTCGCCACTCCACCAGGCCCTTGTCGAGGCCGCCAAGACGCTGCCCACGGCCGCCGGAAAGCAGCAGGACAGAGCAGGGCGGTAGAGGCTTGTCGGACATGGCACGGTCTCCGGAACGGCGCTGTGATATAACACCGGGCATTCTCTCCTACAACTGGAAGCCTGCCATGAGTCACAAGGCCGAGGCGGTGTTCGTGCCGCTCAATATCGCCGTTCTTACCGTCAGTGATACCCGCAGCCTGGAGACCGATACCTCCGGTCAGCTCTTCGTCGACCGTCTCACCGCCGCTGGCCACAACCTGGCCGCGCGGGTGCTGCTCAAGGACGACCTGTACAAGATTCGCGCCCAGGTCGCCACCTGGATCGCCGACGATCAGGTGCAGGTGGTGCTGATCACCGGCGGCACCGGTTTCACCGGCCGCGACAGCACGCCGGAGGCGGTTGCCTGCCTACTGGATAAACAGGTGGATGGCTTCGGCGAATACTTCCGGCAGATTTCCGTCAGCGATATCGGCACCTCCACCATGCAGTCCCGTGCTCTGGCTGGGCTGGCCAACGGCACCCTGGTCTGCTGCCTGCCGGGTTCCACCAATGCCTGTCGCACTGCCTGGGACGGCATCCTCGCCGAGCAGCTGGACAACCGTCATCGCCCCTGCAACTTCGTGCCGCACCTGACCCAGGCCAACGCCTGCGAGAGCCGCGGATGAGCGGTTGCGACCATCCCGGCCTGATGCCGGTGGAGGACGCCCTGCGGCGTCTGCTCGACCTGGCGGCGGCTGCACCGATCGAAGCCTGTGAAACCGTCGCCCTGGCCGATGCCGATGGCCGCGTGCTGGCCGAACCGCTGGTGGCGGGCCTCGACCTGCCGCCCTGGGACAACAGCGCCATGGACGGTTACGCCTTGCGCCTGGCCGACTGGCAGGGCGAGCCGTTGGTGGTGAGCCAGCGGATTCTCGCCGGCAGCGCACCGCAACCCCTGCAGTCGGGAACCTGTGCGCGCATCTTCACTGGTGCGCCGCTGCCCGAGGGTGCGGACCTGGTGGAAATGCAGGAGAACGCCGAAGTCCTGGACGATGGCCGGGTGCGCTTCCTTTCACCGATGAGGGCCGGGCAGAACGTCCGCCCCCGTGGCCAGGAAACCCGCACCGGCGAAACCGTGCTCCCCGCCGGCACCCGCCTGGGGCCCATCGAAATGGGGCTGTGCGCCTCACTGGGCGCAGCCGAACTGGTGGTGCGTCGCCGCCCGGTGGTGGCGGTGATCTCCACTGGTGACGAGCTGGTCCCACCCGGCCAGCCCCTCGGGCCGGGACAGATCTACAACAGCAACCGCAGCCTGCTGATCGCCTGGCTGAAGCGCCTGGGCTGCGCCGTGGTCGATGCCGGCATCCTCGCCGATGACCTCGCGCTCACCCGTAAGGCCCTGGGCGAGCTGGGACAGGTGGACCTGATCCTTTCCACCGGCGGCGTGTCAGTGGGTGAAGCGGACTTCCTCGGCGTGGCGTTGCGCGAGGAAGGTGAGCTGGCGCTGTGGAAGCTCGCCATCAAGCCGGGCAAGCCGCTGACCTTCGGGCATTTCCGGGGTGTGCCGGTGATCGGCCTGCCGGGCAATCCGGCCTCTACCCTGGTGACCTTCGGCTTGCTGACCCGGCCCTACCTGCTGCGCCGCCTGGGTGTGGAAGAGGTGGAACCGCTCGGTTTCACGGTGCCGGCCGGATTCACCTGGAAGAAACCGGGCAATCGACGCGAGTACCTGCGCGCGCGGCTGGAGAACGGCCGTGCGGTGATCTACCCGAACCAGAGCTCCGGCGTGCTGCGCAGCGCGGCCTGGGCCGAGGGGCTGGTGGAGGTGCTGGAAGGCACCACCCTGGCTGAGGGTGACACCTTGCGTTTCATTCCGTTGAGCGAGTTGCAGGCCTGATCAGCTGATCTGGCCGCTTTTTGTGGGTGCGCCAGGCATGGCGCGTAGCGCCGTGACTGGCGCTGTTCGGTTCACTGTGGTGGTGAACTGGACGACTTGGAGGTGGAAGTCCTCTGCACGCCCGGCAAGGGGAAGTGCTAGCGGAAGGCA
>NZ_JBHZGM010000039.1:0-45567 GCF_043392685.1 Metapseudomonas phytobenefica | reverse complement strand
TGAAGGTGGCCGAGTACGAATCCATGGACGTGACGCTGACGTGGGATGCCATCCAGGGGCGGCCGACTTCGACTGCTGCCCAGATCGACACGGCGGTGAGCCAGACCCACAGCCACACCAACAAGGCCACCCTGGACAAGTTCAGCGAATCCGGCGGCCTTCCCCGATACAACGGCGCGCCGATCCCGAAGGAGTGGGACGGCGCGAACTGGTGACCCCATGGCGGAACTCAAGCTGTTCAAAGTCGTCGCCAGCCTGCCGGCCAGCCTGGAGCCCGATGCCCTCTACCTGGTGCGCGCCGGCGCGGGCTTCGACCTCTACGCCACCAACCACGCCGGAACCGTCGTCAGCTACCCGCTGAACCTGCCTGACCTCAGCACCAAGCAGGATGCGCACGCCAACCTCAGCGCCCTGAGCGGGGTCACCGGCTCGGCCGGGGCGGTGTTCTACTTCACCGCCGCCGGGGCTGGGGCGCTGGCGGCGAGCAGCAGTTTTGGGCGGTCGCTGTGGGCGCACACCAACCTGCCGAGCTTCCGCCTCGCCACCGCTGCGCCGCTGTACCTGAGCAACTACCGGGTGCTCGACGAGTTCAAGCATTCCTATCAGCAGGTGGCGACGGTGACGGGCTGCCTAAAAATCACCCTGCCGGCGTTACCCGTGGGGCAGACCAAGAACACCATGCTGGGGCTGCGCCTGCGCCTCTACGAGTACACCGGGCGCGGCTTGTGCTACGTCGAATGCGGCGGCTACATGATGGAAGCCTCCGACGTTAAGACGTGGTATCAGACCAGCAAGAAGGTCACCTCCATGGTGACGCCGGGCAGCATGAAGGAGGTTACCGAGGTCAAGTTCGGGGTCGAGGCGGGGCGCTACGTGATCCTGCTCGGCAAGACCGCGATCATGACCGACTCCACATGGGCCTATCCCAGCGTGGCGGTGGAGAAGGTGGTCGCGCAGTTCTCGGGTGCGACGGACGAAGCGCTCTGGAACGACCCGGCGCAATGGGCCATCGAGTACGTGGCCGATATCAGCGGTGTGACCATCATCGAAGGTTCGGTGCCGACGCTGAACGATTGGCACTCGGGCAACTTCGATCCGGCGACCAAGGCCAACCTCGCCAGCCCGACGTTCTCCGGCACGGTGACGCTGCCCACCACGTCGGTCACCGGCACCATGACGTTATCCGGCAACTTGATACTGAGGAACGCCAGCGCTGGCAGTATCGCGACGGCACCGTCCAGCGCGGCGGGCTTGGAGGCGCGCGGCGACGCGGACGACGCCGCGTTTATCGCGTTTCACCGCGCCGGCGTCTATGCGGCGTACCTGGGCCTCGACACCGACAACCGACTGAAATACGGCGGCTGGTCGGCGGGTGCCAGCGCCTACGAAATTTGGCACGCGGCGAACACCCCGAAGCAGGCCAACGCCAGCGACACCACGTTGGGCGCCATGCTGGTCAATGGCTCGCATGGTATCGGTATCGGCCTCATCGCCACCGACCCCGAGCTGGACAACTACCTGACTCCCGGCAAGTACCTGACCCCAACATCGGGGCTGACCCCGCTACCTGCCGGCTTCAGCATGACCCGCCAGACGCTGGAGGTCATCGGTTACGAGGCGTCGAGCTACATCACGCAGATGCTAGCTACGGTCGGCGCGGACAGCATTACCACCCCGCGCGTCGCGGTGCGCTCGAAGAAAGGCCCGGTGCAGGGCTGGACCAATTGGGGCGAACTGTGGCACTCGGCCAACTTCGACCCGAACAGCAAGGCCAGCTTGAGCGGCGCGACCTTTACCGGCGGCGTGGTGGCCAACTACCTGCGCTCGCAGGGCAGCAGCGAGGGACTGCGCCTCACCGCGCCAGCTGCCGCCAATGCCGCCTACGCAACGATCTACGACAACACGAACGTGCGCATTGGGTTCGTCGGAAAAGGCAACGCTGGCAGCGACAATATGTATCTGGCCGCAGATATCGGTGAGGTGGTGCTGACTCGCGCCGGCCTGACCGTGCTGACTACGGACGCGGCCGGCTGCACCCTCGGCGGCGTACCGAAGGCGAACACGGCAGCGGCCGGGACCAACACTACCCAGCTCGCCACCACCGCCTTCGTACAGGACGCCAGAACCAAGGATGTCGAGGCGACCGCCTCCACCGCCTACACCCTGGTGCTGGCCGACCAGAACAAGCACAAGCGCATGACCGGTACGAGCGCGGTGACGGTCACCATCCCGCCGAACAGTTCGGTGGCCTTCCCGGTGAGCACCGAGGTGGACATCGAGCGCTATACGGTCAGCACCGTGACCATCGCCGCAGGGGCCGGGGTCACCATCCGCACGCCGGACGACCTCACCATCCCGCTGCGCTGGCAGGTGGTGACCTTGAAGAAGGTCAGCACCGACGAGTGGATTCTGATTCGCTAGGGAGCACCCAATGGCTGATTACCAAGAAAAGACTGTCAACGGCACCAGCTGGAAACGCTGCCGGTCGATCTACATCGACAACCCCCGCCCGCACCTTGGCGCGCCCAGCGTGCAGTTCAACGAGGAACGAGTGGTCAGCTTCGAGGGCGTCGAGCTGGTGTCCCCGGACGGGATGCTGACCGAGGGCTTCACCCCGGACAACGCGCTGACCGAGTTCAATCTGCTGCACCCGGACACCGGCGCCGTGCTGGGCACGGCGACCTTCACCGATGCCTACGTGATGCTGGCCAGTCTCTATCGGCATCTAGCCGAGAAGCGCGATGCCGCGGCGGCTCTTGCAGCGACAGAGTGATCAATCCCATTCCACCACCCACCCCGCTTCGGCGGGGTTTTCATTTCTGGAGACCCGCATGCAGATCACTGAGCAGCAGCTGCTGCTGATCCTCCCGAACGCCCGCCCTGTTGCGGGCGTTTTCGTTGCTGAGCTCAACGCGGCCATGGCGCGGTACCGGATCGACTCCCGGGTGCGTGCCGCCGCCTGGCTGGCCCAGATCGGGCACGAGAGCGCCCAGCTCACGCGCCTGGTGGAAAACCTGAACTACAGCGCCCAGGGCCTGGCCGCCATCTGGCCGGCGCGGTTCCGGGGGGCCGATGGCAAACCGAACGCCCGCGCATTGGCGCTGGCCCGAAAGCCCGAGGCGATTGCCAACGCGGTGTACGGCGGCCGCTTGGGCAACGGGCCCGAGGCGAGCGGCGACGGCTGGCGCTACCGGGGCAGGGGGTTGATCCAGACCACTGGTCGGGCCAACTACCGGGAGACGGGGCGCGCCCTGGGAGTGGACCTCGAAGGCATTCCGCAACTGCTGGAGCAGCCGCGCTACGCCGCTTTGTCGGCGGCCTGGTTCTGGGCCGAGCACGGCCTGAACGAACTGGCGGATGCCGGTAAGTTCGAGACCATCACCCGCCGGATCAACGGCGGCACCCACGGATTCGAGGAGCGCGTGCTGTTCTGGGAGCGCGCCAAGGCGGTGCTGGCATGACCTGGCTGAAGGTGGTTCCGGCTTGGTGCTGGTGGGTGCTGGTGCTGATCCTCGTGGCCGGCGGCCAGCAGTTGCGGGTGGGCTGGGCCCAGGCCGATGCGGCGAAGGCTCAGGCCGAACTGGCCGACTACCGACTGGAGGTCTCGGAGCGTGATCGCCGCGCTGCCGCCCAGGCCCGAACTGAAGAGCAACGCCGCCAGAAGGCGGTCGATGAGGTGGGAAATGAAGCAGATGGGGAATTGGAAGTGGCCCGGGCTGATGCTGATCGGTCTGGGGATGCTTTGCAGCGCCTGCAGCAGCGGTACGCCGAGCTTGAACAGCGCAGCCGAGGCTGCGGCAATGCCCTCACTGCCCAGCTCGGCCAGGCAGCCGAAGGCGAAGCCCGAGTGCGAGCCGACCTGCTCGGCCGGCTCGGAGAGGCTGTTCGATTCTATGCTGCTGAAGCCGACCGCCGGGGAATAGCGGGGCGAGCCTGCGAGTTGGTTTATGACCGCGTGAGGGGAGAGGCGGGCCTTCAGAAGTAAAGGTAGAGCGCGCCGATGCCTACCGAGAGGAACGCGAACAGTAGGAGCGCCAGGAAGAAAGGAGGCCCTGACCTACTTTTGCGAGCTTCAAGGATTTCCTGCGCCTGTAGATGAACGTAGGACGGGGGAGTGCGCGGTTTGGGCGGCTGTGGATTGTGCTGGACCGGCTCGGTGCTCACCTCGGGCTTGGGAGCGGTGAATCGGCCAGGACGCTTCCATTGCTTACCATCCCGTTCCGCGCGAGCTTCCTGGAACCAGTCGCGGTCTTCGAGACCCATATGCCCTCCTTAGCCATCCGTGGTTATCTGCCCGCGTGACGATACCTTGGGAAGATCAGAAAGCATAGAACTGCTATCCAGACGCTAGTCCGCCAGCAGCACCTCTACCGGCTCCAGCAATTCCGGGTAGTCGTTCCGGTTGTTGCCGACGTCTGTGGTGACCGGGTGGGCGGTGAAGTCCTCTCGACTGAGCACGATGGCGCTGTGGACCTGCTCGCTGCTGGTACTGGGCGACAGCCAGAGGTCGAACTGTTCCGGACGCAGGATCACCGGCATCCGGTGATGGATCTCGGCCACGGGGCCGGCAGCGTCTTTGGTTAGCAGGGCGCAGGACAGCACGTCTTGGCCTTCCGGTCCGGTCCAGATGGACCAGAGCCCGGCGATGGCCAGCATCCCGTTGTCGGCCGCGTGGTGGTAGTAGGGCTGGTTGACCTTGCGGCCGGTGCGGCTGCGCACCTGCTGCCGCTCGTTCCATTCGTACCAGCCCAAGGCGGGCATCAGGCAGCGGTGGGTGCGCAGGCTCTGGCGCCACATCGGCTTGCTCGCGGCTTCTTCGCTGCGGGCATTGAAGGTCAGGCCCGGCGGCTTCAGTTGTTTCCACCAGAACGGAATAAGGCCCCAGCGGGCGGAGACCAGTTCCAACTCACCCTGTTCGTCCAGGCGCAGCATGGGCACCTGGGTAGTCGGGGCGACGTTGAAGCTCTGGATCCATCGGCCCGAGTTCCGGGCGCCGATATGCCAGAAGTCCTCAATTGCCCGGTCCGATGGGGTGACGTAGCGTCCGCACATGGCTATCCCTCCTCGTCAGTGAGGTTAGTACCGCTGTGCAGGGTATCCCTGTTTGTCCTTTTCTGGTGGGCGGTTGTCACGACCGACGCCGCGATAGTCCGGTTGGTACTGCGCGAACTTCTTGCGGAGGAATAGCCGGGCGCCCTCGGTGCCTAACTCGGCAACCAACAGCTGGAGCCCGAATTCGGCTAGATCTTCAGCCGTGGATGGGGTCAGCACCCAATCATGCTCGGGGCTCTTTACCAGAATCAGGGACTTGAGGCTGACATATCGGTGCATGGTTGCCTCCTGAATTTTCAACACAACTCACACAAGAGAAGCGGCTGGCCCGGGTGTTCCACCACCCGAGCCAGCCACTGAACCCGCAGACCGTACCTGCAAGCCCAGCCAAGGCTCCTCGCCTCGTGCACGAAGCGCGGCGAGTCTAACTGCTGGATATCCATACAGTAAAGGCTTGCACAATATGACCAATCCGATCGTTCCGTGGATGGGCGGTAAGCGCCGCCTCGCCGACCGTCTTATCCCGCTGTTCCCGCCCCATGAGTGTTACGTCGAGGTGTTTGCCGGCGGCGCTGCGCTCTTCTTCCTCCGCCCGATGCCAGCGCCCACCGAGGTGCTGAACGACATCAACGGCGACCTGGTGTGCCTCTACCGGGTGGTGCAGAACCACCTTGAGGAGTTCGTGCGCCAGTTCAAATGGGCCCTGTCCAGCCGCCAGATCTTCGAGTGGCAGAAGATGACCCGCCCCGAGACCCTGACGGATATCCAGCGCGCCGCACGTTTCTTCTACCTGCAGCACCACGCTTTCGGCGGCAAGGTGTCCGGGCAGACGTTCGGCACGGCCACGACCGCCCCGGCCATCAACCTGCTGCGCATCGAGGAGAATCTCTCCGCGGCTTGGCAACGCCTTTCGGGGGTATACGTCGAGAGCCTACCCTGGCTGGAATGCGCTGAGCGCTACGACCGGCCGCATACCTTCCACTATATGGACCCGCCCTACTGGCAGACCGAGGGCTATGGGGTGGACTTCCCCTTCGAGAACTACGAACGGATGGCCGACTTCATGCGACGCTGCAAGGGGAAGGTCATGGTCAGCATCAACGACCACCCGGACATCCGGCGGGTGTTTGAGGGCTTCCACCTGGAGCGGATAGACATCCGCTATAGCAACACCAATCAGCGGCAGGGTCAGGCGGAGATCACTGGAGAATTGGTGATCACGAGCTGGATTCCGGCTGCCCTTGGTGGTCTTTTCGATGGTCTGACGTGAGCCAACTCTTTTCGAACCAAAATGCAAAAGCCCCGCACATGGCGGGGCTTCTGTTAGCCGTTCAGCTCAATCACGCGATGGCGCGCTGAGTCTCTACTTGATGGACGCGATCATTGATTACGAAACGAATGATGGATTTGAGGTCGTCCGAGCAGTTCTTAAACGAAATTTTCGATAGAACCGAGCGGCCATACTTTAGAACGAGAGCGCCAACCAGTTCGTCTACAAACGACTGAGTAGCGTCCTTGTTGGAAAAGTCGATGGACACGGCGACGCCCTTGGAAAGCTCTCGTTCGATTTCCATTCGAATAGGCGTAGCGGTAGCCCTCATACCCAGAGTGCGAATAGCCTTATTTGACTCGTTCGCCAAACTGATTTGAGTGTGCATGACGCTTCCCTCTGCGATATACGCAAATATGTAATTCATATCCTACTGACGGTCAATGACCGTGCAGTGGCACCCTTCAAGGGGCTTATTCGAAGCTGATATCTGCATCCGCCACGCCCTCAGCTTCAGGGAGGAGGGACGGTATGTTGATCAGGTGCAGCTTCTCACGATGGCAGGTGAAGGCGATGGCTACGCCCTTCCAGCTGCTACCTTCCATCACTACTTCGAGACCGTTGGATGTCATCACCCAAGCGTCTCCACTAGCGACTACTAATAAACCACCAGCCGCTTCTGCAATCCTAGCAGTAGTCGTCAAACCTACACCTTGGTTCTGACTATCTGTCTCATAGCCGACATGTGGGCCTCGGTTGCAGCTCACCCGCTCTTGGAGCGCTGCTTCGATTGCTGCTAGGTGTGTGTGTTCCTTGAGCTGGGCATGACCTTTCAGCGTTGCCAGGAAACCACATCCGTTGTCGACGATAGCTAGACGCACATAGTCGTTCGATTCGAAATGCTGGCAGGCGACCCAGACCGACGCGTTACCATTGCCTTCTTTCTTGGCGTGGGATAACGCATTTTCGAGAAGCTCTTTCAGAGCGTACTCGATGGGGCGGCGATCAGCGTCCAGCTCCTCATCCACTGCAGTCTCGTCTTCGCCACACATTCCCGTCATGGCTTGGATCAAGCGCGAGGCGATCTCCTCGGAATTTCCTTCCCGAACCCGGATTAACTCGACGCAATGGTCGGGCTCGCCCTGAGGGTTACGTGCAGACTGCGTATCGATACCTTCGACTGCCAGCCCTTCGAAAAAGTCCATCCGAACCAGGTACGTGATCAGCTCCTCGTTCATCCAGCGAACAGAAACCTTCTTCGTCGCCGGTTGGCTTTCGAGGGTCGCCCGGAGCATCGCCAGGCCGAACGGATCAATGAATGCCAACTCGGTAGCGTCGATGATGACGTCATCCTGGATGGCGTTGATCTGACTGCAAAGCTCAAGCACGGGAGTAGGTGCAGAGGCGCTGAGCGAAGATGGAGCATAGATAACGTCATCTTCACGAGCTAGTTCATCAAGCGCCACGATCCACTTCCCTGCCAAAAACGGTCGGAGACTATAGCGTTATAGTGGCATAAATCTCAACGCCGCTTCGTCGACATATCGAAGACTGACGGGTGGATAGAAATGACCGAAGAGTGGCGTTAGCGCCGTAGTGGCGCAGGTAGGAAGGGAAGGAAGCCGTACCAAGAATTTTACCACTGCTGGCGTAATTAGGCGTAGTTGACCGGAATGTGGCGGCTGTGGGCTTCGTAAATCTAGGGGGGGCGAGCCGCCGTGACACGCGCACCTAATCGCAGGATGATGCCGGCTTTTTTGTTCCGTTCGTAGTTCAGGGCGTCAGCAGTCGCCCGCCGGCTCCGGCTGATTTGGCTGGGTCTTCCGCCGGAAGCTGCTTATCCTCTACGTAAACTGCCCTGGCAGATGACCGTCTGTCGGGAGACTGGCGAGCGCCGTTTCAGTTCGAGCGACTGCGCTTACAGCGTTGAGAAAAGCGGGTATCAAAGCGGGTAAGGATTCGATCTTTTCTCGGAATGCTTAGGTAAATCAGCGTCTTATGTCGCAAAGAAAAATCGTCCACATTGACTGCGATTGCTTCTACGCCGCCATCGAGATGCGCGACGACCCGTCGCTGGCGGGTAAGCCCCTGGCGGTTGGCGGCTCGCCGGACAAGCGTGGGGTCGTGGCGACCTGCAATTACGACGCCCGCGCCTACGGCGTGCGTTCGGCGATGCCGATGCGGACGGCGGTCAAGCTGTGTCCGGACCTGACCATCGTCCGGCCGCGCATGGACGTGTACAAGGCGGTGTCGCGGCAGATCCATCAGATATTCCGCGACTACACCGAGATCATCGAACCGCTGTCCCTGGACGAGGCCTACCTGGACGTTTCCGACAGCTCGCATTTCAACGGCAGCGCCACGCGCATCGCCCGGGAGATTCGCCGGCGCGTCGCCTCCGAGCTGCACATCACGGTGTCGGCCGGGGTGGCGCCGAACAAGTTCATCGCCAAGATCGCCAGCGACTGGCGCAAACCGGACGGGATGTTCGTGGTTACGCCGGAGCAGGTGGATGAGTTCGTTGCCGCATTGCCGGTGAACAAGCTGCACGGCGTGGGCAAGGTGACGGCGGAGAAGATGGCGCGCCTGGGCATACGCACCTGCGCCGATCTGCGGGACTGGAACAAGCTGGCGCTGGCGCGGGAATTCGGCAGTTTCGGCGAGCGGCTTTATAACCTGGCCCGTGGCCAGGATGACCGCGTCGTGCAGGTGGACAGCCGGCGGCAGTCCATCAGTGTGGAAAACACCTACGATCAGGACCTGCCCAACCTGGATGCCTGCCTGGAGCAACTGCCGGCGCTACTGGACGAGCTGCGCGGGCGCATGGCGCGGTTGGACAGCAGCTACAGGCCGGACAAACCCTTCGTGAAACTGAAGTTCCATGACTTCACCCAGACCACTCTGGAACAGGCCGGCGCTCGCCGCGACCTGGACAGTTACCGGCAATTGCTCAGCGCGGCGTTCGCCCGTGGCGACAAACCGGTGCGGTTGATCGGGGTGGGGGTGCGTTTGCAGGACCTGCGTGGTGCAGTCGAGCAGCTCAGCCTCTTCTAAGGCACGGCTGCGCTGTTCCGTAGGGGGGAATTCATTCGCCAAGGGCAGCAACGCTGCCCCATGCTACTTCTGAGGGCAGACCTTCGGTCTGCTTGGCGAATGAGTTCGCCCCTACAAGAGAGGGGGGCGACGCGGCGAAGCTCAGCCTTCCACCGGCCACAGCCGGATCGGCTTGCCCTCGGCCGGCCACAGCCGGAGCTGGTCGATGGGGGACATGTCCCAGCGCTGCACCTTGCCCAGGGCATCGAGGAAGCGTTGTTCCTGTTCCATCAGCGCGGGCGCGCACATCTTGCGGGTGCTGCCGGCGGCGCCGAAGGTCAGCTGGTCGCCTTCCATGGTGTAGGAGGCGAACCAGTGGTTGCAGCCGGCGTTGCCATAGGCGCGGTTGTCGCTGCCCAGGGTGATGGTCAGGTGGCTGTTATCGATCAGCGGGCGTTCACCGATCCATTCCACCTGGTAGGTCGTGCCAGTTTCCAGTTGCGGACGATCGCTGGCGCAGCCGGTGATGGCGGTGGCCAGAGCGGCCAACAGCAGGGTGTTTCGGGTCATTGGTTGTCCTCCTGACAGTTCGGGCAGTAGTGCTTGCCTGCGTGATTGCGCCAACCCAGTTCGGCGATGCGCGCCTCGGCGGCCGGTGCCTGGGCCTGTTTGCCGAGGCCGCTGTCGACGGCGAATTCGAAGTCCAGGCGCTTGCCGCAGGCGTCGCAGTCCACGTGCCAGTTGTGGATAGCGAGTTCCTTGAAGGCGGGCCCCTTGGCCACCGCCAGCCATTGTCCGGGCGGGTTGATCAGGTGGCGCACCTTGTCCACGGTGAGAAGCATGCTGAGGTCGCGGCTGCCCTTGAGGGTCACCACCAGGGTGTCGCCGGTCTGGATCGAGCCGCCGGTGCCCGTGACTTGGTAAAGGCCTGGGGAGAGGGCGCGGCATTCGTTCAGGGTGTGGGCGGGGTTGAGCAGGTTGTAGCGAAAATCGTGTTCGGCCATAGGTCCTCCGGCTGGGGCGCGCATCCTAACATGGCCTAGGCGTCCACCTGATTGCACGGCCGCCCGGCGGCCCAGGCGCTGATGTTGTCCAGGGTGGTGCGGGCGATGGCGGCCAGGGCCTCGCGGGTGAGGAAGGCCTGGTGGGCGGTGACGATCACGTTGGGGAAGGTCAGCAGCCGGGCGAGTACGTCGTCCTGCAATGGCAGGTCGGAGCGGTCCTCGAAGAACAGGTTGGCTTCCTCTTCGTAGACATCCAGGCCCAGGTAGCCGAGCTGGCCGGATTTGAGCGCGTCGATCAGCGCTGGCGTGTCCACCAGGGCGCCTCGTCCGGTGTTGATCAGCATGGCGCCGGGCTTCATCCGCTCCAGGCTCTGGGCATCGATCAGGTGGCGGGTGGTTTCGTTGAGCGGGCAGTGCAGGCTGATGATGTCGCTGTTGGCCAGCAATTCCGGCAGGTCGACATAGACTGCGCCCAGCGCCTCGACACTGGGGTTGCGCTGTGGGTCGAAGGCCAGCAGGCCACAGCCGAAGCCAGCCATGATGCGGGCGAAGGTCGCGCCGATCTGCCCGGTGCCGACCACCCCCACGGTCTTGCCCACCAGGTCGAAACCGGTGAGACCGTGGAGGGTGAAGTCGCCTTCGCGGGTGCGGTTGTAGGCGCGGTGCAGGCGGCGGTTCAGGGCCAGGATCAGGGCTACTGCGTGTTCGGCCACTGCATGCGGCGAGTAGGCCGGAACCCGCACCACGGTCAGGCCCAGGCGCTTGGCGGCCGCCAGGTCCACATGGTTGTAGCCGGCCGAGCGCAGGGCGATCAGACGGGTTCCACCGTTGGCCAGACGCTCCAGCACCGGGGCGGACAGGTCGTCATTGATGAAGGCGCAAACCACGTCGAAACCATTGGCCAGGGCGGTGGTATCGAGGGTCAGGCGGGCTTGCTGGAAGTGCAGCTCGAAGGTGGGACTGGCGCCGAGGAAGCTCTCGCGGTCATAGGCCTGGCTGCTGAACAGAATGGTGCGCATGGGATCTCCTTGATTGTTCAGCAGCATAGCTGGCCCCTGGCCACTTCATCTTGTCCCGGATCAGGCTTCCGTGCGCGCCACTTCGGCCAGGCGGCTGATCGCCGCATCCAGTTCCTCCAGGGCCTGCGAGGCGTCCGGGTCGTTCTGCTTGAGCAGGGTTTCGCTGCGCTGGCAGGCGGCGCGCAGCTGCGGAACGCCGCAGTAGCGGGTAGCGCCGTGCAGGCGGTGGATCCGTTCCAGCAGTGTGCTCCGATCGCCGCTGCGGGCGGCGAGCCGGATGGCTTCGCGGTCGGCGTCGAGGGAGGCCAGCAGCATGGACAGCATATCGGCGGCGAGGTCGGCCTTGCCGGCGGCCAGGCGCAGGCCTTCTTCCGGATCGAGCACTTCCAGGCCCTTGTCGTCCCGGCGTTCCCAGCCTGTTCCCGGGCGCTGCACCGGCTGGCCACTGAGGCTGAGGCCGGTCCACTTGAGCACCACCTGGGCCAACTGGCGTTCGCCGATGGGCTTGGTCAGGTAATCGTCCATGCCGCCCTGGAGCAGGGCACGCTTCTCGTTCGCCAGGGCGTGGGCGGTGAGGGCGACGATGGGGACCGGGTCGATGCGCTGCTCGTTCTCCCAGCGGCGTATCGCTTCGGTGGCCTGGGTGCCGTCCATGCCGGGCATCTGCACGTCCATCAGCACCAGGTCGAAGCGCTCGCGCTGCACCGCTTCGATGGCGTCGAAGCCGCTGTCCACGGCACGTACCTCGGCGCCCATGTCGGTCAGCAGGGTCTGCACCAGCAGCAGGTTGGCCGGATTGTCGTCGACGCAGAGCAGGCGCGGTGCGCGGCTGCTTTTTGTCTGCAGCGGATCGACGCGCATGGGGCGTGGACCGATCAGCCCGCCCAGTGCCTGTTGCAGCTTGCGCGTGCAGGCGGGCTTGGCCTGCAGCTGGCTGTGGGCCTCGGGCAATGCGCGATGGTAGAGGGCCTGCTCGGTGGTGGGGCAGAGCACCAGGCTCTTGCAGCCGAGCTGCTCCAGCTCCCAGACCCGTTGGCCGAGCTGTTCCGGCGAGAGCGTCTGGACGTCCGTGCCTATCACCGCGAGGCCGATGGGGCGATTGCCGAGGCGGTGTGCGGCGACTTCGTCCACCAGCTTGCCGATGCTGGGGAAGTCGAGCACTTCCAGGCCGCTGTCCTCCAGCTGGTGGCGCAGGGCCTGGCGCGTCAGTTCCTGGGGTTCGAGCACCGCCACGCGGCGGCCTGCCAGGTGGGGTTGCGCACTGTCTTCGATCTCACCCAGGGATTTGGGCAGGCTCAGGGTGATCCAGAATTCCGAACCGACTCCCGGCGTGCTGCTGACGCCGATCTCGCCGCCCATCTGTTCGATCAGGCGCTTGGAGATCACCAGCCCGAGGCCGGTTCCGCCGGCCTGGCGGGAGAGGGAGTTGTCGGCCTGGGTGAAGGCCTGGAACAGGTCGCGCAGGTCGCCGTCGGTCAGGCCGATGCCGGTGTCCTGCACGCTGATGCGCAGCTGGGCCAGCTCGTCGTCGCTGTCGTCTTCGAGCATGGCGCGCACGGCGATGGTGCCTTCGCGGGTGAACTTGATGGCGTTGCTCACCAGGTTGGTCAGGACCTGCTTGAGGCGCATCGGGTCGCCCATGAGCTGTAGCGGGGTGTCGCGGTAGACCAGGCTGACCAGCTCCAGGCGCTTTTCGTGGGCCGCCGGGGCGAGGATGGTGAGGGTGTCCTGGATCAGGTCGCGGAGGTTGAAGGGGATGCTTTCCAGGACCAGCTTGCCGGCCTCGATCTTGGAGAAGTCCAGCACCTCGTTGATGATGCCCAGCAGGCTGTCGGCGGACTTCTCGATGGTGTTCAGGTAGTCCTGCTGGCGCGCGGTGAGGTCGCTTTTCTTCAACAGGTTGGTGAAGCCGAGGATGCCATTGAGCGGGGTACGGATCTCGTGGCTCATGTTGGCGAGGAATTCGGACTTGATGCGGCTGGCCTCCAGGGCCTCCTTGCGCGCCAGGTCCAGTTCGATGTTCTGAATCTCGATGGTTTCGAGGTTTTGGCGGACGTCCTCGGTGGCCTGGTCGATGTTGTGCTGCAGCTCTTCCTGGGCGGTCTGCAGGGCTTCGGCCATGCGGTTGATGCCCGAGGCCAGTTCGTCCAGCTCATGGCTGCCCAGCGGCGGCAGGCGGGTTTCCAGGCGGCCTTCCTTGAGCAGCGCCACGCCTTGCTTGATGCGCCGCAGCGGATCGTTGATCGCCCGGCTCATGCGCAGCGCCAGCAAGGCGGTTACGCCCAGGCCGGTGACGATCAGCAGCAGGCTGGCGAGCAGGCTGCGGTAACCGCGCAACAGGGTGCCCTGGTGGGACATCTCCAGTTCCACCCAGCCCAGCAGGTCGTCATTGGTCAGTTGTGCGTAGTCGCCGGAAAGCGCCCGGTGGCGTGCGAACACCGGTTGCAGGAAGCGAGTGGCTTCGGTGTTGCTCTTGAGCGTCAGGTTGTTGCCCTCGCCGTCGGGGCTTTCATTGAGCATGCGTGGCCCGGCGTGGGCGAGGCGCTTGTGGTCGGCGCCGATGAAACTCACCGCGCGCACGTCGGCCTGGTCCAGGGCGTGGTCGGCAATGTGCTCCAGCAGCACCGCGTCGCCGCGGATCAGGGCGGGGGCGGCGAGTGGCGCAATGTGTTCGGCGATCATCTGGCCGCGCTGCAGCAACTGGGCCTGCATATCGGCCTGTTGTACCCAGGTGAAATAGCCGCCCAGTACCAGTGCCAGCAGGCTGGTGGGCAGCAGCGTCAGCATGAGCACGCGGCCCTTGATGCCCAGATCCTTGTACACGCCCGTCCTCCCCATGGGTTTTCCGCGCAGTGTAGCGGCTGATTGAATGGGAATCCTCCGGCAGTTTTGCCACAATTCGCACTCGTTAATTATTGTCGTTCGCAGGTAGTTTCCATGCTGGCCCCTTCCCGTACCCCCGCGCGCATCCTGGCCATCGAGGACGATCCGCTGCTGGCCGCCCATCTGCATGATCACCTGCAGAGCCGAGGTTTCGACGTCACCGTGCGCCAAGACGGCGAAGAGGGACTGGGCCTGGCCCGTGAGGAGGACTTCGACCTGATCCTCATGGACATCCTGCTGCCTGGCCGCAATGGCCTGGACGTACTGGCCAACCTGCGCCGCGAGCGCAAGGTGCCGGTGATCCTGATGTCCGCCCTGGGCGCCGAGCAGGACCGCATTGCCGGATTCAGCCAGGGTGCCGACGACTACCTGCCCAAGCCCTTCAGCATGGGCGAGATGGAAGTGCGCATCGAAGCCGTGCTGCGGCGGGTGGCCTATGAACGCGGTGGGCCGGAGACGCCAGGCGATGGCTTGGAACTGAATTTCGACGAAGGCCGCTCGGATGTTTCTTATACGGGCCAATGGGCCGGCCTCACACCGACCGAGTACCGCCTTCTGGTGACCTTCTCGCGGCACATGGAAGAGGCCCTGAGCAAGGCCTTCCTTTATCAGCACGTGCTGCACCGGGCCTATTCGCAGCACGACCGCAGCCTGGACATGCACGTCAGCCACATTCGCCGCAAGCTGCAGCGGCTCGGCTACACCGGCAGCCGCCTGGAAACCGTCTGGGGCAAGGGCTACGTGATGACCAACAGGGAAAAATGATGCCGGGCCGCAACTCGCTGTTCTGGAAGCTGGCGATCCTGCTGGTCGGCTTCTGCCTGGCGATGATCGCCCTGACCCTTTCCTGGGGGCAGCGCATCGGCGAGCGGACGTCCTATCTCTCGGATGAGGCGAAGTCCGTCCTGAGTGGTTACGCCGAGCGCGCCGAGACGGCCTGGCGCCAGGGCGGAGCGAGCGCGGTCGATGCCGTGCAGGCTGAACTCGAAGCCACAGAGGGTAGCTGGGCGCTGGTGCTGGACCCACACCTGTTTCCCCTGGGCACCCGCGAGATGACCGCTGACCAGCGCAAACACCTGAGCTTCATGCGCCGGTTGCACGGGAGCATGGGCCGGCAAACGCCGCAGCCGCGAGTCCTGAGCATTCCCTTCAAGGGCGGCGACGGCCAGCTGGTGATGCCACTGCCGCAGCGATTCAGTCCCTGGGGACCGCGGCCCCTTTTGTATTTCCTTGCCTACCGGGTGGCGCCGGTCATCCTCGCGCTGGTGCTCTGCGTCTTCCTGTTCCGTCTGCTGATCGCCCCGCTGACGCGCCTGCGCGAGCAGGCCAACGCCCTCAGTGCCGATGACCTCAAGGCCCGCCTCGGCGCTCCACTGACCAGTCGGCGCGATGAGCTGGGCGAGCTGGCGCGCGCGTTCGATCACATGGCCGAACGCCTGCAAGGCACGGTGGTTTACCAGCGGCGCCTGCTCAACGACCTGTCCCACGAACTGCGCACGCCATTGAGCCGACTGCGAGCGGCGAGTGAGCGGGAAGAGAGCCTGGACAGCCTGCGGCAGCGGCTGGAGCGGGAAGTCGGCGTGATGCAGCGTTTGGTGGAGAACACCCTGGAGCTGGCTTGGCTGGATTCGGAGCGACCGCGATTCGCCCAGGAGGCGGTGCACCTGCGTCCGCTGTGGGACCTGTTGTCCGAGGATGCCAGCTTCGAAACGGGCTGGCCGAAGGAGCGCCTGTGTTTCGAGCTGGACGAGGATTGCGTTGTCAGGGCCAACCTCAATGGCCTGGCAAAGGCGCTGGAGAACATGTTGCGCAATGCCATCCGCCATTCGCCGGATACGGGCCGGATCACCTTGTCCGGCCAGCGCGAAGGCGATTTCTGGTGCTTGAGCCTGCGCGACGAAGGCCCTGGCGTGCCGGAAGAACAGTTGGAACTGATGTTCGAACCCTTCGCCCGGCTCAATCAGGCGCGTCCGGGGGATGGCGGCTTCGGCCTGGGCCTGAGCATCGCCCGCAGCGCGATCACCCTGCAGGGCGGGGCGGTCTGGGCACGCAACCTCGATCCGGGCCTGTGCCTGTACCTTCGTTTGCCGGCCTGGCAGGGCAGCCTGACCTGAGCCGCCCCTTCGCAGCTTGCGTCTGGTCTACCGGCGCGCCTGTGACAGATACGTCTGCAGCGCCTCTTGGTCGCTCTCGTCGCCCAATTCGGCGGCGCGCTGGTAATAGGCGTGGGCCAGCGCCTGGATGCGGGGTTCCGGCGCTTGTGCAAGGCTGGAGCGACCGACCCGCAGGAAATTGAGGTTCCCTCCCGCCAGCGCCCGTTCCAGCCAACCGATGGCTTCATCCACTTCGCCCTGGGCGGCCAGTACGGCGGCAAGGCTGAACTGGCCGCGGAAATCGCCTCCCTCGGCGGCGCGGCGATACCAGGTGAAGGCGACCTCGGGATCGCGCTCGACAGTGATGCCTTCCTCGTAATAGCGCCCCACGAGGTTCATCGATTTGGCATGGCCCAGTTGCGCCGCGCGCAGGTAAAGCGCCAGTGCCTGGCGCTGGTCGCGCTGGACGCCGCGTCCGGTGGCCAGCAGGTTCGCGTAGTTGTACATCCCCCAGTCAAGTCCTGCGGCGGCGGCCGCGCGGAAGTGAGCGGCGGCAGCCGGCAGGTCGACCGCGCCGCCCCAACCCTGTTCCAGGCAGCGGCCGAGCATGTTCCGGGCCATGGCATCGCCACCCTCGGCGGCGATCTGGAACCAGGTGCGCGCCAGTGCGGCGTCCTGCTCGATGCCCTGGCCGTCCAGGAGAATCTGGCCGAGCAGCGTCTGTGCTTCGGTCAAGCCATTCCGGGCGGCATCCAGGATGGTGCGGGCCGCCTGGCGCGGGTCGCTGGCCAGGCGTTCGCGCAGCTCTTCGCTGCTCAGGGTTTCGGTGCGGGTCAGGGTGAAGCTCATGCCTAGACCTCGGCCCAGCGGCGCAGGAGGTTGTGGTAATTGCCGGTGAGCCGGACCAGCGCGGGGTGGTCCGGCACGTCGCGGGCGAGGCTCTGGATGGCCTGGTCCATCTCGAACAGCAGGGTTCGCTGGCTGTCCTCGCGGACCATGCTCTGAATCCAGAAAAACGAGGCAAGGCGCTCGCCACGGGTGACCGGCTCCACCTGGTGCAGGCTGGTGGCGGGGTAGATCACCAGGTCGCCGGCGGCCAGTTTCACGCGCTGGGTGCCGTAGGTGTCCTGGATCACCAGGTCACCACCGTCGTAGCTGTCCGGCTCGCTGAAGAACAGCGTGGCGGAGACATCGGTGCGGACCTGTTCGGGGCTGCCCTTGATCGGACGCACGGCGTTGTCGATGTGGTAGCCGAAGGCGCCGCCGCCCCGGTAGCGATTGAACAGCGGCGGATAGACCTTGTTCGGCAGGACCGCCGACATGAACAGGGGGTGGTTCCACAGGCGCTGCAGCATGGCGCTGCTGATTTCACGAGCCAGTGGGTCGCCTTCGGCCAACTGCTCGTTGTGCTTGGCCCTGGCTGACTGATAACCCGCCGTGGCCTTGCCGTCCGTCCAGTCAGCCTGCTCCAGGGCTTCGCGAATGCGGGTTGCCTCTTCTGATGTGAAGATGCCGGGAATGTGCAGGAGCATGGCGGTTTACCGGGAGGTTCAAGTTGGAGGCGAATAGTATTTATTTTCATTCAGACTGTAAAACCGCCGGCGATGTGGCGCGACTTTGTAAATCTTGTAAAAAAGATGCGAATGAGAATTCCTGCTAATTGTTGCTGCTAATGATTTGAAATAAATTCCGCGGCCTCTGAACTTCCTGGGGAGGAAAACGATGTCGCGTCAACTTGTGGAGCCCACCATCTCGACTCAACGCCTGCTGGCGTCCGCCATTGGCATGGCCATCGGCGCCATGTCCACTGCGCCCGTGGTGCATGCGGCCGAAGCGAAGCAGGAGAGCGACGGCGTCATTTCCCTGGATGCCACTTCGGTGGTGGGTGAGGCGTCCGAGGACACCAACTACCAGGTCGAGCGGGCCTCGTCCCAGAAGTACACCGCGCCGCTGGTGGACACGCCGCGTTCGGTGACCGTGGTTCCGCAGCAAGTGATCAAGGACACCGCCGCCGTGTCCCTGCAGGACGCCCTGCGCACCGTGCCGGGGATCACCATGGGCGCGGGTGAGGGGGGGAACCCGCAGGGCGACCGTCCGTTCATTCGTGGTTTCGACGCCCAAAGCGACACCTACCTCGACGGCGTGCGCGATGTCGGCGCCCAGACCCGCGAGATCTTCGCCATCGAGTCCATCGAAGTCAGCAAGGGCCCGAACTCCTCCTTCGGCGGGCGGGGTTCGGCCGGCGGCAGCATCAACCTGGTGACCAAGAAAGCGCGCCTTGGCGATTTCACCAACGGTGGCTTCACCTGGGGTTCCGACCAGACCCAGCGCTACACCGCCGACATCAACCGCGAGTTCCTCGACAGCGCCGCGTTCCGCCTCAACCTGATGAGCCACGAGAGCAACGTCGCCGGCCGTGACGAGGTGAACTACGATCGCTGGGGCGTGGCGCCGTCCCTGGCGTTTGGCCTGGGCACCGCCACCCGCCTGAACCTCGACTTCTACCACATGGAAAGCAACGACCTGCCGGACTCGGGCATTCCCTATGGCTACAAGGTGGGCACCACTCACACCGCGGCCAATCCGGACAAACCGGTCGACGGCGGCGACAGCAGCAACTTCTACGGCCTGTCCGACCGCGACTTCCGCAAGACCCGCGCGGACATCGCCACCATCAGCTTCGAGCATGATCTCAGCGACACCCTGACCATCAAGAACACCCTGCGTCACGGCAGCAGCATGCAGGACTACATCCTGACCCAGCCGGACGACAGCAAGGGCAACGTGCGCAACGGCACCGTCTGGCGTCGCATCAACAGCCGTGTGAGCAATACCACCACCACCACCAACCAGACCGATCTGTTCGGCGAGTTCCAGCTGGCCGGCCTCAAGCACAGCTTCTCCACCGGTATCGAGTTCACCCGCGAGGAGGGAGATCGCTCGTCCTATACGGTGAACACCGACACCACCCCGGCAACACCCGGGAACTCCAGCACCAACTGCTCCCCTGCAACCATCGGTGCGCCCAGCGGCTACAACTGCACCTCGCTGGCCAATCCGAATCCGCACGACCCCTGGAACGGCAGCATCGCGCGCAACTACGCCGGCACCGAATCCACCGGCGACACCCGCGCCATCTACGCCTTCGACACCATCGAGCTGGACCCGCAATGGCTGCTGAACCTGGGCCTGCGCTACGACAACTTCCAGACCGAATCCAAGTCCAAGTCCGCCGCTGGCGCGACCACCTTCAAGACCTCGGATACCAGCGAGTTCGTGACCGGGCAGATCGGCCTGGTCTGGAAACCCACCGAGAACGGCAGCGTCTACGCCTCCTATGCCACCTCCGCGACGCCGCCCGGCACCATGCTCGGTGAGGGTCAGGAAGGTAACCCGCTGCCCACATCCGTCGGCACGCCGACCAGCATCGTCAGCGACCTGGAACCGGAAGAAACCACCAACTACGAGTTGGGCACCAAGTGGGACCTGCTGGATCAGCGTCTGTCGCTGACTGCGGCGATCTTTCGCACCGAGAAGGACAACACCCGTGTCCTGACCAACAACTACACCTACGAGAACGCCGGCAAGACCCGCGTCGATGGCATCGAATTGACCGCCAGCGGCAGGCTCACCGACAAGTGGCAGGTCTTCGCCGGTTACAGCTACCTCGACAGCGAACTGGTGGACCCGGGCGCGGTGGGCAATCGCAGTGGCGAGGTGACCAGCACCGTCAACCCGGCCAAGGGCAATGAACTGCCCAACACGCCGAAGAACAGCTTCAGCCTGTGGACCACCTATGAAGTACTGCCGGACCTGACCATCGGGGGCGGCGCCTTCTATGTGGATGACGTGTTCGGCGATAACAACAACACCCTGTACGTGCCGTCCTACTGGCGCTACGACGCCATGGCCAGCTACAAGCTGACCAGGAACGTCGACCTTCAGCTGAACGTGCAGAACCTCACCGACGAGGTTTACTACGACAAGGCCTATGGGTCCCACTTCGCCAACCAGGCGGCTGGCCGCACCGCGCTGCTCACCACCAGCGTGCACTTCTGATCGAAGACCAGCAGAAAGCCCCGGCCGGGAAACCCGCCGGGGCTTTCGTTTTTCGGTCAGTGTGAAATGCCTTTCAGCTACATATATATAGCTGCACGCCATAAGCCGAAACGCTTGCGCCATATGGTGCTGCGCGGTTTGCCGTTATCATATGCACCCCCTGCGTCTGGATTGCGAAGCCCGCCATGACTCTGCAGTACCCCACAATCGCCGATTGCATCGGCCACACCCCGCTGGTGCGTTTGCAGCGCCTGGCAGGCGAAACCAGCAACACCCTCCTGGTCAAGCTCGAAGGCAACAACCCCGCCGGTTCGGTCAAGGATCGCCCGGCGCTGTCGATGATCACCCGCGCCGAGCTGCGCGGTGACATCAAGCCCGGCGACACCCTGATCGAGGCCACTTCCGGCAACACCGGCATCGCCCTGGCCATGGCTGCGGCCATCAAGGGCTACAAGATGATGCTGATCATGCCGGACAACATGAGCGCCGAACGCAAGGCCGCCATGACCGCCTACGGCGCCGAGCTGATCCTGGTCAGCCGCGAAGAGGGCATGGAAGGTGCCCGCGACCTGGCCGAAAGCCTGCAACGCGGTGGCCGTGGCAAGGTGCTGGACCAGTTCGCCAACGGCGACAACCCCGAAGCCCATTACGTCGGCACTGGCCCGGAAATCTGGCAGCAGACCCAGGGCACCATCACCCATTTCATCAGCTCCATGGGCACCACCGGCACCATCATGGGGGTGTCGCGCTATCTCAAGGAGCAGAACCCGGCTATCCAGATCGTCGGCCTGCAACCGCAGGAAGGCTCGGCCATTCCCGGCATCCGCCGCTGGCCCGAGGAATACCTGCCGAAGATCTACCAGGCCGAGCGCGTCGATCGCGTGATCGACATGGCCCAGATCGAAGCCGAGGAAACCATGCGCCGCCTGGCCCGCGAGGAAGGCATCTTCTGCGGCGTTTCCTCCGGGGGCGCGGTCGCAGCCATGCTGCGCCTGTCTCGCGAAGTGGAAAACGCCGTGATGGTCGCGATCATCTGTGACCGTGGGGATCGTTATCTCTCTACCGGCATTTACGAAGACCCCAATGTCCCGGCGTAACACCGGCCTGCGCTTCCAGCCCAGCGGCGGAGCGCGGGCTCCGCAAGTTCCCGTGGGCAAGAAGCAGCGGCTGGTCATCGAGCGCTTGTCCAACGACGGACGCGGCATTGCCTTCGTCGAAGGGCGCACCTGGTTCGTGGCCGGCGCCCTGCCACAGGAAGAAGTGGAAGCCCGCGTGCTCGCCGCCCGCAGCCAGGTGGTGGAAGCCCGTGCCGAACGTGTGCTCAGTGCCAGCCCGATACGCCTGGTGCCGCCCTGCGCCCACGCCGGCCAGTGCGGCGGCTGCACCCTGCAGTACCTGCCCCATGCCGAGCAGCTTGCCCTGAAACAGCGCACGCTGGCCGAGCAACTGGCGCGCGTCGCCGACCTCCATCCGCAGGAATGGGTAGCCCCACTTGTGGGGACCGACTTCGGTTACCGGCGGCGTGCCCGCATTGCCGTGCGCTGGGACGTCAAGGCGCGCCAGCTGGACGTGGGATTTCGCGCGGCTTCCAGCCAGGCGATAGTCGGAATCAAGGATTGCCTGGTGCTGGTACAGCCCTTGCAGCCATTGATGCGTTCGCTGCCCGGGCTGCTCAAGGGCCTGGACAAGCCTCAGGCGATCGGACACGTGGAGTTGTTCCACGGCACCGCGTCGGCGTTGCTGCTGCGCCACACCCAGTCCCTGGGTGAGGCCGACCTGCAGCGCCTGCGCGAGTTCTGTGCGGCGCACCAGGCGCAGCTTTGGCTGCAGGGTGAGGGCGAACCCCATCCGGACCAGCCGGACGCGCGCCTCGGCTATCGCCTGGAACCCTGGAACCTCGAACTTGAATATCGCCCCGGCGACTTCGTCCAGGTCAATGAAGCGGTCAACGAGGCGATGGTGGCGCAGGCGCTAGACTGGATGAAACCGCAGCCGGGCGAGCGGGTGCTGGATCTGTTCTGCGGGCTCGGCAACTTCGCCTTGCCGCTGGCGCGCCAGGTGCGCGAGGTGGTGGCGGTGGAAGGTGTCGAGGCCATGGTGCAACGGGCGCGCGGAAATGCCGCCGCCAATGGCCTGGAGAATGTGCACTTCTTCCAGGCCGACCTGTCGAACCCGCTGGCCGATGCGCCCTGGGCCCGGCAGGGATTCGATGCCGTGCTGCTCGATCCGCCGCGTGACGGCGCCTTCGAAGCCGTTCGGCAGATTGCTGCAACCGGTGCGCAACGAGTGGTCTATGTATCCTGCAACCCGGCGACCCTGGCGCGTGACAGTGCCGAACTGGTCAGGCGGGGATACCAGCTGAAGAAGGCCGGGATTCTCGACATGTTTCCTCAGACGGCCCATGTCGAGGCCATGGCGTTATTCGAAGCGGGCTAGGAAGCCTGCGTAATCCGACCGGCCCGACAGAGGCTGGCGACAATTCGACGTGAGGGGTTCACGTCGTAGGGAAGGTAGGTAAGATGGTACAGGTGAGAGCGCAACAGCCGGTCAATACCGACGGCAGCATCAACCTCGAGGCGTGGCTGGACCATGTCATCAGCCTCGACCCGGTGCTCGATCGCGCAGTACTCAAAGAGGCTTGCGAGTTCGCCCGCGACGCCGAGCAACAGGCCATCGCTGCGCAGAACATCTGGGCCGAGGGTACGTCCAGTTTCCAGACGGGCCTCGAGATCGCCGAGATTCTCGCGGACCTGAAGCTGGATCAGGAATCCCTGGTGGCCGCGGTGATCTACCGTGGCGTGCGCGAGGGCAAAGTCCAGCTGCAAACCGTGCAGCAGCGCTTCGGCGCGGTGGTGGCCAGGCTGATCGAAGGCGTGCTGCGCATGGCTGCCATCAGCGCCAGCCTCAATCCGCGCCAATCCATGGTCCTCGGCACCCAGGCGCAGGTGGATAACCTGCGCAAGATGCTGGTGGCCATGGTCGATGACGTGCGCGTCGCCCTGATCAAGCTGGCCGAGCGTACCTGCGCCATACGTGAGGTGAAGAACGCCGACGAGGAGAAGCGCCACCGCGTCGCCCGCGAGGTGTTCGACATCTATGCGCCGCTCGCCCATCGCCTCGGTATTGGCCATATCAAGTGGGAGCTGGAGGACCTGTCCTTCCGCTACCTGGAGCCGGACCAGTACAAGCAGATCGCCAAGCTGCTCCACGAGCGTCGCCTCGACCGCGAGCAGTACATCGCCGACGTGATGAAGCAGCTGCGCGAGGAACTGGCCGCCACCGGCATCAAGGCCGACATCAGCGGCCGCGCCAAGCACATCTATTCCATCTGGCGGAAGATGCAGCGCAAGGGCCTGCAGTTCAGCCAGATCTACGACGTGCGTGCGGTACGGGTGCTGGTGCCCGAGCTGCGCGATTGCTATACCGCGCTGGGGATTGTGCACACCCTCTGGCGGCACATTCCCAAGGAATTCGACGACTACATCGCCAACCCCAAGGAGAACGGCTACCGCTCCCTGCACACGGCGGTGATCGGTCCCGACGGCAAGGTGCTGGAGGTGCAGATCCGCACCCACGCCATGCACGAGGAAGCCGAGCTCGGGGTCTGCGCCCACTGGCGCTACAAGGGCACCGACGTCAAGTCGAGCTCCGACCATTACGAAGAAAAGATCGCCTGGCTGCGCCAGGTGCTCGAATGGCACGAGGAACTGGGCGATATCGGCGGCCTGGCCGAGCAGTTGCGGGTGGATATCGAGCCCGACCGGGTCTACGTCTTCACCCCCGATGGCCACGCCATCGATCTGCCCAAGGGCGCCACGCCGCTGGACTTTGCCTATCGCGTGCACACCGAGATCGGCCACAACTGCCGGGGCGCCAAGGTCAACGGCCGCATCGTGCCGTTGAACTACGGGCTGCAGACCGGCGAGCAGGTGGAGATCATCACCGGCAAGCAGGGCGCGCCCAGCCGCGACTGGCTCAACCCGAACCTGGGCTACATCACCACGTCCCGGGCCCGGGCGAAGATCGTCCACTGGTTCAAGCTGCAGGCCCGCGACCAGAACGTCGCCGCCGGCAAGGCCATGCTTGAGCGCGAACTGTCGCGTCTGGCGCTGCCACCGGTGGACTTCGAGAAACTGGCCGAGAAGTGCAACCTGCGCGGGGCTGAAGACATGCACGCGGCCCTGGGGGCCGGCGATCTGCGCCTGGCCCATGTGGTCAACGCCGCCCAGGCGCTGGTGGAGCCGGAACGCGGTCACAACGAGCAACTGGAACTGATCCCGCGCAAGTCTTCCCAGCACAAGCCGGGCAAGCGTGGCGACGTGCAGATCCAGGGTGTCGGCAACCTGCTGACGCAGATGGCCGGCTGCTGCCAGCCGGTGCCGGGGGACCCCATCGTGGGCTACATCACCCTCGGCCGCGGCGTCAGCATCCACCGCCAGGACTGCCCTTCGGCGCTGCAGCTGTCCGGCCGTGAGCCGGAGCGGATGATCCAGGTGAGCTGGGGGCCGGTGCCGGTGCAGACCTACCCGGTGGACATCATCATCCGCGCCTACGACCGTTCCGGCCTGCTGCGCGACGTGTCCCAGGTGCTGCTCAACGAGCGCATCAACGTGCTGGCGGTGAACACCCGCTCGAACAAGGAAGACAACACCGCCGCCATGATGCTGACCATCGAGATCCCCGGCCTGGATGCGCTGGGCCGGCTGCTGGCGCGTATCTCGCAATTGCCCAACGTTATCGAAGCGCGCCGCAACCGGGCTGCCTGAGCTACTGCGCTCGGTCTGGCGTTGTTGGAATGAGGGCGGAAAATGCTCATTGGCAATAGCCAACTCCACTTTTCCGCCCCCTTCCGCCTAGCCAGCCCTTCGCTCGCGACGCTCAGGGGCAACGGAAATGTAGGGTGGGCTTCAGCCCACCGGCTGGGCCTGGACAATCAACACGGAACTGACATGTACCAACTCAACGACCTGCTGCACCTGATGGCCCGGCTGCGCGACCCGCAGTATGGCTGCCCCTGGGACCTGAAGCAGGACTACGCCAGCATCGTTCCGCACACGATCGAGGAAGCCTACGAGGTGGCCGACGCCATCGAGCGTGGCGACTTCGACCATCTGCCCGGTGAACTTGGCGACCTGTTGTTCCAGGTGGTGTATTACAGCCAGCTGGCGAAGGAGGAGGGGCGCTTCGAGTTCGCCGGCGTGGTGGATGCCATCACCCGCAAGCTGGTCCGCCGCCATCCCCACGTCTTCCCCGACGGCGACCTCTACGGCGCCCCGGACATGGCTCGCCTGGAGGAAGCGGCGATCAAGCAGCGCTGGGAAGAGATCAAGGCCGAGGAGCGCGCCGAAAAGGCTGCCGCCCCCGAGCAGCTTTCCCTGCTGGATGACGTCCCTGCCGCGCTGCCGGCCCTGAGCCGCGCCGCCAAGCTGCAGAAGCGCGCCGCCCAGGTGGGCTTCGACTGGCCCGAGGCGCTGCCGGTGATCGACAAGTTGCGCGAGGAGCTGGACGAGGTGCTGGAGGCCATGAGCGAGAACGACCCCCAGGCCATCGCCGACGAGGTGGGCGACCTGCTGTTCGTGGTGGTCAATCTGGCCCGCCACCTCAAGGTCGATCCGGAAACTGCCTTGCGCGGCGCCAACGGCAAGTTCGAACGGCGTTTCCGCTTTATCGAACAGGCATTGCGCGAAGCGGGCCGTCCCATTGAAGATTGCACCCTGGAAGAACTGGATGCCCTCTGGGGCGAAGCCAAGAAGCAGGAAAAATCCGGCCTTGGCTGCTAGCAGGTAGTGTTTCAACAGCCTGACAACTCGAGAGACTGATTTCCCTTATGAGCCTTTCCCTCCGCGACCAGCTGCTGAAAGCCGGGCTGGTGAATGAAAAGCAGGTCAAGCAGGCCACCAAGCAACAGCAGAAGCAGACCCGCCTGGAAAAGAAGAACCAGGTCGAGAAGGATGAGTCACTGCGCCAGGCGGCCCTGCAGGCCCAGGCCGAGAAGGCCGCCCGCGACCAGGAACTGAACCGCCAGCAGCAGGAAAAGGCCGAACAGAAGGCCCGGGCCGCGCAGATCAAGCAATTGATCGAAGGCACCCGACTGCCCAAGCTGACTACCGACGACTACTACAACTTCGTTGACGAGAAGAAGGTCAAGCGCCTGGCCGTCAACGCCATGATGCGCGACAAGCTGAGCCGCGGTTCGCTCGCCATCGTCCGCCACGGCGGCGGTTACGAGGTGATCCCGCGTGATGCCGCCTTGCGCATCCAGGAGCGCGATCCTCGCCGCATCGTATTGCTCAACACCCAGGTGGAAGAACCGGACGCCGACGATCCGTACGCGGCCTACAAGGTGCCGGACGATCTGATGTGGTGACGCTGCGAAGAAACCGGGCCCTGGCCCGGTTTTCTTTTGCGTGTGCGAAAGAACTGGTGATTCGCAGCCAAACGCAGCCCGGATGAAATCCGGGAGCAGTGGCGGGACTTCCCCGGATTTCATCGATTCCCGGTTGGGTCGCGTTTGTGGGGCGACTTCAGTCGCGAATGAATTGGCTATGTCTCCCACAAGACGTTTCATCCTGTGGCCCGAGTGCAACGACGGCTTTCAGCAGATCTGATTGCCCAGCAGCACCCGGCCGAAACTCGCCCCTTCCGTCAGTGGCGTGATCGCCGTGATCTGATCCAGGCGCAGGCGCTCCTGGCCGCCCTCGTTTTGCACGATGAGGAACTCCTCCTTGTCCGGCGTCGTCAGGGTGGTCATGGCGCGGGCATCGAGGCGGGCGCCGCCGGCCAGCTCGATGTGCAACTGGTAGCGATGCAGGCAGGCAATCTCGATGTAGTCGTAGAGCTCGCAGGAAAGCGGCAGGTATTCCTCGGTCATGGCGGTTTCCTCTGCGGCGTGTCGGGTAGACAGCATAGGCGCTGAGGGGCGCCCGGGCATCCTTCCAAGTATCAGCCTGTTTCGTCTTTCCGGGGCCTTGCCCTGGTTCCCGCGGGCACAAAAAACCGGGCGCGGGGCCCGGTTCTTCGTGAGGGGAGGTGTTACTCCGGCAGGCCTTTTACTGGCTTGCCGTTCACCGTGCCCTCCTTGAGCATGATCTGGTATTCCTTGCCGTCCTTTTCCACCTGGTGCAGGCGGACCAGCAGGAAGTCCCAGTCCTTGGCGAACCAGAGCACGGTCTTGCGGCTGCTCTGGGTGGGATCGCGGACGCGCTCGACCTTGATGGCATCCACCAGGCCGGCCTTGGTGCGTACGCGTTCCTCGCCCAGCACACGGAAGTCGTAGGTCTCGATCTCGTCGCCGTCGATCACCTGGTAGCTCATGCTCTTCTTGCCGTCGGCGACGTCATGCTGGAGCACCAGCTGGTAGGTGGATTTGTCCTGCATGCCTCGGTTCAGGGGCAGGCGCACCTGATTGCCGCGGTCGTTGCCGATGATCTGCTTCTGGGCCCAGTCGAAGTCGAACTCCACCTGCTTGCTCTTGCCGAGGCCGCTGCGGTTGAAGCGGTAGGTCAGAGGCAGGAAGGCGTTGCTCTCGACGCGGAAGGTGCTCACCTCGCTCAGGCTGGCCACCAGCATGGAGGCTTCGAAGTCCAGTTCCCAGCGGCCATTGTCCAGCTGCTTGAGGCTGCGGCCGGCGGTGCCGCTGACCGGCAACTGTTTCCAGTCGGCGGTGTAGCTGGCCTCGAAGGGTTTCAGCTCGGCCGCGACAGTGGGCAGGGTGAAAAGGGCGAGGAGCAACAGCAAGGCACGACGCATTGGCGAATCTCCTAGTTACGCAGTTGTTGCCCCGACGGGGGCAACGCTTGTCCATCCAGTTCGGCGCCGTCCTGGCCCAGGCGCAGCCTGCCTTCGGCAAACCAGCGCATGGCCAGCGGATAAATGCGGTGTTCCTGTACATGAACCCGCTGCGCCAGGCTTTCCGGCGTATCGTCCGACTCTACCGGGATCACCGCCTGTACCACCAGAGGGCCGCCATCGAGTTCTTCGGTGACGAAGTGCACGCTGCAGCCATGTTCGGAATCGCCGGCTTCCAGCGCGCGTTGGTGGGTGTGCAGGCCCTTGTACTTGGGCAACAGGGACGGATGAATGTTCAGCAGGCGTCCCTGGTAGTGGCGCACGAAGCCGGGTGTGAGGATCCGCATGAATCCGGCCAGAACCACCAGTTGTGGTGCGTAGCCGTCGATGGCTTCGATCAAAGCGGCGTCGAAGGCTTCGCGATCGGCGTAGGCCTTATGGTCCAGCACGCGGGTATCGATGCCGGCCTTCCGCGCCCGCTCCAGGCCGAAGGCATCGGCGCGGTTGGAAATCACCGCGCGGATGCGGGCCGGATGGTCGTCGCCGGTGATGCTGTCGATCAGCGCCTGCAGGTTGCTGCCGGAGCCGGAGATCAGCACCACCACATCACAACGTGCGGCCATCAGTGGCTCTTCAGGTTGTTCAGTACGACGCGCTGGGCACCTTCGGCGGCCGCGGCGATTTCACCGATGACCCAGGGCTGCTCGCCGGCGGCGCGCAGGATCTTGAGCGCGGCTTCCGCCTGCTCCGGTGCAACGCAGATGACCATGCCCACGCCGCAGTTCAGCACGCGGTGCATCTCGGTCTCGTCGACGTTGCCCTGTTCCTGCAGCCAGTCGAAGACCGCCGGACGCTGCCAGCTGGCGACGTCGATCACGGCCTGGGCGTTGTCCGGCAGGACGCGCGGGATGTTGTCCAGCAGGCCGCCGCCGGTGATGTGGGCCATGGCCTTCACTGCACCGGTTTCCTTGATCAGCTGCAGCAGCGGCTTGACGTAGATGCGGGTCGGGGCCATCAGCAGGTCGGCCAGGGGCTTGCCGTCCAGCTGGACCTGTTCGATGTCGACGCCGCTGACTTCGATGATCTTGCGGATCAGCGAGTAGCCGTTGGAGTGCGGGCCGGAGGAGGGCAGGGCGATCAGGGTGTCGCCGGTGCGAACCTTGGAACCGTCGATGATCTCGGCCTTTTCCACAACCCCGACGCAGAAGCCGGCCAGGTCGTAGTCTTCGCCTTCGTACATGCCGGGCATTTCGGCGGTCTCGCCGCCCACCAGGGAGCAGCCGGCCAGTTCGCAACCGGCGCCGATGCCGGTGACCACGGTGGCAGCCACGTCAACGTTGAGCTTGCCGGTGGCGTAGTAGTCGAGGAAGAACAGCGGCTCGGCACCGCAGACCACCAGGTCGTTCACGCACATGGCGACCAGGTCCTGGCCGATGCTGTCGTGCTTGTTCAGGTTCAGTGCCAGGCGCAGCTTGGTGCCGACGCCGTCGGTGCCGGACACCAGGACCGGCTGCTTGTAGCCGGCCGGGATCTCGCAGAGGGCGCCGAAGCCACCCAGGCCGCCCATCACTTCCGGGCGCGCGGTGCGCTTGGCCACGCCTTTGATGCGTTCGACCAGGGCTTCACCAGCGTCGATGTCTACACCGGCGTCCTTGTAGCTCAGGGAGGGTTGCTTGCTCATAAATCCAGGCCTATAGGGGGAAATTCGAGGATCGACCGGCAAGTCTGGCTGCCGGTTTGCGAAGGCGCGCGATTTTATCAGGCTTGCCCGGTAGCAGCCATCGGCAGCGGTCGGTCCCGGCGAAAAGAACCGGAAAACGCGCGCGTTGCCCCGGGGCAGGCGGCTGATTAAGGTATAGCCCTTCGACTGCGGCCTATGCTGCATCTGTTTTCCTACAGGGATTCCACCATGCGCCTGCTCGCTCAAGCTGTACTGCTCTGCCTGACGCTGTCCGGTCTTTCGGTCCAGGCCGAGACGGTCAACAACCTCTATCAGGTTCGTGAACCTGTCGCTTCGCAGCAGCCGGAGGAGCGTAACCAGGCCCTGGTGCGTGCTCTGGAAACCCTGGTGCTGCGCCTGTCCGGGGACGCCAACGCCGCCCAGAGCCCGGCTCTGGAAGCCGTGCGCAAGGACCCGCAACAACTCATCAGCCAGTACGGCTATGAAGGCAAGGTGCTGGTGGTGGACTTCGACCCCATCACCACCGAACGTACCCTGCGCCGGGCCGGTATCCCGCTGTGGAGCGCCAATCGCCCGGCTATCCTGGCCTGGTGGCTGAACCGTTCCGGAGAAGGCGGCAACAGCCTGGTGGGCGACGGCCAGGACGCCGCGACGCCCCTGCGTCAGGCTGCACAGAATCGCGGCCTGCCGCTGCGCCTGCCGCTCGCCGACCTCGAAGAACAGTTGTTGGCGACGCCCGAGCAACTGACATCCGCCCAGCCCGGTGCGCTGACCCAGGCTTCCGAGCGCTACGACGCCGATGCCCTGCTGGCGGTCGATGCCAGCGAGGCCGATGGCAAGTGGCAGGCGCAATGGCGCCTGTGGCTGGGCGACAGCCGCGAGCAGGGCACCGCTGAGGGCGCTGACAATGCCGCGCTGGCCGATGCCGTGATGTCCGCGGTGAGCCAGCGTCTGGCAACGCGCTTCGTGGTGGCGCCCGGTGCCGGGCAGAACCTGGAGCTGGAAGTGCGGGGCGCCAATCTGACCCGCTACGCCGAACTGTCGCGCCTGCTGGAACCCTTCGGCGCCCGCCTGCTCAAGGTCGAGGGCGACCGCCTGGAGTACCAGGTCAACGCCAGCCCCGAGCAGCTGCGTGCCCAACTGGCCCTGGCCGGGCTCCAGGAAGCGCCGCCCGAGGCCCCGGCTCCTGCCGCTGATCCCCAGGCGGCTGCGGCGCCCCAGGTGGTGCCGCGCGACAACGTGCTGCGCTTCCGCTGGTAGCGGGCGTAAACTGGCGCCCTACCCGGAACGGGGATGCCATGCACCAGTTGCCCAATCTGTTGACTCTGCTGCGCCTGGCACTGGTTTTTCCCATTGCCGGGTTGCTGCTGTCCGAACGGCATGGCCAGGCGCTGGTGCTGTTCGCCATCGCCGGTGGTTCCGATGCCCTGGACGGTTTCCTTGCCCGGCGTTTCGGCTGGACCAGCCGCTTCGGCTCCCTGCTCGACCCCCTGGCCGACAAGCTTCTGCTGGTGACCAGTTTCATCTGCCTGACCATTACCCAGGTCGTGCCGCTGTGGCTGGCGCTGGTGGTGTTCCTGCGCGACCTGGTGATCCTGCTGGGGGCCGGGCTGTACCGCATGATGGCGGGGCCGGCGGAGTTCTCACCGAGCCGGCTGGGCAAGTTGAGTACGCTGCTGCAGATGCTGCTGGTTGTCTGTCTGCTGCTGGAGTTCAGCTTGGCGCCGGTCCTGGCGTGGCTACGCTGGCCGTTGAGCTGGCTGGTATTGGTGGTGACGTTGTGCAGTGGGGCCCAATACGTCTGGGATTGGGGACGGAAATATCGCTACGCAAGGATGAGGGCCTGATATGACCGACTCGCGCCGCTGGCTCTGGCTGGGTGGCTTGCTGTTTCTGGGCTGGCTGATCTACCAGCTGCATCCGGTGCTTTCTCCCTTCCTGGTGGGCATGTTGCTGGCCTACCTCGGCGACCCGCTGGTGGATCGCCTGGAGCGGCTCGGCCTGTCGCGCACCTGGGGCGTGGTGCTGGTATTCGGCCTGTTCGGCCTGATCCTGCTGGCACTGTTACTGGTATTGCTGCCCATGCTCGGCCGCCAGCTGTTCCGCCTCTATGAAGTGGCGCCGCAGATGCTCGACTGGTTGCAGCAGAGCGCGCTGCCCTGGGTCCAGGCGCAGCTTGGCCTGCCCGGCGACTTCTGGCGTGTCGATCGGCTCAAGGCCGTGATCACCGGCCATCTCGGCCAGACCACCGACATCGCCGGCACCCTGCTGGCGAGCGTCACCGCATCCGGCCTGGCGCTGCTGGGCTGGCTGGGCAACCTGTTGCTGGTTCCCGTGGTGGGCTTCTACCTGCTACGCGACTGGGACCTGATGGTGGCCAAGCTGCGTGGCCTGCTGCCGCGCAACCGCGAATCCTATGTGGTCGGGCTGGTGGGGGAATGCCATGAAGTGCTGGGCGCCTTCCTGCGCGGCCAGTTGCTGGTGATGCTGGCGCTGGGGCTGATCTACGCCGTCGGCCTGATGCTGGTGGGGCTGGACCTGGGCTTGCTGATCGGCCTGCTGGCGGGGCTGGCCAGTATCGTGCCCTACATGGGCTTCGTGGTCGGTTTCGGTGCCGCACTGATTGCTGCGCTGTTTCAGTTCGGCGGCTTCGAACTCTATCCGCTGATCGGCGTTGTAGCCGTATTCAGTGTGGGGCAATTGCTCGAAGGTATGCTGCTGACGCCGCTGCTGGTGGGCGATCGCATCGGACTTCACCCGGTGGCAGTGATCTTTGCGATACTTGCCGGCGGCCAGCTGTTTGGCTTCACCGGCGTGCTGCTGGCCCTGCCCGTGGCAGCGATCATCATGGTTTTGCTGCGCCATGCGCATGATTTCTATAAACTTTCCGACCTTTACGGACAGTCGAGTAGCGGTCCCGACGACCCTCCCAGTACGGCATGACACCGATCCAGCTTCCCCTGAGTGTGCGTCTGCGTGACGACGCCACCTTCGCCAACTTCTATCCCGGCGCCAATGCCGCGGCTCTTGGCTATGTCGAGCGCCTGTGCGAGCCCGATGCCGGCTGGACCGAAAGCCTGATCTACCTCTGGGGTGGCGAGGGGGCGGGACGCAGTCACCTGCTCCAGGCCGCTTGCCTGCGGTTCGAGCAGCGCGACGAGCAGGCCATCTACCTGCCCATGGACGAACTGGTGCACTACGGCCCCGAAGTCTTCGACAACCTGGAGCAGTGCGAGCTGGTGTGCCTGGACGACCTGCATGCCCTGGCCGGGCGCCCGGAGTGGGAAGAGGGGCTGTTCCACCTGTTCAACCGCCTGCGTGATGCCGGCCGCAAGCTGCTGTTGTCGGCCAGCAAGTCGCCTCGCGAGCTGGGTGTGAAGCTGCCGGACCTGAAATCGCGCCTGACCCTGGCGCTGGTGTTCCAGCTGCATGCGCTGTCCGACGAGGACAAGCTGCGTGCCCTGCAACTGCGCGCTTCGCGTCGCGGCCTGCACCTGACCGACGAAGTGGGGCGTTTCATCCTCACCCGTGGCCCGCGCAGCATGAACCTGCTGTTCGATTTGCTGGACATCCTCGATCAGGCCTCGCTCCAGGCCCAGCGCAAGCTGACCATTCCGTTCCTCAAGGAAATTTTCGGCTGGTAGCCTCGCATTTCCAGCCAGCCGTCCAATGAAAAAGCCCGGATCGAAGTCCGGGCTTTTTCATGGCTGGGCGGGAATCACTCCCCGGCGAGCTTGCGGTTGTACTGGAAGCGCCAGCGCGTGTAGAGCAGCGCCGCGCAGAACAGCAGCAGGCTGAGGCCGGCTTCCAGCCAGCCGAACAGGCTGCGCGCCGGGTCGATGGCGGCGAGTACGCCCTGGATGAAGTAGAGGTTCACCACGAAGCAGGCCCAGGCGTGGGCGCGGGCGTTGCCGAGGATCATGCCGGGGGCGAGCAGCGCCAGGGGAACCAGCAGGATGGCCAGCACCACCCAGGTCCGCGCGCCGTGCAGGTCGGCGAAGAACAGGGTATTCACCGCCAGCAACACGGCCAGGGCGATGAAACTCACCAGACTGACTACCCGGCTGGCCGACATGCGTGGCGCCAGCCAGTCCAGTTCCGGCAGTTTCTTGGTTTTTTTAGCCACGCGGAGCCTCCAGGCGCTGGGCGGTTTGCGCCAGGCGTTGGCCCAGGGCGCGGCACAGGGCGATTTCGTGTTCGTCCAGCGGACGCTTGCCATCGGCTCCGGCGTGGTGGCTGGCGCCATAGGGCGTGCCGCCGCCGCGGGTTTCCAGCAGTGCCGGTTCGCTGTAGGGCAGGCCGGTGACCAGCATGCCGTGGTGCATCAGTGGCAGCAGCATCGACAGCAGGGTGGTTTCCTGGCCGCCATGCAGGCTGGCGGTGGAGGTGAACACCGCGGCTGGCTTGCCCACCAGCTCGCCGGTGAGCCAGAGGCTACTGGTGCCGTCGAGGAAGTATTTCAGCGGCGCTGCCATGTTGCCGAAGCGGGTGGGGCTGCCCATGACCAGGCCGGCGCAGTAGCGCAGGTCGTCCAGGGTGGCGTAGAGGGCTCCATCGGCAGGGATGTCCGGGGCGACCGCTTCGCATTCGGTCGACACCGCCGGCACGGTGCGCAGGCGTGCTTCCAGGCCGGTCAGCTCGACGCCACGGGCGATCTGCCGGGCCATCTCGGCGGTGGCGCCGTGGCGGCTGTAGTAGAGGACCAGGATGTAGGGCGCGCTCAAGGCAGGATCTCCAGCACCTTCTCCGGCGGACGGCCGACCACGGCCTTGTCACCGGCGATCAGAATGGGGCGTTCGATCAGCTTGGGGTGGGCGGTCATGGCGGCGATCAGCTGTTCTTCCGAGAGGCTGGCGTCGTCCAGGCCAAGGGCCTTGTATTCGTCTTCACCGGTGCGCAGCAGCTGGCGGGCGGTCAAACCCAGCTTGGCCAGCAGGTCTCGCAGCTCGGCGGCGCTGGGCGGGGTTTCCAGGTAACGCACTATGTTGGGGGCCAGGTCGCGGGCTTCCAGCAGTTCCAGGGCACCACGGGACTTGGAGCAGCGCGGGTTGTGGTAGAGGGTCAGTTCAGTCATGTCGGGGGTCGCATGGGCTTGGTCGAGGCGGCTATTCTAACCGCGTCGTGGTGCCCGCCTGAACCGTGCAGCGCGCTTGCGGTCTGCTGAGCCGGGCCGGGCCGATAAGAATCAAGGAGATGGAATGCGCCAACGCCTCACCGACATCGTCGAATTCTGGCGCTTCCTGCTACAGCGGTTCATTGCCGATCGTGGCACCAACAGCGCTGCGGCCCTGACCTACACCAGCCTGTTCGCCGTGGTGCCGATGATGACGGTGACCTTCACCATGCTCTCGGCCATTCCGGCCTTCCAGGGCACCGGCGAGCAGATCCAGAGCTTCATCTTCCACAACTTCGTACCGTCCACCGGGGAAACCCTGCAGGAGTACCTGCGTGGCTTCACGGTGCAGGCGCGGCACCTGACCTGGGTCGGTGTCGGCCTGCTGGTGGTGACGGCCTTCATGATGCTGGTCACCATCGAAAAGGCCTTCAACACCATCTGGCGGGTGCGTCAGCCGCGCCGGGGCGTCTCCAGTTTCCTGCTTTACTGGGCGATCCTCAGTCTCGGCCCGCTGCTGTTGGGCGCCGGGTTCGCCGTAAGCACTTACATCACCTCGCTGTCGCTGATTTCCGGTCCGGATGCGCTGATCGGCGCCAAGACCCTGCTCGGCTTCACGCCGCTGCTGTCCAGCATCGCCGCCTTCACCCTGATCTATGCAGCCGTGCCCAATGCGCGGGTGCCGGTGCGCCACGCCTTGGCAGGCGGCGTCTTCACCGCGCTGCTGTTCGAGGCGGCCAAGGCGCTGTTCGGCCTCTATGTCAGCCTCTTTCCCGGCTACCAGCTGATCTATGGCGCCTTCGCGACGGTGCCGCTGTTCCTGCTGTGGATCTACCTGTCCTGGGTGATCGTACTGTTCGGCGCCGAACTGGTCTGCAACCTTTCCACGCCCTGGCACTGGCGCCGTCGGGCGCTGCCCCGCCTGCTGGTGCTGCTGGGCATCCTGCGGGTGTTCCACGATCGCCAGATGCGTGGCATGCCGGTGCGCCACCTGGACGTGCAGCGCGCCGGCTGGCACCTGCCGGAGGATGAATGGCTGGAGATGATGGAGCTGCTGGAAAGCCAGCATCTGGTGTGCCGCGCCAGCGGAGCTACCTGGGTGCTCTGCCGTGATCTCGGTGGTTACAGTCTCCATCAGTTGCTCGTCCATCTGCCCTGGCCGCTGCCCCGGCCGGGTCAGTTGCCCGAGCAACTGGATGAAGCCTGGTATCCGCCGCTGCGCAAGGCGTTGGAGTTGCTCCAGGAAGAGCAGCAGGCCCTGTTCGGCGGCAGCCTGGCGCAATGGCTCAAGCCGGGAAACGACTGACGAAAATTGTCACTGCTCTCACGGGTGAACCAGGGAAACTCCGCTACGGTCCATGCACCGACAGGCCTGGATGATTGGCATGTTTATGGCTAAGACAGGGAAGATGCTATCAAAACGATGGCCAGGGGACGGAAGCGATGGGTACCGCGAAAGACAAACTGATTCATTTGCACAAGCGTGCACCGCAACGGGCGCTGGAGGGCCTGAACCGGGTGACCGGGCTGAAATTCCGTCACTGGCCGGAATCCCTGGCCCCACAGGCCGTGCAGGAAGAACAGGACGAAACCGAACGGAAGCCCATTGAGGGCAATCGCGCGCTCCCGGGCTGAATCCGGTTTTAGGCGCGGGCCTGGCGCTTGGCCGGCTCGGCCAGTTCCACCGCCTGTACGAAGAGTTCTTCCACCAGCAACCCCTTGATCGGAACGGCGGCGCGCAGGCGCACCTGCATCTGTTCGACCTTGTGCTTGAACGGCAGGCGGGCGACGCCCGACAGCAGGATCTTGCCCTTGGGGTTGAGCTTGCCGTGATCCACGGCAACCTCGCGGCGCTGGCTGCCATCCATATAGGCCACCATCAGTGAAACGGGCAGGCCCGTGATGCCCGGCAGGTGCAGCCAGGCCGCCACGTTGAAATCCGCCACCCGGCCATCGAAGGCGGTGAGGGTGGAGCGGGCGACTTCGACGACGCGGGCGGGAACCGGGCCGATCAGGCTGTCGTGCTGTTGCATAGGGCATCCAGGCTGGAAAAGGTACGTGCGTACCGGTGGCACTGGATTATAAGCAGCCATTTCCATACGAACTGTGCGCCTTGGCCGCCGACTGGCGTGACCCGCCTCGCAGTTTGGCTACTCAGGCAAGCTGCAGGGGATAGCGCGCCACCAGTGAGGTGCAGAGATTGGGGGCCGGTAGCGGGACGATGGCCTGGTTGTGGACGCTGGCCAGCTGCAGCCAGAGATTCTCCCCTTCGACAAATTGCTTGCCCGGCAGCCAGAGTTCGTGATGCCAGCCATTGCCGGGCTCGGGCGTGCTTTGCAGGACGCCGGGGTGTGTCTGGGCGCTGGGCGCGCGGCGCAGCCACACCGGGCGGGAAAGGCCCTTGAGGTAGCGCACGCCAAGGTGCAGGCCCTCGGTGTTCTGGTAGCGCCAGCGCACCAGCGCGAGAACCGGTGTGCTCTGGGTCTGCACCAGAACCAGTTGGCCTACCGGTAACTGGCTCGCCAGGTCACTGTGGCAGAGCAGGCGGGCGCCGCCGGGGCTGGTATCGAGCATCTGCGCGCTATAGCGGCCGGGATGTTGTGTCAGCAGATCGGCATGGATGGCGCACAGGCCCACCGCCAACTGGCAGTTGCCAGATTGCTCGGTGCGGGGGTGGCGGCGTTGCTGTCGTCCCAGCCAGTACCGGTGGACCCTTTGCAGGAGCTCGTGTTCGCTCTCGCTGCGTAGCGGCGAGGGCTCATGTAGTGCAATCAGCAGGGCGCCCAATTCAAAGCGGCGCAGATAGATATTGGCGCCATCGGGCTTCTGGTCCAGCGGCAGGCAGGGCTGGGACTCGGTCAGGTCGACGGTCGGGCTGCTGTTCTCGTCGTCCTCATCCCACGGCAGCAGCCGCGCCAGGCCGGCGACCGGCGCCAGGGCGCCGAACAGCAGCGGGCATTCGCCTTCGCTCAGGTGGAATGGATTGCTCAGGGCGAGCAGCAGCATCTGCTGGTAGAGCCCGCGCAGGGTATTGGCCGGTGTGGGGACGAAGGCGGCAGCCACCGGTTCGTCCAGGCAACGCTGGTGCTCGCCGATCCAGTACAGCAGATGGCTGTCGCGCCAGAGCCCAGGGTTGGGCTCCTGATAGCGCTGGTAGTGGCGCATCTGGGTCTGGGCGAGAAAGTGCTGGGCCATGTACAGGCACCAGGCCAGGTGCGGGCGCGACGGCTGGTGACCCTGGAGAATCTGCAGCAACAGGCGTTTGAAGCCGCAGGCCAGTTCGTTGCAGAGCGTGACGAAGAGGCTGGACGGACCAGCCCGGTCCTGGACGGCCAGGGTGTAGTGGCGGAACTCCTCGCTGAAGCTTTGCAGCGCACGTTGCCTTTCGAGTAAGGTCAGAGCGCTGCGGTTGAGCCTGAACAAATGAGTCAGGAGCTGCTGAAGGGCACTATCCTGAGGGAGTTGGCGCGCTTGTGCGAGGAGCGTCGGCACGCTCGCCAGTGGAGTGCTGTTCTCTTCCAGGATGTCCGGCACTTCCAGGCGCAGGGCATCCAGCGTCATATCAACCCCGCGTACACGAGGACCGAATGCATGGGATCGCGACTCCAGGCTGTAATAGGGGCGTTCGTTCTGATGGGCGCCGGCCTGCTCCTGGCCGGCTGCTCGGACGACGTGGGCGTCGATCAGAATGGGCAGAAGGTAACGGTTGAGCGCCTCGAAGGCCAGTGGCTGGTCATCAATTACTGGGCCGAATGGTGCGTGCCCTGTCGCACGGAAATTCCCGAGCTGAACGCCCTCGCAGAGCAGCAGAAGGACAAGGGCGTGAAAGTGTTGGGCGTCAATTTCGATGGGTTGCAGGGCGACGAGCTTGGCCAGGCAACGCAGAAGATGGGCATCAAGTTCACCGTACTGGCGGAGGACCCATCCAAGCGTTACGACCTGCCCCGGAGCGAGGCGTTGCCTGTGACCTACATCATCGATGCCCAGGGGAAACTGCGGGAGCGCCTGATGGGGGAGCAAACCGCTGCCGGCCTCACCACCCGCCTCGAAGAACTGCGCAAGGGAGGCTAGCGGTATGGCGAGAATCTGTTTGCACGGCTACGTGAGCGGCAAGGTCCAGGGAGTCTATTACCGCCAGTCGACCCAGGAACAGGCCGAGCGCCTGGAGCTGGATGGCTGGGTGCGCAACCTGGCGGATGGCCGGGTCGAGGTGCTCATGGAGGGGGAGGAAGACGCGGTGTGCGAATTGGCCGGCTGGCTGGAGCAGGGACCGGCCGAGGCAAAGGTGACCGGCGTCGAGCTGCAGGAACAACCACTACAGGGGATTACCGGCTTCATCGTGCGGCGCTGATGCCGCGAGGCGGGAGCGAGATGCGCTCGCTCCCGGATTCACTCAGTCAGAATCGCCCGGGTCGGCTGCCAGGCGCCCGGCGTCCTTCAGCAGCGACTGGAGAAACTCCTGCTGCAGTTCCGGATCGTTGCGGGTCAGCTCGATCAGGCTCTGTTCCAGTTCGCTGGCTTCTTCTTCCAGGCCCAGTTCCGACAGGCGCTTGACGCGGTGGACCCACTGCGGGACTTCATCGTCCTCGAGGTCTTCGAAGATCAGCGCATGGGCCTCCGTCAGCTTGCCGCGCAGGTCGTGGCTGATGCCAAGGCTGGCTTCGGCGCGGACGCTGTCGCTGGGATCTTCGACACTCAGCTGGAGCTTGCCGATACGGCTGATGTCCTGGTCGGCAAAGGGGCCATCCAGCAGGTTGAGGCGCAGGATGCCATGGCGATCGGTGAGCAGCTCATGGGTGTGGTTGCCCAACTTGACCAGCACCGGACGCTCCGCCCAGGGCGTGCTGGAGTATTCCATGCGCTTGTCCATCTGTTTCTCGTCGAGGCTGGCCAGATTCTGCTCGGAACGGCCATTGGACTCGACGTTCATCGCCGGGTTGAGGCCGGCGAAGCCGTAGCTGATCCAGTCCTTGGTGGCGGTGTCCGGCAGGCTGCCGAGCAATACCACATTGAGCACGTTGGCGCCGACGCCAGCGACCACTGCTACCGCACCCAGCGGTACCTCGTAGAGTTCCCGCCAGGGCTGGTAGGGGGTGTAGCGGTCGTAGCGACGGCTGACTTCGAACTCGGTGACTTCAAAGGTCTTCTGCTCGTTGATACGGATGCGTCGTTGCGGCAGTTCCAGGACCTGGGGATCGCCCACCTCGATCTGCAAGCTGTGATTGAGCAGTTTGCGCTCGACTCGCTCTTCGTGCTCGCTGCGCTGCGGCAGATGGTTGGCACAGCCGCTGACGAAGAGGGCGCCGCACAAGGCGGCGCCGACGAGGTAATGGGAACTACGCTTGGACATTTTCTTGAATCAGCGTTTCACGCGGGCGGTGATGAAGGACAGGAGTTCGGCGACCGGCACAGCCTGACTGTCGCTTTCGCGGCGGCTCTTGTATTCCAGGTTGCCTTCGGCCAGGCCACGCTCGCTCACCACGATGCGGTGCGGAATGCCGATCAGTTCCATGTCGGCGAATTTCACGCCGGGGCTAGTCTTCTTGTCACGGTCGTCCAGCAGCACATCGATGCCCGCGGCACGCAGCTCGGCGTAGAGCTTGTCGGTCGCTTCCCTGACTGCCGGAGTCTCGTACTTGAGCGGCACCAGGGCGACCTGGAAGGGCGCCAGGGCCTCCGGCCAGAGGATGCCGCGTTCGTCATAGTTCTGCTCGATGGCGGCGGCCACCACGCGGGACACGCCGATGCCGTAGCAGCCCATGATCAGGGTTACCGGCTTGCCCTGCTCGCTCAGCACGTTCAGCTTCATGGCTTCGCTGTACTTGGTGCCCAGCTGGAAGATGTGGCCCACTTCGATGCCGCGCTTGATCACCAGGGTGCCCTTGCCGTCCGGGCTCGGGTCACCGGCGACCACGTTACGCAGGTCGGCGACTTCCGGCAGCGGCAGGTCGCGCTCCCAGTTCACGCCGAAGTAGTGCTTGTCGTCGATGTTGGCGCCGATGGCGAAATCGCTCATCAGGGCAACCGAACGGTCGACGATGCAGGCCAGCGGCAGGTTCAGCGGGCCGAGGGATCCGGCACCGGCGCCGATGGCCTGGCGCAGTTCGGCTTCGCTGGCGAACACCAGCGGGTTGGCGACCTGGGGCAGGTTGGCCGCCTTGATTTCGTTCAGTTCGTGGTCGCCACGAATGATCAGCGCCACCAGGGTGCCTTCTTCTGCACCATGGACCACCAGGGTCTTGATGGTCTTCTCGATCGGCAGGCCGAAGTTTTCCACCAGGTCGGCGATGGTCTTGGTGTTCGGGGTGTCGACCAGCTTCAGCTCCTGGCTCGGTGCGGGGCGCTCGGTCTCGCGGGGCAGGGCCTCGGCCTTCTCGACGTTGGCGGCGTAATCGGAGCTGTCGCTGAAGGCGATGTCGTCTTCACCGGACTCGGCCAGCACGTGGAATTCGTGGGAACCGGTGCCGCCGATAGAGCCGGTATCGGCCAGTACGGGGCGGAAATCCAAGCCCAGGCGGCTGAACACGTTGCAGTACGCCTGGTGCATGCGGTCATAGGTTTCCTGCAGCGATTCCTGGCTCATGTGGAAGGAATAGGCATCCTTCATCACGAACTCGCGTCCGCGCATCAGGCCGAAGCGCGGACGGATCTCGTCACGGAACTTGGTCTGGATCTGGTAGAAGTTGACCGGCAGCTGTTTGTAGCTGTTCAGCTCATTGCGCGCCAGGTCGGTGATGACTTCTTCGTGGGTCGGACCGACGCAGAACTCGCGCTCATGGCGATCCTTCAGGCGCAGCAGTTCAGGACCGTACTGCTGCCAGCGGCCGGACTCCTGCCACAGTTCGGCGGGCTGCACGGCGGGCATCAATACTTCCAGCGCACCAGCGGCGTTCATTTCTTCGCGGACCACCGCCTCGACCTTGCGCAGCACACGCAGGCCCATTGGCAGCCAGGTGTAGAGGCCGGAGGCGAGCTTGCGGATCATGCCGGCGCGCAGCAGCAACTGGTGGCTGATCACCACGGCATCGGTGGGGGTTTCCTTGAGGGTAGACAGCAGGTACTGACTGGTACGCATGTTTGGCCGTTTTGTCGGTTGCGATGGGGTTGAATGGCTCGGCATTGTACGGCGCTGATCAAGTGGCGTACAGGATTGTGGTCCGGCGGAGGGAGGAGGGCGACGTAGTGAGTCTGACAGCGGAGCAAGTGGAGGCACTCATTCGCCATGGGGTGCCGATGGCGGAAGACATCGACCTTCGGATCGAGCGGATGGACGAACAGGGTGCGCTGGCGCGCGTGCCCTTCCAGCCCAGGTTGGTGCGACCGGGAGGAACCTTGTCCGGTCCGACCATCATGGCACTGGCCGATGCTGCCATGTATGCGGTGGTGTTGGGACGCCTGGGTAAAGTCGAAATGGCGGTGACGTCCAACTTGAACATCAACTTCCTGGCTCGACCCAAAGCTGTAGATCTGCTTGCAGAGGCGAGGATTCTTAAACTCGGTCGTCGTCAGGCGGTATGTGAAGTTTCACTTTATTCGCAAGGGGCGCAAGAGGATCTCGTCGCCCATGTGACTGGCACTTATGCGTTGCCATTGTTTGATTAAAGTTTGAGCAGTTGTCTGATGGTGTTTTGATCAACTCGGGAGTCAAGTTCTTCCATCCAAAAAGAAACCCGGCCTAGGCCGGGTTCCTTTCATCACTTAGGTATACGCAGGGGATATTACAGGATATCCAGCGGGTACTCGGTGATTACACGGATTTCGTCCGAGGCAGTGCCGCCTTGCGAGCCGAAGAAGCCCATATCGCTGTTGCCACGCCAGGTGGCGTGACGCAGGCGAATGGACAGATCCTTGGCCGGACCTTCCTGTACCACGTACTTGGCTTCGATGTCGCGTTCCCACTCTTTGCCGTCATTGCCGATAGCTTGCTCGAACTCGCCGGTATCGTCATTGCGCGCGAAGAAGGCTCCGCCTTGTTGAGCCTTGCTGCCATCCACATCGTCACCGGTGATGTAGCGAACCATGAAGCTCAGGCCCGGAACGCCGTACTCAGCCATGTTCAGGTCGTAGCGAGCCTGCCAGGACTTCTCGCCCGGGCCGTTGAAGTCGGAGTACTGAACGGAGTTGGCCAGGAAGATGGAGTCGCCGGAGTTGCCGCCGTCCATGGAGATGTAGTCGAACGGAGTGTCGGCGTTGTTGCGCTGGTAGGCCAGGGTGAACTTGTGGGCGCCGATGGAGTAGGCGGCAGCTGCGGACCAGATGGTGCCGTCGATGTCGCCGGCCAGGGACTTGCCCTTGTCCGAGGTGCGGTAGATGTTGAAGTCCAGGTTCAGGGCCTGGGCATCGCTGAACGGAATGTTCCAGTTCAGGTTGCCGTAGTACTGACGCCAGACGTCTTCCAGTTCACCACCGTACAGGCTGGCGCTGACGTTGTCGTTGAAGGAGTAGGAGCCGCCTACATAGTCGGCGCTATTGCTAGCGACACCAGCGTAAGTGGTAGTGATTTCGCCGTGGCGGTTGGTGGAAACGCTGCCGTCACGGATGGAGGTGAAGTGGCCGGCGTCAATGTTCAGGCCTTCGATCTCGCTGCTGGTCAGCTGGAAGCCTTCAGCGGAGCCCGGGAACAGGCGAGCGGTACCGGTGGCGAATACCGGAGCAGTCGGGAACAGGTTGCCGTACTTCAGCTGGGTGTTGGACACCTGCATCTTGACGGCGCCGCCAGCGTAGGAGTAATCGTCCGCGGCTTTGCCGTCGTCGCCGATCGGCAGCAGGCCAGTACCATTGGTGCCGCCACCGCTGTTCAGCTTCAGGCCCAGCATGCCGTGGGCGTCAACGCCGAAGCCGACAGTGCCCTGGGTGAAGCCGGACGAATACATCAGGCTCATGCCATGCGCCCACTCGTTACGGTAGCTCTGGTTGATGGTACCGTCGTCGTTGGTTCTGGGGTTATCACGGAAGTCTCGGTAGAACGCGAAGTTCTTGTTCAGCAGAGTCAGGTCGCTGTCTTCTACGAAGCCATTGGACTCTTCCTGGGCGCTGGCGAATGCCAACTGCATGCTACCGGCGGTCACGGCCAGAGCCAGTGCGCTCCACTTCATCACTTGCATTGTGATTGCTCCTTTGGTTTTGAAGATTCTCGCCGCTTTCTTATTAACGTGAAGGCGGTTCTTTCTTTTTGTGTCGGCGCTAACTTATAGCACGGCGACAATATTGGCGATAGTTGAAACCTTGTCCTTACGATTTCTTCACAGTGCTGTCGCAAATCGAGAAGAAGTGTGTCGCATATCTATAGGTTCGCTCTTGCATCCATTCAACCCCTATGTATCCGAGGCCCGTTTCGGGTGGGCTTTCATTGTTTTGGTTGTCGTTCCCGCGTGTGGCCTGGCATCTGCCTAGCAAAAAGTGTGCGCGAACGCTTGGGCCCGTAAAGAAAACGGTCATTTGCCACAGGGCACGCTCGTTACCGCGCTTCCAGTGCTTGATCCAGGCGCGCCTGATACGAAAATCCACTGCCCTGAAATGAGGCACTTTGCGTATTGGATGGCTATTGACAGGCACTGTCTGAATGGCTCGAGAACGCCGCCAACCCGTGCCATGACAGGTGGTGCGTAACCTGGGTGTGGTGGTAGGTAACGAAATGTTAATGGTGCGCGATCCTGGTGCGCGTGGTGACGAAGGCTTCCTCTATATAGGCGGTACCCGTGAGCGAGTTCCGCTCGCCGCTCGTCTTGGCTATGCTGCGCGCGCCCGTGCCGGTCGTGAGGCCGGGGGTGCTAATCTCGAATTTCCTACAGTCGAACAGGAGAGGCCAGTATGTTCGCCCTGGACCCAAGACTTCAGCAGGACACCCTGCCCATCGGTGATTTTCCGCTGTGCCGGCTGCTGTTGATGAATGACGCCCAATACCCGTGGTTCATCCTGGTTCCGCGTCGCGAAGAGGTCAGCGAGCTGTTCCAGCTCGGGGTCGACGAGCAGCGTCAGCTCTGGGAGGAAACCACTTTTCTTGCCGAGACCCTCAAGGACACCTTCGGTGCCGACAAGATGAACATCGCAACCCTCGGCAATGTGGTCAGCCAGTTGCACATGCATGTGATCGTGCGTCGACGTGAGGATGCGGCCTGGCCGGCGCCGGTCTGGGGACGTCATCCGGCGGTGGCCTACTCCCCCGAACAGGTGGCTGCGATTCGCGCCAAGCTGCGCCTGGTGCTGGCCGATGATTTCCGCTTTGTGGAGGAATGAGCCATGAGCCTGGAAATGCGCATAACTGATCTGGAGAGCCGGCTGGCCTTCCAGGACGACACCATCCAGACCCTCAACGACATCCTGGTCGAGCAGCAGCGTCTGGTGGATCACCTGCAACTCCAGGTGACGGCCCTGGCCAGGCGCCAGGAGGAACTGCTCAGTCAGTTCGGATCGAGCGAGGATGAGGCGCCACCGCCCCACTATTGAAATCGAGTAGGAGGAGGCCTCGCGGCCTCCGTCCTCTCACACCACCGTACGTACGGTTCCGTATACGGCGGTTCAGGTCATACGGCTAAGCCGAGTGATCGTATCCAGTATCGACACCAGTCCAAG